>CACFAO010000001.1 GCA_902564295.1 uncultured Pelagibacteraceae bacterium
AGAATACTACGATTACTATCTGCAGATTAAGTAAGTTTTATTTTGTAATATGATCTAGTGTTTTGTCCAGCGAGATTTTTAGCTTTTCACAAAGTTCATCCACGTGTTTATTATTGAATATAAGAGGTGGGCAGAAGATCATGCCATCTCTTACAGCTCGCATTACTAAACCGTTTTCAATACAATAGTTCCTACAAATCGTTCCAACTGTGCCAGTGTCTTCAAACATTTCTTTAGTTTCTTTATCTTTCACTAATTCCACAGCTCCAATAAAGCTCTTCATTCTTACTTCACCAACTAAAGGGTGCTTTTCAATTTCGCGCATTTGCTGCTCCAGATAAACGGAAACATTTTGTGATTGTTCAATAAGATTTTCTTCTTTGATAATTTTAAGATTTTCAAGGCTTACGGCACAAGCTACTGGGTGGCCCGAATAAGTATAACCGTGGTAAAATTCGCCACCTTCATTGATTAGAGTTTCACAAACTCTGTCGCAAATCATGATTCCAGAAAGTGGGATATATCCTGAGGTAATCCCTTTGGCCATAGTGATAATGTCAGGTTTAATATTATAAGTATCTGATCCAAACCAGTTTCCAGTTCTACCAAATCCACAAATGACTTCATCAACAACAAGAAGAATGTCATATTTTTTGCAAATTTCTTGAACTCTTGGCCAATAGGTATCAGGTGGAATAATAACTCCTCCAGCCCCTTGAATTGGTTCTCCTATAAACGCCGCAATATTATCCGGGCCAATTTCATTTATTTTTTCTTCAATTTTATTAGCTGCATGAATACCAAAGTCATCATGAGACATATCACCTCCATACTTGTACCAATAAGGAGGCAACACATGTTCAAAACCAGGCATCATATCCCCTTGAGCATGCATCGCTGTCATGCCACCCAAACTCATTCCAGTCATCGTACTTCCGTGATAAGCATATTCTCTGCTAATAAATGTTTTTTTATTTGGCTTGCCTTTTAAATCCCAATATCTCCTTACCATTCTTACAACAGTATCGTTGGCTTCAGAGCCACTTGAAGAAAAAAATGCATGATTTAAATCGTGTGGACTAATTTCAGCTAACTCTTTAGCAAGTTCAATTGATGGTGGTGTAGCTGTTTTAAAAAAAGAATTATAATAAGGTAATTCTTGCATTTGCTTATAAGCAACGTCTGCAAGATTCTTTCTTCCATAACCTACATTTACACACCACAAGCCAGACATGGCATCAAGTAACTGTTTATCATCTGATGTAGTAAGGTGAACACCATCTGCTTTTGTAACGATGATACTACCTTCTTTTGCAAGCGACTTGTAATCAGTAAAAGGATGCAGATGATGAGCTGTATCGATTTCCTGCCATTGCTTTGTTGTACGATTTAGATAAGCCATAATTATTTAAAAGCCTGTATACCTGTTAAGTTTCTTCCCATAATTAGAGTATGCACATCGTGTGTGCCTTCATATGTCTTAACGGTTTCCAAGTTTACCATATGTCTCATTACATGATACTCATCTGAAATACCATTACCACCAAGAATATCTCTTGCACTCCTGCAAATATCTAAACTTTTCCCAACATTATTTCTTTTTATGAGGCTTACCATATTGCTATCTGACTGATCTTCGTCCATCAGACGCCCAACTCTAAGTGCAGCCTGTAGACCTAAAGCAATTTCTGTTTGCATATCAACTAATTTAGACTGAACAAGCTGAGTACCAGCAATAGGTTTTCCAAACATCATTCTGTCCAATGCATATTGCCTAGCTGTTGCGAAACAAAACTCTGCTGCTCCTAGAGCGCCCCATGAAATTCCGTATCTTGCACTATTTAAGCATTGAAAAGGTCCACCCAAACCTGATGCTTTTGGTAAAACTTTATCTTCTGAACAAAAAACATTTTCCATAACAACTTGCCCCGTTGCTGAAGCGCGTAAAGATAATTTACCTTCAATTTTGGGGGTTGATAGTCCTTTGGACTCTCTGTCCACAATAAATCCTCTGATTACATTATCTTCATCCTTGGCCCAAACAATAATTACATCTGCATAGGGTGCATTACTGATCCATGTCTTGGTACCAGTCAATTCATAACCCCCTTTGACTTTTATCGCTTTGGTTTTCATTGCGCCAGGATCACTACCAGCATCAGGCTCTGTCAGACCAAAGCTTCCAATGATTTCACCCTTTGCAAGTCTTGGTAAATATTCTTCTTTTTGTGCTTCAGTACCAAATTGATAAATAGGAAACATGACTAGGCTTGTTTGAACCGACATGATAGATCGGTATGCACTGTCAATATTTTCAATTTCCCGAGCAATAAGCCCATATGAGACATAATTCGTGCCCGCACATCCATATCCATTTAAATAAGAGCCTAGAATTCCAAGCTCACCCATTTCATTGAAAATCTCTCTACTAAAATTTTCATTTCTGTTGTCATCTATGATCCTAGGTAAAAGTTTTTCCTGGCAATAAGATCTTACTGATGACTTTAAAATTTTCTCTTCACTTGAAAGTTGATCGTCGATGACTAGGATGTCATCCCACGCAGACATTGCCTTATGTTGTGATTGTTTATCTTGAATATTTATAACCATTAAAGTTGTTATATGATATTATCCTGATATTAGTAAACTAATTTTTTTATGGATACTCAAAATAAGCCACTAATTGCTGTATTTGCCGACGTAATTGAAAAAGCAGAATTGCATCGGACATATCATGCGTCAGGAACGAACTACATAAAAGCTGTGGCTGAAGCTACAAGCTGTATACCTGTCATTTTGCCAGCCCTTGGTTCAACAATTGACTACAGAAATACTCTTAGAAAATTTGATGGGGTAATGCTAACGGGCAGTCTCTCAAACGTTTATCCTGAATTTTATAATAAAGACAAAATAGTTGAGCCATTAGACATAGATCGAGATAAGACTGTTCTCCCTATGATTGATTTCATATTTAAAAATGAAATTCCTATGTTAGCTATTTGTAGGGGCTTTCAAGAAGTTAACGTTGCAATGGGAGGCTCTCTTCATGCGGATATTCATGATGTACCAGGAAGAATGGATCACAGATGCCCAGAGTCTGATGACCCAGAAGTACAGTTTTCAAAACAGCATGAAGTTTATTTAACTGAAAATGGAAAATTTGAAAAGCTGGCCGGCACGCCAACGATTGAGGTAAATTCACTTCATACTCAAGGAATAGATAAAATAGCAAATGATCTTGTTATTGAAGGTGTTGCTAAAGACGAAACAGTTGAAGCTATCAGTTTATCAAATTACAGCGGATACTTTTATGGAGTTCAATGGCATCCAGAATATTCAGCAACTACAGATGATTTTTCAAAAAAATTATTTGCTAGCTTCAGCAAATCAGTTGAAGAAAACAATCTTAGTAAAATTAGATAAAAAAATTACTGTACACTACCGTCCCAATTGTAAGAACCGCAAGAATAGTAACTATAATTTGTCTAATTAGATTTTTATTACTCAAAAAGTTAAATATTAAACTTCCAGACCAACACCATATAGAATGTGAAATTGATTGAATGAAAAAAAAGGTTCCTGCTACAATAATAACTTCTAATGCCCAACTTGAAGAAGTGTATGTATTACCAAAGGAAGTGAATTGTGTATAAGCGGCGATTACCATTGCCCAGCCTTTAGGATTTAATGGATGAACCATTAAACCGTTTAAGAAATTAGGTGCCTTTTCATTTTGATTACTTTCTGTTGATTGCAAACTTAAAAAAAGTATTTTCCACGAAAGCCAGCATATATAGGCTGTACCAATTACTTTAATAATATTAATCAATATCGGATTTGAGTTCAAAATAGTTAAAAATCCAATCCCTAAACCAATTGTTAAAAATAATTTCCCACAAGTTACACCTATTACAAAGGGTACTGACTTATAAAATCCATGTTGCGCTCCAGCACTCATAAGTAATAAGTTTGCGGGGCCAGGCGTTATAACCATAGTGGTCGCAAAAATGAATAATGCAGAATAAAGTGACAGTGTCATTTTCTTCTAGCTTGAGCAATTTTTGAAGCTGATTTCATAGCTGCTATTAAGCTATTAGGTGATGCAATAAATTTCTTTGCAATATCAAGTCCTGTTCCATGGTCAGGGCTCGTTCTTACAAATGAAAGTCCAGCAGTAAAGTTGACCGTCTCATCAAAGCTTATCATCTTGACGGGTATCAAAGCTTGATCATGAAACATGCAAATAAAAATATCATATTTATTTTGATTATTTTTTATAAATGCTGAGTCAGCAGGCAAGGGTCCCTCAACGGATATTTTCCTTTTTTTACAATAATTAATAGCAGGTATAATTTTTACTTTTTCATCATCACCAATAAGTCCACCGTCACCCGCATGTGGGTTAAGTGCTGTAACAGCTATACGAGGTTTTTTGATTTTAAAATCATTCCTCAAGCTTATATTGGCATTAATGATAGCTTTGATGATATTTTTTTTATTTATTTTGCTAGAAACTTTGTTTACTGCAATATGGGTTGTCAGGGGAATAGTTTTCATATTTTTATTCATCATCACCATTAATTGGTCGTTTGTTCTATCTTTTTTAGCAAGGTACTCTGTATGACCTCTGAAATTTTTAACTTTTTTTCCAATTACATCTTTATTAATTGGGTTCGTTACAATTGCTGTAACCTCTCCATTTTTTGCTAATTTAACTGCAAGATCAATTGATTTTAAAATAGACTTAGTATTAGATAAATTTTTTTTTCCTAGTTGTGTGCTTTTACTAATTTTTATTGGCAAAACAGCTAAATAGTTCTTAGGTAATTTTTTTACTTCTGAAGGGCTATTTATTTTTCTAACTTTTAAGTTAGATTTCATTTTTTTTATGATTTTTTTTACAAAATCTGGATCATGTATAATAAAAAAATTTGGTTTTTTTATTTTTTTTATTTTTGCTCTGATTGCAATTTCAGTACCAACGCCAGACGGATCACCCATCGTTACGGCTATAATATTTGAATTCTTACTCATTAAAATATTCCTAGAAATTTCTTTTGAAACTTGTGCTCACAATTATCTAACTGGTTTTTATACTTATCTGAACGAATTTTTACTTTTTTTGCAACATCAATTAGCCAACTTTGACTTTGGTATGATTTTTTTTTGAAACCACCATGACCCTCGTGATAAGCCAAATACTGATTGTATGCATCACTTTTATTAATGCCATTGATTTGATGAGATTTATTTATGTACCAACCCGTAAAATCAATTGCGTCGGCAAAATTTACTCTTGATGCAAGGGGTTTATTGTTTTCATCGCGGTACCAATCCCAAGTTGCATCTATTGCCTGTGTATAACCAAACGCACTTGATTTTCTTGTCCAAGGAATGACACCTAACAATTTAGTTCTCTCAGGTTTAACCCTATTTTGAAAAGCAGACTCTTGTCTTAAAATTGACATTTGAACATGAATTGGTGCGCCCCATTTTTCAGAGGAATTATTGGCTAGTCTATACCATGAAGATTTTTGTTCAAAAATAGAACAGATATTTTCCTGCTGAGAAGGGGGTTTACTGGCGCATCCATAAAAAATTAAAAAACTAAAAAACAAAAGAGTAAATAATCTCATTTTTTTATTCATTTACTTTGAAAGTTTAAAATAATACCTTTCTCAAACACTAAATGAAACAAATAAATCAACCAAGTATTATTAGTTGGCTACTACTCTTTTCACTTGCTATCATATGGGGAGTAAATTTTTTATTTATAAAAATTGCTGTTATAGACGTTGGTCCCATAACTAATGTATTTTGTCGTCTTTTTATGGCGTCCATTATTTTATACGTTTGTATGAAGTATACTGGAAATAAAATTATTCTTACTCGTACATATCTGACATTTTATATTGCTATAGGAGCATTGGGTTCAGCAATTCCATTTTATTTAATATCAAATGCGGAGAGAATTATTGATGCTGGTATTGCTGGAGTTTTGATGAGCCCTATGCCTCTTATAACTCTTGCTTTATCAGCCATAATTTTAAAGGATCAAAACATAAATATAATTAAAGTACTTAGTTTTATCCTAGCGGCATTGGGATTAGTTGTGCTTTTTGGTTTTGAGAATCTATCTAAATTAGGTGGAAATAATAGAGTTGAATTTTTTAGTCAGATTTTTGTATTGCTAGCTGCGATTTGCTATGGTGTAAATTCTATTGTTTCAAAATTAGTACCAAAAATAAATTTTATTTCTTTAGCAACAGGAACAACTATGGCAAGCACAATAATTATCAGTCCATTTGCTTTTTTTTATGAGCCATTCTGGCTAGAGAGTTTCACCAGCTCTTCAACTATAGCAATTGTTATTCAGGGCTTATTTGCAACAGCAATTGCTAATTTATTATTTTTTAAAATTATTGAGCTTCAAGGACCAGTATTTTTATCTTTAATTAATTTTATGATACCTCTCATTGCCTATTTTTCAGGAGTTTTATTTCTAAACGAAATAATCAGAGTGAATGTACTAGTTTCTCTCGCTATGATACTATTTGCACTTTACCTCAATCATGTATCTTCAAAGTAAGTGCAAGAGGTTTAAAAATAGGAAATTTATTAATTATTTAAATGTTAAGCATTAATCAATTATCGGTAAATTTTGGTGGTATTAAAGCGGTCGATAATGCAACTATGGATGTTGAAAAAGGCAAAATTACTGGCTTAATTGGCCCAAATGGAGCAGGCAAAACCACACTTTTCAATATCATTGCAGGTAATATTGCTCCAACAAATGGTACTGTATTTCTTGATGAAAAGAACATCACAGGACTTCAATCGCATGAGCTATTTGATCAAGGAGTGCTTAGAACTTTTCAATTAGCACATGAGTTTTCAAATATGACCGTACTTGAAAATTTAATGGTGGTTCCTGGATCTCAATCAGGAGAGAAAATTCTTAATACATGGTTTAAAAGAAAAGTTATTGAAGAAGAAGAGTCTGTTATCAAAGAGAAAGCAATTGAAGTCGTAAAGTTCCTTAAGCTAGAACATTTAATGTTTGAGTTAGCTGGTAATTTGTCTGGTGGACAAAAAAAATTACTTGAACTTGGCCGAACTATGATGGTTGATGCCAAAATAGTATTGCTGGATGAAGTTGGTGCAGGTGTAAACAGAACCTTGTTAAATGATATATCGGATACGATTAAAAAATTGAATACCGAAAAAAATTATACTTTTTTTATGATTGAACATGACATGAATTTTTTAAGTCAACTCTGCGACAAAGTAATTGTTATGACCGAAGGGTCTGTTCTAGTAGAGGGTAATATTGATGAAATCAAAAAAAATGAAAAAGTAATAGAAGCCTACTTGGGAAGAGACGATATTAAATGAGTAAATTTTTAAGTTGCACTAATATGACAGGGGGTTATGGCGGTGAAGATATTATTCATGCATGCGATATTGAAGTAGATAAAAATCAAATTGTTGTAATTGTGGGTCCAAATGGCGCTGGTAAATCAACGGCAATGAAAGCAATGCTTGGTATGATTTCTCTTAAGGAAGGTATTTTGATGTTAGATGGTTCAGATATTTCAAAATTAACGCCTCAAGATCGGGTGGCAGCTGGGATTGCGTTTGTACCACAAACAATGAACATCTTCAGTGAGCTTACAGTAGAAGAAAATTTAGAAATGGGAGCCTTTCTTAGGGAAGATAATGTTCAAGAAACAATTGAGGAGCTTTATAATTTATTTCCAGCAATGAAAGACAAAAGAAATCAGCTTGCAGGTGAATTATCAGGTGGACAAAGACAACAAGTTGCAGTTAGTCGCGCATTAATGACAAGACCTAAGGTTCTCATGCTCGATGAGCCAACAGCTGGCGTTTCACCAATCGTTATGAAGGAAATTTTTGAGAGAATTATAACTATTAAAAACTCAGGTGTTGCAATCGTCATTGTCGAGCAAAATGCTAAACAAGCACTAAATATAGCAGATTTTGGTTATGTTTTGGTCGGAGGAGAAAACAAATTTAGTGGCGAAGGACAAGAGCTTTTAAATAACCAAGAAGTAAGAAAAAGTTTCTTGGGAGGATAAGTTGGAAAATTTTGAATTTATTAATGCGATAGTCCTGTTGTCAAATTTTGTAATTGTTCCAGCTTTGTCATATGGAAGTCAGCTTGCGTTAGCTACATTAAGTTTAACAATTATTTATGGCGTATTAAGATTTTCAAACTTTGCTCAAGCTGATTGGATGTCATTTGGAACGATGGCTACTATTTTATTTACTTGGTTATTTCAAAGTATAGGGATCACTGCTGGAATTCTTCCTACTGCATTACTTGCTCTACCTTTTGCTATTATAGTAACAGCTTTGTTTTGTCTTTTAATTGATAGATCAGTTTACAGTTTTTATCGTAAACAAAAAAGCCAACCTATAGTACTCATGATCGTTTCCGTAGGAGTTATGTTTATTCTGCAGGCAGTAGTCAGATTTATTATAGGACCTAATGATAGAAAGTTTTTTGATGGTGAAAAGTATATAGTACATGCTTTAGATTTTAAAAATTACTTTGGATTAGAAGAAGGATTAACAATCAAATCAACTCAATTAATCACTGTCATTGTAGCTTTAGTTGCAATGATAAGTTTATTCTATTTCTTACAGAAGACTAAACTGGGCAAGTCAATGAGAGCGTACTCAAATAATGAAGACCTGGCACTATTATCAGGAATTAATCCTGAAAAGATAGTGATTGTTACTTGGATCATATCTTCAATTTTGATTACTACTGCTGGGGTACTCTATGGGCTAGATAAGAGCTTTAAACCATTTACATATTTTAATTTGCTGTTGCCAATGTTTGCGGCTGCAATTGTAGGTGGAATAGGGTCACCAATTGGTGCAGTAATTGGAGGCTATGTCATTGCATTCTCTGAAATTACATTAACCTATGCTTACAAGAAATTCTTTGTATATCTTCTTCCAGAAAATTTAGAGCCTTCAGGATTAATGCAAGTTCTCTCAACAGATTATAAGTTTGCTATTTCTTTCATTATTTTAGTGATTGTACTGATTGTCAGACCAACAGGAATTGTGAGGGGTAAAATAATATGAACGAAGAATTAAGAACACCAGTTGCATTCACTGTAATGGCGATTTTGCTAGCAATCGTGGGCTTTACTCAGTCCTGGTCTGTGTCTCTCAGCGTTATTAATCTCTGTATTATTTCATCAATAATGGCGATTGGTGTTAATTTGCAATGGGGATATGGAGGTTTGTTTAATGCAGGAGTAATGGGTTTTACTGCGCTTGGAGGTTTAACAGCAGTATTGGTTTCACACGATCCAATTTACGAAGCATGGGATAAAGCGGGCATAGGAATTGTAATTAGTGCAATAATTTTTGTATTAACAGTTACCGCTCTCTTATTTGTATTTAGGAATATTGAAAATAAACAAATAAGAAACACCCTTATAATCTTAATAATTGTTTTTGGTTTAATTGGAATTAATAATTTTTATGGACCTTCTATAGATATTATCGAGTCGATTAATCCTGCTAAAACAGGTTTTCTTGGAGGTTTAGGTTTACCAATTATTTTCTCTTGGCTGATTGCTGCAGTAGTTGCTGGACTTGTTGCGTGGGTAATAGGAAAAATCACTCTCCGATTACGGTCAGACTATTTAGCTATCGCAACTCTTGGAATTTCAGAGATTGTAATAGCAGTAGTTAAACATGAAGATTGGTTATCTCGAGGGGTAAAAAATGTTTCAGGTTTGGATAGACCTGTTCCATATGAAATTGAACTTCAGCAATCTGAATGGTTCCTTAATCTAGTTGAGAGAATTAACTTTTCAAAACTAGAAGCTATACAATCTCTTTCTTCAAGACAAGACTTGCTGAATGATCTTGTTATTGATAGTTCAGGAATATTTGTAAAACTCTGTTATGCAGGATTATTTTTTTCTGTTCTTTTGTTAATCTTCTACCTAAGTCAGCTTGCTTTAAATTCACCATGGGGAAGAATGTTAAGAGCTATAAGAGATAACGAAGAGGCGGCTAGCGCAATGGGTAAAAATATTTTTGCGCAACATTTACAAATTTTTATTATTGGTTCAGCAATAATTGGTATAGCAGGAGCAATGCTCACTACCTTAGATGGTCAATTTACACCCGGATCTTATCGTCCATTAAGATTTACATTTATTATCTGGTTAATGGTTATAATTGGTGGATCGGGTAATAACTTAGGTTCAATTTTTGGTGGATTCTTTATTTGGTTCATTTGGATTGAAGCTGAACCATTGTCCATTGGGTTTATGAACCTGTTGGCTGGTGGACTCGAATACGACAATCCTCTTAGAATGCATCTGCTGGGAAGCGCAGCACATCTCAGATTATTTATAATGGGTTTATTGCTTTTATTGGCGCTGAGGTTTATGCCAAAAGGGGTAATACCTGAGAAAATCCAAAAAAAATAGGGGCCAAAATCGACCCCTATTAATTAAAATGTTATAATCTTAACGAACTGTAACCGTATTAAATTTACCGTTACCTATTTCAAGCTCTTTATAAGAACCAGAAGCTTCACCAACATCAGAGAACTCAACATTTGTTGCACCTTGATAGTTCACTTGGCCTCCGTCTTTCAAGATTTGTAATGCTTTGCCTAATTCACCCGGAAAAATTTCTGTTCCAGGGGCGTTTGCAACTCCCATTACATTTTGAGCGATTGAAGATCTGTCCGTAGAATTACCTGCTTGTATTGCAAGCAATATTAAAGCAGCTGCATCATAGGACTCTGGTTCGAATGGTCCATCACCTGGGATGCCGTTTGAAGATGCAATTGATTTAAACATGTTTGCTCCTTCTGATTCAGATCCTGGTAAAGTTCCAAAAGTTCCCGTCAAATCACCATCTACATTTTCGATTAGACTGTCACCAATCATTCCATCAGCAAGTATAAATCTTGAAAATGCTCCAGTCTCCATCGAGTTCTGAATGATTCCTCGACCGCCTTGGTCTACGTAACCAAGAACAGCAACTTCTGAGGCACCTGAAGCTGATAGTGTTGATACTTCTGCTGAGTAATCACCTTTGCCATCTTCATGAGGTACTTCAGTAGTAACAGATCCACCCATCGCTTTAAATGCATTTACAAAACTATCGGACAGTCCTTTACCGTAGTCATTATTAGTATAAGTAACAGCAACTTCGTTGATACCTCTATCCATGACTACTTGAGCCAATACTTGCCCTTGTCTTGCGTCTGATGGTGCAGTTCTAAAGAAGTAACCTTTATCATCAATGTCCGTTAATGCTGGCGAAGTAGCTGATGGAGAAATCATTGTTACCCCATTAGGCACTGCTACATTATTTGCAATTGCAGTTGTAACTCCTGAACAATCCGCTCCCATTATTGCTGCAACATTATCTGATGTTACTAGTCTTTCGGCCGCTGAAGTTGCCGCACCAGCATCAACACATGTTGAGTCAGCACGAACAGAACTTACTGTTGCTCCGCCTAAAAGCAATCCAGAGTCACTTGCCTCTTTCATCGCAAGTTCAGCTGAACTTGCCATTGTTGGTGTGAGTGACTCAATTGGACCTGTAAATCCAAGAATTACTCCGATTTTTATTTCGTCAGTAGATGCTTGATCTGACTGTCTGTCACAACCATAGAACAGTCCTAAGACCAACACCCCTGCGATTAAACTGAATATCGTTTTTTTCATTAATAATCTCCCATTTTTATTGGCCTATATGCTAGCAAATCAGCTAATTCCAATCAACTTTGATTTTGTTAATTAAGTTATTATAGTTGGTAAAAATGACCATTTTCCAAAGTATATTTACAGGCACATTTTTTATACTTCTACTTATTATAGTTGTACTCACAGTTATTTATGCATTTAGTAGCTTTGAAAAAGGAGACTTAAAATCCTATCAGAAAAAATCTGACTATAATTTTGTCAACCTTTCTAAAGGGCAAACAGCCTATAAGGATTATGGGAATAAAAATGATCCTGCAATAATTATTATTCATGGCGCAACATTGCCTTCAGAAGGATATGTTGGTTTCTGTGAAGGATTAAGTCAAAAAGGCTATAGAGTAATCTGTTATGATCAATATGGAAGAGGTTACTCGGACAGACCTGTTTCTGAATACAACATGGAGTTTTATTTAGATCAACTTAACGAATTGTTAGGTTATTTAGAAATAAAGAATTCTATTTTACATGGTTCATCCATGGGAGCCCCAATTGCAATCAGTTACGCTAACAAATATCCAAATCAAGTATCTGCTATTGGTTTGCAGGTGCCTCTTGTAAATAGTAACAGTAAAATACTTAGTATTCTTAAAACTCCAATCTTGGGAAATTTTGTTTTAAGAGTTCTTGGAATTCCATTTTTAAAAAATAGAGCTGATCAATGGGTAACCGATAATCCTGAGCAGAGAGATTTGGTTGAAAGATACATTGGTCAACTTACACTACCTGGAACAGAGCAATCACTTCTTTCTTCAATACGTAATATTGTAAATACTAACTTTATTCCTGATTATAAAAAATTCTCACAATTAGATATTCCTATTCATATAGCCTATGCAAGTGATGATGATGAAATTGATCCAAAAACTGTCCAACAGGTTTTAAGCTTAATTCCAAGAGCTGAAAGCTTTGTTTTTATAGGCGGTCATGGTGGTGGTGGTTTTATTGTTGATGAACTCAATAATATATTTACTGACTTCCTTTATAAAAATTTAAACTAAAAGCAATCTATCAATCTGCGTTGTATAGTTTCTTGTACAGTTTTCTCTTTTTTGTTTCCAATTGCCAACTTTACATTCTGATGCCATCTGAAGTGTGTCCCGGCCGTAACGATAGTTAATGGCATCGATTGCTGACATAAGATCAGAATTTTGATTATAATTTTTTTCAAATAGTGTCTCTTGAATTTCTGACTCATCACACAAACCACTAAGAAGCACACCTGCTTTTTTATACTGATAGTTGTTTTTAAAAATTCTCTTTGTAAGCAACAAAGCTGTTTCAATAATTGTTATGCTATCATGCGTTGGATGAGAAAAGGTTCTTGATGCCCCGTTTGAATAATAAGCACTCTTTTTGTCAAAAGGATTAGTTCTTACAAAGACTGAAACACAAGACGCTGCAAGGCTTTCAGAGCGTATACGCTCAGCAGCTCTTCGCGCAAAAGTTGTGACAGCTTGCTCTATGTCTTCTAAATTTGTTAGAAGTTTTCCAAATGATCTCGTGGTGCAGCAGCTTTTTCTTGTCATTGAGTATTCTTCAAGGGGAATACAAGAAATCCCTCTTAACTCTGTAATTGTTTTCAAGCCATTAACGCTCATCATTTTTCTTATCCATGAGTCACTGCAATTCTTTAGTAGCTTTGCATTATGTATGCCATGGCTAATTAATTTTTTTGATAAACGTCTTCCTACTCCCCACACATCACCCACTTCAGTTAGTTCAAGTATTTGGTCAATATTATTGTAATTCACAAGTGAACATACGCCGTTTAAAGAATCATCTTTTTTAGCCTTGTGGTTTGCAACCTTTGCAAGGGTTTTTGTTGAGGCAATACCTATGCTGACTGGAATTCCTGTATGCTGTAAGATAGTTTGTCTCAGTTGATGGGCATAAGACTCATAATTAATTGGTAAACTGCTCAACTCTACGAATGCTTCATCAATCGAATATATTTCTGTATAAGGTGAAGAACTTGAAATAATATTCATTACTCGGCGCGACATGTCTGCATACAATGTGTAGTTTGAAGAAAATACAACCACCTTTTCTTTTTCTACAATATCTTTCACCTTAAAAAGTGGAACACCCATTTTTATTCCAAGAGCCTTTGCTTCTTTGGAACGTGATATTATACAACCATCATTATTTGATAAAGCTACAACTGGTCTGTTGTTAAGTTTTGGATTAAAAACGCGTTCACATGAAACATAAAACGCATTGCAATCGATTAGTGCAAAAACTTTCTCTCTCATTAATTATCTATTCTTTGGACTTAAACTATGAACAACGTTTGTGCATACTCCCCATATGGTAAAATCCATTTCTTCAGAGACTAAAACATCAATATAGTTCTTGTTAGATGATGACAAACAAACTTGTTTATTTTCTATTTTTAAAATTTTAACACTCAGCTCGCCATCTAAAACTGCTATGATTATAGAATTATTTCGAGGCTTAATACTCCGATCAACAATGAGAAGGTCTCCTGGATAAATACCTGAACCGATCATAGAGTCACCGCGTGCTCGGACTATGAAAGTTGCGTTTGGATGTGGAATAAGTTCCTCATTTAGGTCAATTGTCCCCTCTGTAAAATCTCTTGCTGGAGAGGGAAAACCGCATTCTACTGCTTCTTTATAAAATGTTAAAAACATTGGATAAATTCTATTTTGTTCTTGTTTTGTTCTAATTATTGCACTAGTGGAGTTAAGAGTCAATACCGCTCAATAAATTTTTATGAAAAAAATTGTTTTTGAAAGAATGAAACAGCGTCTTTATGACATTGCTTACGAGCTGCCCAATTACCTCCTGCGTGGGCTCCAAGGATATCAGGCGTTTCTTTTAAGAGGCGCATTCTTTCTTCAAGTGAGTCTAAATGAAAAGTATTATTGTTTTCATCGGTAAAAATTTGTCGTCCATCCATTTTTAAATCAATGAACATATCTTTCAGCCTAATGGCATAAGGAATAAATTCAACAGGGTCAATAGAGTCAAAAGAATGATGAGCGTTTGGATAAGTTGTAAGATCTACACTACGAACTGGCTTCATGTACTCAATCATTTTCTTACAAAGGCTTAGAGGAGTATAGTCGTCGTCTTCTCCAAATAGAACATGCATTGGAGCATCTGACCAACGATTATCCTCAGGCTTAAGTAGTGTCCCGGGGTAAATAGGTAAATGTGCAGCAAACTTTTCACCATTCTGTGTAAGCGTATCGATAATAGGTTGCCAGGCTGCATAGAAAGCTGTGCTGCCACCAAGACTCCACCCCATGATACCTATTTTATCACTATCAACATCAGGATGTTTTGAAACTAATGTTAATGCACGAAAGGCATCAGTAATCATCGAGGCAAGTGTAACCTCAGTTTGATTTTCAACAATTGAGATAACTCCTCTAGATTCAAAATGATGAATTCTAAAAATAGCAAATCCAGCGTCTAATAAATTAACCATATGAGTGTGATGACCTTCTCTCAACCCTGCGCTACCATGAATAGGAATAATCAGAGGGCATGGCTTCTTCATATTTTCAGGAAAAATAAGTGTACCCCAAACATCTTGTTTATCATCCATGTTTTTGCCATTTAAAAGATCATAAAACTCATATGGATTAGATGACTTAAAAAAAAAGACACCTTTTTTTTTCTTTTCAAATGGATTTATTTTGTCGGACATAACGGAGAGAGATTAAAGGAATTAGAATACGAATACAAACGTAAAAAAGGGTCCACTTGAATAATCATTGGGGAAAAAAGTGGACCCTTTTTATTAGTTTAAAAGAATGAACTTAGTCTCTTATTGAGTAGGCAATAACACCTGTCTCAGCTACGTCAGTTCCTTCTTTTTCAGCTTCTTCGCTAATCCTTATACCGATTGTGGCTTTCATAATGCCCCAAATAATTATGGACACTACGAATACGAACACACAAATTGATGCTGTGCCAAGGAATTGTGTTCCAAAGCTAGTATCTGGATTAGTAATTGGTACAGCAAGAGTACCCCACACACCCGCAATAAGGTGAACAGGAATCGCTCCTACAACGTCGTCAATTTTCATGGCTGTAAGTAATTCAGTACCAGCAAATACTAGTGCACCACCAATACCGCCGATAATGATTGCCATTAAAGGTGTTGGCATTAATGGTTCTGCAGTAATTGCAACTAAACCACCAAGCGCACCATTCAACATCATCACTACATCAGTTTTACCTCTGACTAATCTTGTAATGGTTGCACATACTAGTACACCAGCACAAGCTGCAAGGTTTGTATTAATGTAAATTGTAGCAACAGCTGTTGCATCATCAAAAGATCCTAATGCTAACTGTGAACCACCATTAAATCCAAACCAACCTAGCCATAGAATAAATACACCTAGAGTTGCAAGAGGTATAGATGAGTTTGCAAACGGCACTAATTTACCATTATCAAATCTTCCAAGTCTTGGACCAAGAACAATTGCACCAGCTAATGCTGCTGCACCACCTGCTGCGTGCACAAGAGTTGAACCAGCAAAGTCTGAGAAACCAGCAGCAGATAACCATCCGCCACCCCATTGCCAACCCATTTCGATTGGATAAATTACTCCAGTTAAAATTGCTACGAATAAAAAGAATGGCCATATTTTTATTCTTTCGGCTAATGTACCTGAAACAATTGATGCTGTTGTTGCGCAGAAAACCATCTGGAAGAACCAGTCTGATCCATCAGAGTAACCAGTGGCAATTGCAGAACCATCACTCCATGAAGTAAATGATCCTATATAACCACCTTCTGGTATTCCGTAAGCTAAGTTATAACCAACCAACCAGAACATAATTCCGGCAATTGAATAAAGACCTATGTTTTTTGCTGCAATCGTAGAAACACTTTTCGATGTAACTAGACCCGACTCCAACATACAAAAGCCTGCAGCCATCCACATCACTAAGAACCCACTAATCAAAAACAAAAGTGTATTTAATGCATAAGCAGTTTCGTCATCGACACCAGCAAAAGCATTAGCAGATAATAGTGATGAAAATAATACTGTATAAAGTAGAACTTTTTTTAACATGTATTTTTTCTCCCTATAATTAAATTTATGAGTGCATCATTTATTAAATAATTGGATTCACAATTGTGGTTGAATGCCAATATGACAAGGTGTGGAAAAAAATTAATATTGAATAAAATCAATTGTTTAGCATTATATTTCTAATGCTAAATATTCACTTATCTCGATTCCTCCAAGCGTCGGCAGCTAGAAAAACCACACCAATCATCATCGATAAGTAGACAAAGTATAAAATAGTGAGTCCGTATGCAGTCAAATATGCCCAGCTAAACAATGAACCTACGATAATAGATATAATGCTTGGTATTAAAAATTTCATGAATTAATAAAAATGATTAAGATAGAAAATCTACATAAATTGGTGACGACCATGCGCGATGTTCATCAATTTCAGAGCAAGTTTCAATATTTCTAGGATGTCTCCAGTCTTGCGTACACAATTTAAATTCTACACAATTACCCTCATCATCAAACGTGCATACACCGCCCTTTACATTTATCTGAGGTGATGGCAATTCGATGGCACGCACATAATAACTTGCATCTTTTTGATCTTTTAGAAAGTCTTCATCCTTAAATCTAAACGTACACCCAATATCATCTGGATTACAATAATGTACTTTCCACGTATCAATTATACGGTCATCTATTGGTTGATCAGAATATTCTTGAGGTAAAACTTTTATGACTTCAATACGTTGTATAAAATTTCTCTTATCGCTTGGATTATAACATTCGTTGTAACACAATTCATCCACCCTGTCTTCTCCAAGAGCATTATACGCATCTTCTGGGCATCCTGGCTTTTGTTCAAATGATCCCATAGCTTTGACTTCAAATTCTGGTACAGCATACATTTCAACAGATGAACCCATAGGAATTTTTTTATCACCGCTAATCATATTGAACCAAAGAAGAATTCTGGTTCCACTTGTTGCGTAGGTTTCTTTTCTTTTAAGAGCATCCCATATTTCTTCTTTTGAACGTCCATCTGAATGAACAGCAGCTAATCCACCTGTGGTGAAGAAGCCTCTTTGTTTTTCCCATTCAATTGTATTAAATCCAACAATTAACTCTGGGATTTCATATTGTTGAGGTTGAGAGTCAGATATGTATGAGTCTTTTACTGGGTTTGAATTCTTGCCGGACGGGCTCAGACTTTTTGGAAAATACCAAGGATCCATGTGAAGTAATCTGTCAAAAAATTTAGTAGGCGGACCGCTTCCATCAATGTTATTTCCAAATAATTCTTTATATCCACTTCCCGGCGCAGAAGAGTGATTGTCGCTTGAGCCTATAAAGCCGTATCGAAACCTATGTTCAGTGCCATCATCTTTAAATTTAGTGAGAGCCAAGCCATATTGAGCGCTTGCACCAGGCACGTGATTCATTGGGGGACTGTAACAATCAGTACATTGACCAGAAATATTACGATCTAAGAAAGTATTTTTTGGGACCACTTGATAACCAGCTCGTCCCCTATCTACCACTGACTGTTTTGTTTCATCTCTTCTTGATGCACATTCGGACTCATCAGTTCCTTCTTCAATGCATCGTTCATATATTATCTTGCCTGCCTGCCAACATTGAGGAATGTAATTGTCAGATGGATCAGGACATGTTTGAGTTCCAATATCGATTACTTCTTCCGAGCCATCAGGGCTTGCTATAGTGAAAGTTCCTTGATCTAAATCAATATCGCCCATTGTGAAAGTAAAAGGCCGTGACTCTTCTTGACCATTTCTGACTACATCAACACCACGCCAAGAGCGATATTCTTCAGCGTTACCGTGCCCTGAATAGGTTTCGAGAAGCTCAAACATTTTTGGAAATTTTTTTGAGTGCTCTAAACTTTTATCAAGAGTATAACCAGCGGGTGTATAAAGTCCCCAGGATTGGCCATGAGGTATAACCATGTAGTCACTGTCATACATCTCTAATCTTGTAACTAAATCAAGTGGCGTGACCGCTTGTTCGTAACAATCAAGCGGTAAATCTTTTGAAGGTGTTCTTAAATTACAATCAGGTACTTTAACTGTTTCCACCTGATAACGTTGAAAGTCATTGTAACGTTTGAAATTTTCAAGATCAACAAAAGGGTACAGTGTTCCTGGCAGCAGTGGTCTTGCAGTCATTGCTTGTCTTGCTACAGATAAAGAAGCGATTGCTCGAGGTGGTACCAATTGATCATCTTCTTCTTTTAAAATTACATTGTGATGCCCCCAATGATTGCCTCTGACAACACCGACTTGTGTCCATTCCCAACCTAAGAATGCCACGCAATCAGGATTTGCTGGGTCAACGTTCAAGGCATTACATTTTCTAATAGTTTCTTTTGTTTCCATCCATCTCTTTGGAGTGGTTGCTTCTGCATGATCATTAATTGACCAAAAATCTAATGCTGAACAGTGTCTTGCAAAATCACAAGCATCTGCAACAGGATGCACACCATTCCCTCCAGTAATAGGCAAGCTCATTGCATGCGCATCTGCAGAAAAAGTTGAGTGAACATGCAAATCACCAAATAGGATTTGCTTTGTCGGTATTTGATTTAATGACTCCATCGCCTGAAGTTGTCGTTTTTTCTTATCTTCAACGAATTCAACTGTATTTATTTTTCCAGTGATTTCACCAGGTCCAAGGTCTTCACTGAATAAACCAAATTGTAAAACAACAAGACAACTAATGATAAAGAGAATAGATAGAATAAAAAAATATCTTATAACTTTTAAAATATTCATATAAAAAAAGTATAGTTCTGGCACTGCTTATGTCAAAAGTATTTTCGTTATAATGATAAAAAAACCTGTGGTAGTCTCTCTAAAATGATGAAAATTTTTAATAAATTAAATGTATTATTTTTTACTGCGATCTTAGCAGGACTGTTTTTGATTTTTTACGATACAATTAGCTTTAATGACAACTTATCTCTCAGTAATAAAAAAGCTGTCGCCATAGTGAATGACACGGTCATCACGGAAGACCAATTTCTCAGATATGCAACAAATCTTGGAGCTGATTTAGACCTTAGTAACGATTTTGAAATACTTGATCTTCTTCTTGAGCGTATGATTGAGGAGGAACTTTTGGTGCAAAGAGGCATAGAACTTAATTTGCATAAAAAAGATATAGGCGTAAGAAAGGAAATGATTACTCAAGTTATCGATTTTATTATTCAAGTTGAAGATAATCAGATATCCGAAGCTGATGTGAGAGACTATTTTATAAAAAATATAAATAAATATGCACCAACAGAGAAAATTAAATTTGATTTTATTTTTTTAAAATCAAATAATCCAAATTCTGTTTTACTAGGAACCGAGTCTGATCTTAAAACTCTTGAAATAAAAATAAGTAATATTAATCTTGAGTTAGATACTAAAACCTTTTCTGAGGTAAAAGAGAAGTATAACGAAAATAACTTATTTGATGTACCTCAAAAATTAATCAATATCAAAGATTGTGAACAATTATTAGGCAAAGGCATTTGTAATCAGATAACCATGATGGAGACAAATTCTATTTCCGAACCAATTTTTGGAACCAACGGGTTTTATATCTTTAAGTTATACGATATTCAAAAATTAGAAGTAAATGAAGATTACTTCGAGGAAATAAAAGAGAGAATTATATTTGATTATAACAATCAGCTAGATGATCAAAAATTAAAAGACTACCTTATATATTTAAAAGAAAATTCATCTATCACTAGATATGATTTTCAATAAATAATGAATTACATCATTGCAAATACAGTCATAATCCTCTTTTTTCTGTTATCGCCTTTGAATGCCCACTACTTTAGTGAGTCATTCTCTAAATGGAACTTTGTAGATAACAAAGTTGAGGCAAATTTTTCTCTTTTAACACTTGAATCCACTCGTATTTTTCAAGTTGAAAACTATCAGAAGATTATGTTTGAAGAGAATTTGAGTGAGACCGATGTATTCAAAATCTACCTCAGCCAACATCTCAAAGTTACCTCAGAAGACAAAAATTGTACTCTTGTTGATGAAATTAAAGAATTAAATTCTCAAGAAGGAAGTTTAAATCTCTCACTAAATTTTGAATGTCCAACAAACAAAGAAATAAAAATTATAAATAATGCGCTGTTTAATCTTGTTCAAAGCCATATTCATATAGCTCGTATCTACATTGACAATAATTTATATACTGAAAAAGCCTTATTTTTTAATGATCAGTCAATTGATTTAAATGAAGAAAAGGAAAATAATAGCTTCTCGAATAGTTTTTATAAATTTTTCTCATTGGGTCTTGATCATATTCTAAGTGGCTATGATCACTTGCTATTTATTCTTGGACTGTTGCTTTTAGTAACAAATTTAAAACGATTGCTTCTGGTAATCACGGGATTCACTATTGGACATAGTTTAACTTTATCACTTTCAGTAATAAACATTATCCAAGTAAAATCCTCTTTAGTTGAAGCATTAATTGGTTATACAATAATGTTCGTGGGCTTGGAATATTTGTATAAAGAAAATAATGATCATAGAGTAAGTATGATCTTTATAACAACACTAAGTTTATTACTTTTAATATTTGGCAATTTAATCAATCCAAATTTCCCGTATTTCTTAATATTAGGAATACTTCTATTTTCTCTAGGTTATTTTTACTTACTTAAAAATTTAAATTCAGAAAATAATTTGCTATCTATTATAACAATTATTTTTGGACTTATACATGGATTTGGTTTTGGAGGATTTTTACTTGGCTCAAAAATAAGTAGTGAAAATATTTTCTCTGGATTGTTAGGTTTCAATTTAGGGGTAGAAGTAGGTCAGATAATTTTTGTCTTATTAATTTTATTAATATACAAATTATTAATGACATTAAAAATTACAAAAATAATAGAAGTCATGAAAAATCTTTCATTCTTTGCGGTTGTTTTCTTTGGTTTCTTCTTTTTTATTCAAAGACTCATAGCTTAAAAAACAAATAAAAACATTAGGCTCGTAATAACTATCACGATTGATGAAAGAGATATTCTCATTGTTATAAACCATAATTGTGAGATTTTTTGCTGCTGATACAAGTAATAATCATGAACAGCAGATATTAGAAAGCTTACTAAAATTAAACTTAATGAGAGGCCTAGATTATCGATACTCAGAAGTGCAGCCCAAGCAATCAATGGAGGCATAACAGAAATAAAAAGTGGAATAAAGACATAGTAAATTTTGTCAGCAAAAGCAGTGATTAGGCCCCACTGAATACCGCCTAAAAATGATGAGATGATTGCTGCATATGCAACATAAATAAATAGAAGTAATCCATACAATTCTTCAGTTGGAGGTGATATTGCGCATGCAATTAAAATTAAGATAAATGGAATTAATCCAAGTCCACCTAAAATAAATGATTGTTTTTGGCCCATAACTAGTCAGTAAATAATCCCAAGAATTTTAAAAATTCAAGTTTTCCACCTTCTACTTCGATCGTGTTATTTGCTAGGAGAAGAGAGATAGCAGCTACATTTTTTAGACCAGCAAACACTTCCTTAAGAGTTTGTTGATCAGTGATGACTTTAACTTCAGCATTAGAGTCTGGTATTTTACTTAACTGAGCTACTCCTTTTCTTATATGTATAGTGTATACTTCTTCGCTATCGATAAATCTAAATTCATATTTTTTTGTTATTTCAACAGATTTATCCGCGTTAAGATTTACGGGAAGTGACTTCATTATCGCTTTCATTGGTGTGGCCTGTAATTGTTCAGACGTAACTCTATTCGGAGTTGATGGATTTACATCAATTTCATTCCTTAATTCACCTGCAACTGTTTTATAAAAATAGTAATCATTAGATGCAAGTTGAAACCTGGCCAAATGATCAGCAGCTTCAGCTTTAATGTTTTTTGCTTGTGCGTTATTTGAGTCAAGTGCGATGAGAATATCAGCTAATTCCAACGCCCACTGATATTCACCGTTATTAAGGGCAATTTCTGCCTCATCAGATATTTTAGTTTGCCTTTGAGCCATAGCTTCTAATTTTTGAGCTCTCTCTGCAACAGTAAGAGGATGAAGATCGGAAATGTTACCACTAAACCAGCCAATATATCCGCTAAAAGTTGACCTAACATAAGATGATATAGAGCCATAAAAAGGTTGTAAGTATGGAGATTCTGCTAGGTGCTTTGGTAGTTTTACTTTTTGTACAATCTCATCGGGCGTTAAGCCTTTATTTATATATCTTATAGTTTGGTCATGAACAAACTGAATGCCATCTCTATAATCAGTTAATGCTTTTTCTACATTTTCTTTTCCACTTATAGGACGTGAATGACTTGGAACTAAGTGTTTTGCATTAAGTAATCTGATCCTGTCAAGACTATCGACCCATTCCATAGGATTTCTAAATTTTGTTCCTCTTATTGCATATAGATTAGCAAATGATCTATAAAAATTATCACCAACCATCACAGCTTGTTTTTCAGGTATCCACACATACAGATGGTCATCCGTCTCACCAGGAACATGTGCTAAAACAATTTTAAGATTATCAATCTCAATGGTTAAACTATCATCAAAAAGTATAGTCGGTCTGACAAGGCCAAGTGTTTCTTGATCATTAATTTCTAAAAATCCTCCGATACCTTGGTGAACTATTTCTTCTTCAGGTAGAGGTATACCAAACTGCCTTGCTGATCTCTGAAATATTATAGGTCTTATAGTTGTTGCTATATTATCTAAATTATAAATTATATTTTCTTGCGCATATATTTCTGTTTCGTTTTCGTTATAGAAAACAGTTGCACCACCAAGATGATCCAGATGATTATGAGTGTAAACAATGGCTTCAATTGGTTTTTCTGAAATTTCTCTAAAATCTTGATATAACTCTTCCGCTCTTTCAACAGAACCCAATGTATCAACAATGACTAAACTGTTTTCTGTTTCAATCATAATTGAATTAGCAAGACCATAACCAACGCCTACATAAATGTCTTCGGTTACTTCTATTAAATCCTTTTTAAATTCTTTTTTGTGCTCCTGAGACAATCCTTGATCTGAGCTAAATGTCTCATTAGACTGGTCTTGATCACCACATGAGACAAAAAAAGTTATGATAAATAGAAAGCTTGTTAATATTTTCATGAATTGATTATTAAGTATAAAAATATCTTCTACGAAAAAATGAAAAAATACAACACTGAAATTATTGGCGCAATTTGTCTTCTTGCAGCTGGATTTTTTTTAAGTTTTGGAGGGTTGCTTATTAGACTTGTAGATGATGCAACTACAATGCAAGTAACTTCATATAGATCGATTACATTTTCCTTAGTAGCTTTAATTTATATATTAATAAAATTTAAATCTGAAACACCTAAAGCTTTTCATAAAATTGGTAAAGATGGGTTATTGCTTACTGTAATTTTAGCTCTCAGTAATATTTTTTTTGTTTTTGGGATGAGCAACACCTCTGTTGCAAATGCTGTATTTTTAATGAGCACTGGACCATTGTGGGCTGCCTTAGCTAGTTATGTTTTTCTAAAAAAAATCGTTGGCACTAAAACTATTGTTGCGATAGCAGGATCAATGATTGGAATTGCAATTATGTTTTCCCAGGGATTAGAAACAGCTAATAGTCTTGGTAATTTAATCATACTTGGTGTTCCAATTTGTTTTGCATTACAACTCACATTAATTAATAGACGGTCAGATGTTGACTTTATGCCATCAACTTTTCTTTCAGGTATATTGGTTATCATTTTTGGCTTATTAATTATTCAAGACCATACGATAAGTACGAGAGACTTATTGCTTGTTTTATTCATGGGTGCATTTCAAGTAGGTCTTGGTTTTATGTTTATTACAATTGGATCACGCTATATTCCTCCCCATCGAGCAGCTTTATACGTTTTATTAGAACCTGTATTAGCTCCAATTTGGGCATGGGCTGGTGTTGGTGAAAAACCTCCTATGATAGAATTACTTGGTGGTTTGATAGTTTTTGCTTTTGTAACGTGGAGACTTGTGGATCAGTTTATTGAGAAAGAAAAAATTAATTAATTATCAGCCAAGTTTTTTTGTATAAAAAATGCTTGTGAAAAAATGAATATAAAAGTAAGACCCATAATTCCAAATAATTTGAAGTTTACCCAAACTGCATCAGAAAAATTTCGATAAACTATTTCATTGGCAGCTGCCAAGAATAGGAAAAAATAAGCCCATCTTTTACTTAATTGTATCCACCCGTAATCAGTAAGTTTAATTGCAGTACCCATTAGAGACTTTAATAGTGGCTTTTTAAAATATAAACCTCCAAATAATACAAAAGAAAAAATGAGATTAACTAAAGTAACCTTAAATTTAATAAAAAAGGGATCATTAAAATAAATTGTTAAGGCCCCAAAAATAAATATTAAAATAGTACTAAACAACAGCATTGGAGAAACTTTGCGGTCTATAAGGTACGACCCTACAATTGCAACTCCTGCAGCAATCATTAGAGGTAGAATTGCTTCTTCAATTTTACCAGTCTTGATAAAAAAATAAAAAAATACAACAAGAGGGCCGAGCTCAAATACTTGTTTTAGTGAACTT
Source organism: uncultured Pelagibacteraceae bacterium (assembly GCA_902564295.1). Classification (GTDB taxonomy): domain Bacteria; phylum Pseudomonadota; class Alphaproteobacteria; order Pelagibacterales; family AG-422-B15; genus CACNXQ01. The sequence goes on from CACFAO010000001.1 coordinate 25,412, forward strand.
CTCATTAAATTAAATTTAGTTATGTTTTGTCTTAGAGATATATTTTCCGTTTTTTATTCCAGTAAACATCTCTTCAACAAGTGGGTGTGAAACAGGATCATCTGTTTCATCTGGCAATAAATTTTGTTGAGAGACATAAGCAACATAAGAAGGTTGGCTAGGTGCTTCGGCTAACAAATGATAAAAAGGTTGATCCTTTCTAGGTCTTACTTGTAACGGAATAGATTGATACCATTCTTCAGTATTATTAAATTCTGGATCAACATCAAAAATTACTCCTCTAAAGTCAAAGTACTTATGCTTTACAATAGAACCTATTTGAAATTTTGCTTTATTAATCATTAATAAAGAGGTTAATGTATTCGTGATGAAATTCAAGTACCGAAATTTTATTTATGAAATAACTATTTAACTAAGTTACTTAACACATCGTATTTAATATACCCTGGATAAATCGAATCATTAATCACAGACGCTGGGGTTCCTCTCAATCCTAAACTTTTTGCTAATTTAAAGTTTTCATTTATCACTGGATTTTCTGTTTGACTTAATGCCTGGTTAAAAATTTTTTCTCCATTTAGATTGTTTTCATTCAATAGAGAGATTATTGACTCTTTCTTCATTCCTGGTCCAAGTATCATTAATCCATTATGAATCTCAAAATACATATCCGGATAATTATCCCAAATAATTAGTGCAATTTTTGCCGCTGTATCTGAAATATCACCAAAAATTGGCCATTCGAGATAAACAATTTTAATATTATCAGTCTCATTTAATATTTTTACAAAATCTTTTGCCTGTTTTGCACAATAGCCACATCTATAATCAAAAAATTCTACAACTGTTACTTCTGCATCATTGTTTCCAACTGTTGGGAGAGCGCCTACTTCGTGATTTCGTAGTATAAAACTTGCAAGATTTTGGTCATCTTGTGCAAACGTAAAAGTTGAGATAGCCATTAGAAGTGTAATAATTGTAAATATATAAAATCTTTTAATCATAATTTATTATTGTATTTCCTTAAAGCAGCTGCTGTACCAAGATGTAAAACATTTTTATTGAATTTGTAGCCTTTGATCAAATTTTTTGAAATTAAATCATCCCATACTTGATTAATTGAAAAAACACTATTTTTTAGGTCTTTGAATGCTTCTTTTCTTATAATCTGGGCCCCATTGAACACGTAGCCCTTATTTGTTTTATTATCATATCTTTGTATATAATCATCTTTCGTAAATGAAAAATCACCAATACCATTATAGCCACTTATTAGGTCAGTTGGTGTAAGAGCAAGTAACGACATTATGTCTTTTGGAAAGCTCTTTATCATTTCTCTCAAGAAAACGGTATCTTCAACTTTCCATAAATTGTCACAATTTAAAACAAAGGCATGTTTAATATTATTTTCATCCATTATTTTTTTTATTCCACCTCCGGTATCTAATAAGCAATCTGTTTCATCGGATATTTTGATTTTTAGATTATTTAGATTTTTTAAATACGAGGTAATTTGATCAGATTTGTAATGAACATTTATAAAAATTTCTTCAAAGCCTAACTTCTCCATTATATTGACTGAATGTTCTAAGAGGGGTTTACCGTTTACCTCAATCAGTGGCTTTGGAATGTCTAAAGAATACTCTCTAACTCTTTTACCTAACCCTGCAGCAAGAATAATTGAGGACTTCATGATTGCAGCTCTTTTATTTTTAATTCTTCAATCCAACTCTTCATATCAGAAAACAATGATGATTTTAAATTTGATTTAATAAAATTAAACGTTGCAGGTAGATACTTTAAGTATCTTACTTTTCCATCTCTGATTGCAAGTCTATTAAATATACCAAGAATTTTTAAGTTTCTCTGAAGAGAAAAGAAGTTGATTTCTTTAAGAACCGTCTCATAATTTTCATTTGTCATATTTATATAATATTTAATTAACTCTTCTTTTTCATTTTCATTTAAAGGCATGCGTACATCCTCCAATAGCGAAGCAATGTCATAAAATGATGAACCTAATAATGCATCTTGAAAATCTATCAAACCAACTTGTTTTAGAGGATCCTTATGATCCTTCAGAATTAAATTATCAACATGGTAATCCCTAAGAACAAGAGTATCATTTTGAGATTTAATATTTAAAAAGGCTTGTTGTAAAATTTTACAAAATTCATTCTTTCTTTCGTTAGTTATTTGTATAGCCATTTTTTTCTCAATAAACCATTCAATAAATAACATTGATTCCCTATATAGTTCCTCAAAGTTATATGTTGTTAATTTTCTCAAAGAAGATTTATTTTGATGAGATTTTATCTTTATAGCAATTAGAACATCAATTGCTTTCTTGTATAAATTTTTTTTATTTTCATTATTCATATGTTTAGAAAAAACTTTATCTCCAAAATCCTCAAGTAGAATAAAACCTTCTTTGTTATTTACATCTATTATCTTAGGAGCACTTAAATTAAATGAATGAAGTATTTTTGCAATTTCTGAAAATTTTGAAACTGACTCACCCTTTTCAGGTGCTGCGTCCATGGCAAGTGTATTATTTTCTAATCTGTAATATTTTCTAAAAGATGCATCACTTTTAATCGCAACTAAATTTTTAGTAGAGATTTTCTGTTTCTCTAAATATGATAATAACTGATTGAAACGATTATCCATAGATTTTTAAATTTTTAAACCTACCAAATTTTTTTATATCAATATTTCGATCATTATTTTTTAAAATTTTAAATATAATTTCTATTCTATCTGTTGGAAGAATTTCTTTGAATTTGTCAGACCATTCTATTAAACATGCATCGTCTAATGTAGATTCCATAAAATTTAATTCAACTAACTCTGCAGCCGAATTAAGTCTATAAAAGTCAAAATGGTTAATTTTAATATTTCTATGTTCATACGCCTGCAATAAGGTAAAGGTTGGACTTGGTATTTCTTTTATTTTTGCATCTTTTAAATACTCTTGAATAAAATACCTACTGAATGTGGTTTTTCCAGATCCTAGATTACCATTAAGACAAATTGCTATATTTTTACCTTTAGAAAACTTAACCAATTTTCTGGCAAAGAGTTGGGTATCCCTCTCATTTTTTAGGAGCATGAATAAATTCTAACACTAAAATGAAATTTAGTATCGATAAGCTTCAGGTTTATAGGGTCCCTCTGGAGTTACACTAATATAGTCTGCTTGATCTTTGGATAATTGTGTAAGTTTAGCTCCTACCTTTTCTAAATGAAGACGCGCAACCTTTTCATCCAAATGCTTTGGTAGCACATAAACTTTTTTTTCATAATTTTCTGAGTTATTCCATAATTCTATTTGCGCTGTTACCTGATTAGTAAAAGAAGCGCTCATTACGAAACTTGGATGACCAGTAGCGCAACCTAAATTAACTAGTCTTCCCTCAGCTAATAAAATAATTCTTTTTTCGTCAGGGAATGTGATTTCGTGCACTTGTGGCTTGATCTCGTCCCATTTGTAATTTCTAAGTGCATCAACTTGAATTTCATTATCAAAGTGACCAATATTGCATAAAATTGCTCTATCTTTCATATCTCTCATATGATCGGCTGTTACAATATCTTTATTGCCTGTTGCTGTAACAACAATGTCTGCTTCCTTAATCATTTCATCCATTAAGACAACTTCATAACCTTCCATTGCCGCTTGTAACGCGCAAATTGGATCTGTTTCAGTAACCATTACTCTTGCACCACTTTGACGTAATGAAGCAGCACTGCCTTTACCAACGTCACCAAAACCAGCAACTATTGCAACTTTACCTGACATCATAACATCAGTTGCTCTTTTAATTCCATCAACTAAACTTTCTCTACAACCATATAGATTGTCGAATTTAGATTTAGTAACTGAATCATTTACATTAATGGCTGGCACCATCAACGTACCATCGCTCTCCATTTTTTTTAATGCGAGTACACCTGTTGTTGTTTCCTCTGAGAGCCCTTTTACTTCTTTTAATAAGTCATTATATTCTTTATGCATTAAACTTGTCAGGTCACCGCCATCGTCAAGAATCATATTTGGCTTCCAACCCTCTTTACCTTCAATAGTTTGTCTTACACACCACCAATATTCTTCTTCTGTTTCACCTTTCCATGCATAAACTGGTATACCTGCTTTGGCTATTGCAGCTGCAGCATGATCTTGCGTAGAAAATATATTACACGATGACCATCTTACATCCGCACCTAATTCTACCAATGTTTCAATTAGCACTGCAGTTTGTATGGTCATATGTAGACAGCCAAGAATTCTTGCTCCTTCAAGTGGTTTTTTTCCTTTGTATTCACTTCTTAATGCCATCAATCCTGGCATTTCAGTTTCCGCAAGTGAGATCTCTTTCCTGCCGAAATCAGCAAGATTTATATCTGCTACCTTGTAATCATCGTTTGCCATAATTCATAAAATATAGGTTATATAAAACATTAATCAATCTTAATATTTTGTTTAATCTGCCAATGGCAAATTTACAATGAACTTAGCACCCACTATATTTCCGCCTTCCGTGAGGTTGTCTGCAGATATGTACCCATCATGTGCATCTATGATTTGCTTAGCAATACTTAAACCTAGACCTGAGTGGGCTTGATTACTGTAATTATCTCTAAAAGAATAAAACCTTTCAAAAATTCTTTTTATGTTTGGATCCTTAATCCCAGGACCTTCATCAGAAATTGAAACACTTAGATAGTTTTTAGTTGAAGATAATACAATTTCTATAATTCCATCTGTTGGAGAGAATGAAGCAGCATTTATTATGATATTGTCAAAAGCTTGATAAAGAAAAGATTTTTGACCATTAACCAAAAGATTTTGATTTTCATTGGCAATAAATTTTATAGTTAATTTACCTGAAAAATTTTCTTTATAATTATGAACTAAGTCATCTAAAAGTTCTCTAATATTAAAAACGTTTGACTGACTTTTATATAAATTTACTTCATCTTTAATCATCGAAGAATAATCAGTGATAATATTTTCAATTCTTGAAATATCACTGAGGATTAAATCAAGAAATTTTTTTTGATCATCGTCTAATTTATCATTGATTACATCAGTAGCCATTTTTATAGATGCAAGTGGATTCCTTATTTCATGCATTAAGTCAGCTGAATTATTTTCCGCATTATCTATTTTTTGATATAGGTTTTTAAGCATTGTATTAATAATTTTAGAAAGTTGACCGATTTCGTCTTCTCTCCTATCAAGAACAGTAATTAAGGGTTTTGATTTAACATCTGCATCTACATTTTCAGCAGCTTTTGCTAATTTTTTTATTGGCTTAAGAATTATGAAATTTAAAAAAAAAGAAAAAAGAATAAGGCTGAATGCAATTGCTAGACCGGCCAAAAGAACATTAAACCTTATTTGATTATTAATTCTTTGAATTTCAGTGTTATCTTCATAAGCAACTATATGAAAGACATCATCATTTAGACTCACAGGTAAAATTGAAAATAGTTCTAATTTTTTATTTTCATGTTGTATGGAAAAACTACTCTTAATTCCTATTTTTGAATTATTATGTTTTTCAATAAAAATTTCATTATTAAGAAAATCCCTAAAACCATTACTTTTTTTATCTAAATTAGAAATTTCATTATTATCAGAATATCCACCAAGCTTTTCAATCTCGATAAGCGGACTTGGATTGATGCTTCCTGAAGCAACATCGTATCCCTTAGTGTCAATAACCACATTTCCTTCATTATCTAAAATTAGTATAGATAAATTTTTAATCTCAAGCTTAGATAAAATAGCATTGTATATACTTTGAGAATCATTATTTCTAAGAAAATTTGATGAATTTAAAAAATTATAGATTATTAAATTTTGATTATCGATTTCCTTAAGTCTCTTATTCAATTGGTAGTTATTTAAAACAACAATTAATACTGTAGTTGCTATGGCTAGCAGAACTAGTCCTAGTAAATTGTAAAATAAATATTTTTTTAATAAACTATTCAACTCTTTTATTTTAAACAGAAATATATTTTATTTCCATTGATATCCTGAACCATACAATGTGTGAATAGCATTGAACTTAGGATCTATTTTACGAAATTTTTTTCTAATCCTTTTTATATGACTATCGATTGTCCTATCATCTACATCAAGCTCATCATTGTATGCTATCTCCATCAACCGATCTCTGGATTTGACAATACCTGGTCTTTCAACTAACTCTCTAATAATTTTAAACTCAGTCGTAGTTAAATCTTCATCAAGTTGAACTTCTTTCCATTCACAAGAATGTCGTAAGCAGTCCAGTCTTAAATCGCCATGTAGAATTATTTCATTTACATTCTTGCTATCAGTATCAATTTTAACTCTATTTAGAGTATTTTTAATTGTTTCTATTAAAATTTCCTTGGAAAAATTACCTCCTTTTGTGACATAGCCATCAACACCCTGCATTAAACCTCTCAATTTATCTGCCTCTTGATCTTTTGATGTAAGAAAAATGACTGGTATTTTTAATTTTTCTCTAATCTTTCTAAAAAGCTCATAACCATCCATACGAGGCATCTTTATATCAATTACAGCCAATGCAGGTGGGTGTCTAAACATGCCATTTAAAGCGGATTGACCATCAGCATAAGTATGTATTTCAAATTCTTCTTTTTTAAGAAGCTCTTCAAGGGAAATCAAGATGTTTCGGTCGTCATCTATGAGTGCTATTAAGGTCTTCATATCTTCATATGTTAATAACGAGTTATGGCATTAAAATGGCAAAAAATCATAATTATATAACTAACAGGAATGTTAATTTTATAAATATTTGCCCTTAACATAAACGTAATTATATGTTTTTATCTCAAATTCATATCATGAATAATCAACTTAATAATCAAATTTTAAAAAATGCCTCCAAAGTAAACCGCAACTTGAGTTCTGAGGAACTATATGAACTATCTCACAAAAATGGTGAAGGAAAGCTATCTAAACATGGCGCTTTAGTTGTTGAAACAGGAAAACACACTGGACGTTCGGCAAACGACAAATTTTTTGTAAAGGAAGACAATAACAAAGACAAAATCCATTGGGGAGACACCAACGTGCCCATTTCTGAGGAAAATTATCAAAAAGTGGCTAATTCATTTCTTGAATTTGCTAAAGATAAATCGATATATGCACATGATTTAATGGGTGGAGCAGATAGAAATCATTCTCTAAAAGTTACAATAATTACTGAATACGCATGGCATGGTCTGTTTGCAAGACATCTTTTAGTAAGGCCGACGTCTGAAGAAGTTGATGGTTTTATTGCTGACTTTAATATAATTAACTTTCCAAGTTTAAAGATGGATCCAAAGTTTCATGGAACCAATAGTGAAACAGCGATAATTGTAAATTTAAAAGAGAAAGTAATTCTAATTTCAGGAACCGAGTATGCAGGTGAGACAAAAAAATCAGTTTTTACTCTCCTTAACTTTTTGTTGCCAGAAAAAAAAGTAATGCCAATGCATTGTTCAGTTAATTCTGGAAATAATGGTGACTCGGCAATCTTTTTTGGTCTTTCTGGTACTGGCAAAACAACATTAAGTGCTGATCCAAAAAGATCTCTATTAGGTGATGATGAGCACGGTTGGTCTGACGATGGTCTTTTTAATTTTGAAGGGGGATGCTATGCAAAGCTTATTCGTTTATCAGAAGAAGCTGAACCTGAAATATATCAAACTACTCAAATGAAGGGAACAGTCATAGAAAATGCTGTAATGAAAGAAGATGGTATTTTAGATCTTAATGATAATTCTCTTACAGAAAATACAAGAGGCGCATATCCCTTAGATTATATTCCCGGTGTAATAAAATCAGGTAAAGCAAGTCATCCAAAAAATATAATTATGTTAACAGCTGATGCTTTTGGTGTATTGCCTCCAATTGCAAAACTATCCCCTGATCAAGCTATGTATCATTTTCTTTCAGGCTATACGGCTAAAGTCGCTGGAACAGAGATTGGACTATCAAATGAACCACAGGCAACATTTTCTACATGTTTTGGAGCTCCTTTTATGCCAAGAAATCCAATAGAGTATGGCAACCTACTCAAAGAGAAGATTTCTAAACATAATGTAGACTGTTGGCTAGTAAACACAGGTTGGTCTGGTGGTGTTTACGGCGTGGGTAAAAGAATATCTATAAAAAATACTCGAAGGTTATTGGATGCAGCATTATCTGGTGAGCTTTCTAACGTAGAAATGAGAAAGGATGACAATTTCGGGTTTTTTGTGCCATTAGAAGTTAATGGAATTAATGGAAGCGTCTTAGACCCACGAAGTACATGGGCTAATTCATCTGAGTATGATTTACAAGCAAAAAAATTGGTAAGCATGTTCATAAACAATTTTGTAAAGTTTGAGTCTGATGTTGAAGAGAAAATAATAAATTCAGGACCTTCTCAAATTTAAGACTGCATAGCAAATTTTGTGTCTTTTTTATAATTAAAACTAGCAATATAAAAACAAAGTATTGATACAATTCCTGTTGCTCCTACAGCAACTAGTGACCAAGTGTATGGCGAGGCTGTATCATTAAAAACATAATCGGCAAGGTAACCGGTTACGAAGCTACCTAATCCCATACCTATTATATTTACACCTAAAATAAATACTGCCAACATTGTTGATCTTACTTTGTATGGTGTAAGTGATTGCATTGCTGCGAATATAGGCCCTACCCAAAATGTAACGTTCACAGATATAAAAAATAAAGTAAAATAGAAAAATAACCCACTTGGTTCGATAAACCTATAACTTATAGTCAACGGCGTTAATATTAAATATGAGATGGTAAGAACCGTCATTGCACCACCCTCAAATTTGGGACCAAACTTATCTGTTACAACCCCGCCTACAATAGCACCAAACGTTCCACCTATAATAAAAAAAGTTCCAAACAGTAAATTGTAAGACGAGCTCGTGAAACCTCTTTCATTTACTGCCCAGAGGAGTTCAAAATTTCCTGTACCAAGAGGTATATGCATAAAAATTCCACCAATTATTAAAAATATAATTGATTTTGAATTTGAAAAAGTCTCAAAAGTTTTTGAAATTATTTCTTTAGTGGTCAAACTTTTCTCATTTGTATTTTGTAAATTTTCTTGTTCACCTCTTTTGGGTACAGCAAGGAAATATGTTATTACCGCTAAAAACATACCTATTAAACCTAATGTAATAAAAACTGATCTCCATCCAAATAGAGGTCCAAATACAGAGGCTATAATTAAACCAACTCCAACGCCTAGTGGAATACCTAGATAATAAATTGCTGATGCTGTTGCTCTTTTATTTTGTGGGAATAAATCTGATAGCATTGAAACTGCATTAGGAGTTAGAGCTGACTCCCCAATACCAATTAGGGCTCTTGCAATAATCAAGTGAATAAAACTTTTTGCAATACCCGTAAATGCAGTCATCAAACTCCACAAAAAAACGCCTACTGCAATAATTTTCATTCTGTTAAATTTATCTCCAAGAACTCCCATAAAAATCCCAAATATTGAATAGAAAAAAAGAAAATATACACCCGTTAAAAGGCCCCATTCAACATTTGAAAGATTAAAATCATTTTTTATCTCATTAGCGAATGCCATTAATAAATTTCTGTCTACAAAATTAAATATGTTAAGAAGAAGAAAGAAAGCTAAATACTTATTTGCGGGAAGCTTACTCATTTGTATTTTTTCTATCATAATCGTCTTCGTACCTGACAATATCATCCTCACCAAAGTATGTTCCTGTCTGAATTTCAATTATATTTAGTGGCGAATCAGTATTGTTTTCTAATCGATGTTTACTACCTACTGGAATAAAAATTGAATTATTAACTTTTAAATGATGCTGATTGTCATCAATCAATACAGTCGCGTCACCCTTAATAACCGTCCATACTTCAGATCTTTCTGCATGTGACTGATAACTTAGCCTTGAATTTGGATTAACTTGTATTTCCTTGATTTTATGATCATCGCTATCATCAATTATTCGAAACCAACCCCATGGTCTGTATTCAAGTGGTCCTTGCCAATTTTTTAATATCCAACTAGATGAGTTTTTTTTAAAATCACCTCCAACACCAAATTTAAATTCTACATTGTTATTTTTTTTAAATTTTTCCATCTCGGGAATATTATCTGATGTCCTATCCCCTCCATTTGCAAAAATTATTTTGTTATTTGGATATTGATCTATTACCTTTTGAATTGCATCTGAAGCTGAATTTAATTCATCATCAGAAAATTCAATTGCTTTATCCACTACAGATAAGTTTGATACAATTTCAACTCTTTCCTTTATTGGAAGAAAAGGACTTCCTTTTTTTTGTATCAACCATTGATCAGAATTGACTCCTACAATAAGTTTATCACCTAATTTTTTTGCATCTTTTAGATACGCTATATGCCCACTGTGAATAGGATCAAATCCTCCAGTTACAAGTACAATTATCTCTGACATCAATGAGCATCACTCCAATTTAAAGCGTGGTTATAATCAACCACTAAGGGAACAGAAAAATCAAATTTTGGTTTTAAAGCATTTTCCATTTCCTTTATTATTATCTCCTTGAAGTGGTTCAATTTACTCTTTTTTATTTCAAATATTAATTCATCATGAACCTGCAGCAACATTTTACAGTCCTTTGAGTCTTTAATTTTACCATTTATTTTTATCATAGCTAATTTTATTATATCTGCTGCAGTACCTTGAATTGGAGCATTTATTGCTGCTCTTTCCTGAAATGATCTAAGAGCAAAGTTCTTATCCTTTATTCTTGGAAAAAAACATTTTCTTCCACAAATCGTTTCAACATAGCCATTTTTCCGACAATACTCTTTAGTGTGATCCATAAATTCTTTAATTCCTGAAAATTTCTGAAAATATCTTTTTATAAAATCTCCCGCTTCATAATTTGAGATTGAGAGTTGCTTCGCAAGTCCATAAGCTGAAATACCATATATTATACCAAAGTTGACTGCTTTTGCTTTTCTCCTTAATTCATTATCAACTTCTTTTAATTTTACATTAAAGATTTCTGCAGCTGTAATTTGGTGAATATCTTCATTATTTATGAATGCATCCTTTAGTTGCGTAACATTAGCCATATGAGCGAGAACTCTCAGTTCAATTTGACTATAATCAGCAGCTAGCATGACAAAGCCTTGTTCGGGTATAAAAGCTTTTCTAATTGACTTTCCTTCTTCAGTTCTTATCGGAATATTCTGTAAGTTTGGGTCTGATGATGCCAGTCTTCCTGTGTTAGTTGAAGCCATGGAAAATGAAGTATGTATTCTGCCTGTTTCTCTGACAATGTGGTTTTGAAGTGCATCAGTATAAGTATTTTTGAGTTTTGAGAGTTGTCGCCACAGAATAATATTGTCAGCAACTTTATTTCCTTCGTATGCAAGGTCCTCTAAAACTTCGATACCTGTTGATTTTTCCCCTGTTTTAGTTTTTTTGGGAGGCTTAAGTTTTAATTTATCAAATAAGATCTCTGATAATTGTTTGGGAGAGCCGATATTAAATTCTGAGCCTGTTTCTTTGTAAATTTTTCTTTCAAGTTTTTCTATTCTTTGAGAAAATTTAACTGACAAATCACTCAGATACTTCTTGTCAACTTTAATTCCATTAATTTCCATTGATTGGATTGGATTGATTAGTTCTCTCTCTATATTGGTGTAAATGTAATTACCCTTCTCTTGATTTACTCTTTTCTTTAAAAAAAGATACAACTTAAAAGTAATTTCTGCATCTTCAGCTGCGTAATTTAGTGCATCTTCAATTTTAACCTTGTCAAAAGTTATCTGGGACTTACCGCTACCAACTACATCTTTAAATTTAATAGTTTCTCTATTCAAATGGATACTAGCTAGTTCATCCATACTATGTCGATTGACTCCCGCATCAAGCACATAAGACATTAACATAGTATCATGAAAGCCTCTAACAACCACTCCATATTTATCTAAAATTGAATTATCATATTTAATATTGTGGCCTATTTTTATGATGGACTCGTCTATCATTAGTGGAGAAATAATTGTTAGAAAGTTTTTTAGAGAAATTTGATTTTCAGCATTTTTTCCTTTCTGATCAACATGCTGAAGTGGAATGTAATAGGCATTTTTTTGATTAAAACACAGAGAGACTCCAACTAAATTAGCTTCAATTATATTTAGCGAGTCAGTTTCGACATCATATACAAATTCCCCTGCATCATAAATTTCACTGATCAGATTTTTAAGTTTTTTATCATCGTTTATTAAAATGTAAGAAGATTTTGATTTAGAAATTTTGATTTGTTCATTCAAATTATTTTTGGGAATTTTATTATCATTGCTTAAATTTATTTGTTGATTTTTTTTTGTTAAGCCCTTCGCTGTTATTTTTAAGTTAGGATTTTTTTTTCTTATTCTCTCAGAGAGTTTTTTTAGTTCAAGCTTATCTAAAAAAGGTATTAAACTTTCAACAGAAATGTCTTTTTTGACTAAATCATTGAGTTCTGGAATATCTTTTACGTCTTTTCTCAAAGTTACTAATTCTTTGCTGATAAGAATATTCTTCTTATTATCTCGAATTGTTTCTCTTCTCTTTTGCTGCTTAATATTATCATAGTTTTCGAGAAGACTTTCTAAATTACCGAAATCATTTATGAGCTGAGCTGCTGTTTTGACACCTATACCAGGAGCTCCTGGTACGTTGTCTGAACTGTCACCGGCTAGAGCTTGAACATCGACAACATATTCAGGAGTTACTCCAAACTTTTCAAATACTTCACTAGGACCAATAGTTTTGTTTTTCATTGTATCGATTAATTTCACCTGATTTGAAACAATTTGCATAAGATCTTTATCAGAGGAAACTACAGATACATTCCATTTTTTATCTTCTGCTAGTGATGCGTATGTTGCAATGATATCATCTGCTTCAAAACCACTTAATTCAATAGATGGTATGCCAAAAGCTTTCACAGCATCCTTGATTATTTTAAATTGTGGTATTAAGTCCTCTGGTGGGTCACCTCTATTAGCTTTATATTCTCTATAAATTTCATTTCTGAAAGTTTTTCTGGCACTATCAAAAATTACCGCAAGATGTGTAGGGCTAATCTTTTTGTCTGTATCCTCAATTAATTTATAAAGCATATTGCAAAAACCATTCACCGCTCCGGTTGGTAGTCCATCGCTTTTCCGATATAATGGTGGCAATGCGTAAAATGCTCTAAAAATATATCCTGATCCATCAACCAAAAATAGGTGATTTTTTTCTGCCATTTATTTAAGTATAAATAATTTACTACAATACGGACAAACAATCTGATTATCATTTCCCATATCAAGGTATACTTTGGGGTGACCTAATGGACCTTCAACTCCAGCACAGCTTAATTTTTTTGAATTCACATATTCAACATCTTTATTTTTTTCGCTTTTTATTCCTGGAGAATTCATAATCAGAATGATACAAGAAATTACTTTGAAAAACTATTAATTCTAATATTTATTATTTTTTTATGTCAAGCGATGTTGCAATATTAGTAAGAGATTTAAATAAAATTTACGGCTTAGGATCTAAAAATGAAAAGGTAGCTTTAAATAACATCTCCCTTCAAGTTAAGAAAGGCTCGATATTTGGATTGCTAGGACCTAATGGTGCAGGTAAATCAACTTTTATTAATATTTTAGCTGATCTAGTAAAAAAAACGTCAGGCCAAATAAACATATTTGGCATGAATCATGATGAAAAGTTAAAAGATGTAAAAAAATTAATGGGTATAGTACCTCAAGAGTTAAACATTGATCCTTTTTTCACTCCGTATGAATTATTAGAAATTCAGGCTGGTTTATTTGGTGTCCCAAAACCTAATAGGAGGACTGATGAGATCCTTAAGCTTCTTGCACTAGAGGATAAATCTAACGCATACGCTAGAACATTATCAGGAGGAATGAGAAGAAGATTACTTATAGCCAAGGCAATGGTTCATAATCCTGAAATATTAATTCTTGATGAACCAACTGCAGGGGTGGATGTTGAGCTTAGGGCGAATTTATGGGCCAGCATAAATAGATTAAATAGTGAAGGTAAAACGATAATTATTACAACTCATTATTTACACGAAGCAGAGGAATTATGTAATGAAATTGCAATAATAGATAATGGTAATTTAATAACAAAAGATACTACATCAAATATAAAGTCGTTAATTGACCGAAAGCAGATAATTATTTCGTTAGATAATAAAAACTTTAATCTAGAGCCAATAATAGAATTGGATATAGAATGTGAACTTGAAAATAATACTCTAATAATAAACTATAAGCCCAGTGAAATTAGATTCAACAAAATTTTAGATGCATTACGATCTTCTAATATTCAAGTAAAAGATTTAACAGTTAATGAGACAAAACTTGAAGATGTATTTCTGAAATTAACTAAAAGTTAGATTTTTTTCTTGGAAATAATTTATCAAGTAAAACAGCTAGAGCAGGTAATGTCGTCATCGCGCACACCATATTTATAATAAACATAAATGTAAGTAACGAACCCATGTCTGCTTGAAATTTTAGCGCAGAGAATGACCATGTAGAGACACCAATTGCTAAAGTAATAGCAGTAAATACAACTGCAGCACCGGTATTTGCAAAAGTATGCTCAAATGCTTCTGTGATACCTAATCCTTCTTTCATTCTCATATTGAGTCTGTTGTAAATATAAAATGCGTAGTCTACTCCTACTCCAACTGCAAGGACCATTACTGGTAAAGTGGAAACTTTTAGACCAATTTGTGCTAGTTCCATAAAAGCATAGCCAAGCATCGTTGCAAAAGTAAGAGGGACAGTGCAACATATTGTAGCTCTCCAGTCAAAGTAAGTGGTAAATACTAGAATAATAATAACAATATATACTGCAATCATCATCGGTAATTCACCTTTTTCAATAACTTCATTAGTTGCATGTTGAATACCAACTGTGCCACTAGCAAGCCTATATTTTATTTCATCTGACTCAAATACGATGTCAGAATATTCAGGATTTTTCTCAAAAAATTCCTTAAATACTTTTTCTGATTGCTTAATGTCTCTAACCCTGAAGTTTACATTTTCATCAAATGATTCTATGTCTCTGTAGTAATTTCCTAGACTTCCAACCCACAGGTTTCGGCTATTAAATCCATTTTCATAAGCAAAGTCAGTGAACTCATCATCACTAAACACAGCTGGATTTTTTAGACCAAGAACATCAATTGGCTGCATTGTTGTACCTGAGAAGGCTGCAAAAGGAATTATATCAGTGCCTTCTGTTGGTTTTTGTATCTGAACCCTCCAAGTAACTGAGTCCTCAAGTTCACGATATTTTTCATTGTATGATTCAACAGTTTTAATGATATGACTAATGGTTGTCGCTTTGTGGTCTTCAGTAAAAACATAAATAGGCATTATTGAACATGCTTCATTAATTAACCCTGTTGAAGGGTCAACAACACTAGTTGCAAATGCTAGTGCTCTTTCATTTCTTGGTAAATATGTCCATTTAAGATTACCCTCTGCGTAACCGCTTAAAGCTCGTTTAGCAACACTTGATAAAGAAATCACCTTTGTAACTCCATCAATGTTTTCTAAATACCAATGAAGGTTATCCTGTGCGGCCATTACATCATCTGACCTGCAAGGGTTTATTCCAACTGCAGCTCCAACTTCAGCAATAACAACTAAAACATCGGTTGTAACATTATATCTTTTTGTTAATTCTGTGATATCTTGATTATATCTTGCCTCTGCCCTAAGCTCAGGAGCGCCTGCATGTAAATCTCCGACGTGTCTCTCACTAGCTAAATACGTAGCTCCTGCAAATAATAATGCACTGAAAGACAGGGTTATAACAGCAGGTCTGGGTCTAGCTAATTTACCAAAGAAACCCATTAGATTTTGTCGATATGTTATTGCAGACTGGGCTCTAGTCGCAAAACTTTCATTATACCTAGCATATGAAGCCGCAAGTGGGAGCATGACGAGATTAGTAATAATTTTGAAGGCGACCCCAATTGATGCAGTGATTGCAAGTTCTTGAATCATACCAATTGGAAGTAAAATTAATGTTCCAAAACCAACTAAATCGGTGATTAATGCCATTGTTCCAGGAACTAACAATCTTGAAAAAGAAGCCCTAGCTGCAAACTCAGCGGATTGTCCATCTATAACTTCTTTGGTGATCTGATTAACTTGCTGGATTCCATGTGAAACACCTATAGCAAATACTAAAAAGGGAACAAGAATTGCTAGAGGGTCAAGCCCAAAACCTAAGATTTTTAACATTCCAAATTGCCATACTAAAGATGTTAATGAACATACAAGTGGAAGAAAGGTAAGTGTCCATGATCGTGAGTACCAATAAACCGCTAATACAGTAAGCAAGAAAGCTAAAGCAAAAAATATTACAACGTTATATGCTTCACTTGCAATATCAGAGATCATCTTAGCAAAGCCAGTTATCTCAACTCTATATATTCCCTGCTCGAATTCATCCCTAATTTCTTCGATGTCTTTACCTAACTGCAAGTAGTCTAATTTCTCTCCAGTTTTTCTATTGAACTCAGTAAGTTCAACTTTAATGAGCGATGAAGTAAAATCATTTGAAACGATACTGCCTACATGCCCCCCTGTTAATATTCGTTCCTTAATCTTATTAATTTCATCTTCGGATAATTTTTCAGGAGTCAGATTGCCGGGTATTACTTCCGTACTTTCAAAGCCCTCTTCAGTAACACGCATCACTTTCACATTCGGCGTCCACAGTGATTGCATTGATCCTTGATTAACGCCTGGTAAATATCTTATTGATTGATTTAAATCGAAAAGCTTTTTGAAATACTCTCTATTAAAGATGTCGCCTTCAGTCGCTCTAAGTGCAACAGTGATGCTGTTTGTACCGCTTAAATCATTTTGATATTCGTAATAAGTTTTTACAAATGAATGGCTGCTTGGTAATTGTTTATAAAAACCTGCGTCCATTCTGATTTGAACTGCAAAATAGCCCATTACAATTGTTAGCAAAACGAAACTAGCGAGGACCCAAAAACGGAATTTAAAAAACCAATTTTCAATTTTTTGCAACATTATTTAATAAGGTTTATACGTGATAGGGGGGAAAATATGAGAAAATCATTGCTTTGTATACGTTAAAATTAAAATCTATAAAATTTATTTCAAGTTATCAGAGTAAAAGATAATAATGACAAATCTTTATTAAATCTTTAAGATATTGAAATTAAATGATATTTTAAATTTAAAAATGAACAACTGTTCATAAATATATTTAATAATTTATCAGATTTGTTATACTTCCATAATGGTTGAATTTTCACAAAAAATACAAATTGCAAAAATTGTAGCTAAAGATCAAGTTTATAAGGTTCAGGAAAAGTGGCAAACTTCCAAATCAGGAAAAAACTCTCTTACAAAAGACCCAGCTTATAACGCTGCAAATCCCAAACACTTTATTCCAATGATGGATGAAGATCGCTATAGTGATCGATCAGATGCTTTTGATAAAATAATTAGTGCTACACATAAACATTTTTGGGATCCAAACGACAAAAAATACATTGATTTTGATATTCCATTTGACATAGAAAATGAAAACATTGTTGATCCTGATGGACCTTTCGGGATAGAGCTTCAAGTTCCAAGTATTAGAGAGAAGTTGTCAAAAGATCAATTAATCAAATTAAACAACGAGAGTTTTAGATTTGTATTATCACAAATTCTACATGGAGAACAAGCTGCTCTATCATTAAGTGCAAGTTTATGTCACGTATTAAGAGATCCTGGCGCTCAAGAGTACGCAGCTAATCAAACAAGAGAAGAAGCTAGACATGTTGCTGGTTTTACTAAATATATACAAGCAAGATGGGGTTCACCTTACAAAGTTGGTCCAACTTTAGGTAGGGTAGCTAATGAGATTGTTTCTTCTGATTTAGTTTATAAAAAGATTATAGGAATGCAAATGATGATTGAGGGGTTGGCTATGGGAGCATTTGCAATGGCATATGAAAATACAAATGACCCAGTATTGAAAACGTTATTAAAATACACGATGAGCGACGAAGCATTTCATCATAAATTTGGCAAAATTTGGGCAGACAGAACAGTACCAAAATTGACTAAGAAAGAGCATATCAAAGTTGAAGATTGGGCAGAGAAGATATTTGTTGAACTTCTATTTAACCTAGTTAATCCATTTGAGAAGAAACATGTATATTCCTGTGTTGGTTTAGACCATAAGTGGGTTGATCAAGAATTCCATAAATATATTGATCAGGGTGAAGTAATCAAGGACGAGATGAAAAATCAAAATAATATCTTCAGAGTTCTCGTTAAAACACTTTTAAAGGCTCACATAATTACTGACAGAACTAGAGCAACTTATGCAGAATTTGTCAACATGGATGAGTTAAACAATGAAAGTGATACTGTTGCTGGTCAGGAAATTGCTGATCAAGGTGTAAACGCCTTAAGTGAAATTAATCAACTAAAGAAAACTGCTTAAACAATTATTTCGGAGATTTCTTTTGCAGTATTCTCTGTAAAGTTCGCCTGTGCATTTTTAATCTTCGAGCGGTCTCAGAAACATTTCGGTTACAAAGCTCATATACTCTTAATATATGCTCCCATTTTACCCTATCTGCAGACATAGGATTTTGCGGAGGCTCAGGTGTTGATGCATAAGGTGCCTTTAGTGCAGCCTCAATATCATCAGCATCGGCTGGTTTTGCAAGATAATCGCAAGCCCCTTCTTTTACAGCAGCTACTGCGGTTGGTATATTGCCATAGCCAGTGAGCATTACTATTTTACTATCTGGTCTTTTATTAGATAAAATTGAAACGACCTCCAAGCCGTTACCATCATTTAAGCGTAAATCAATCACAGCATATTTTGGGGCATTTGTATTAACCAATGATATAGCTTCTGATACTGATGATGCCCCAAAAGCATCATAGCCCTTACGTTTCATTGCAGTAATCAATCTATTACGAAATACGTCATCATCATCAATAATCATTAATGATTTGTCATTATTTATTTTGTAAACTTCGCCTACGTTATTCATTGGATAAATTGAGGAAATTTTTTGACAAAATTATTTTTACTTTTCCTCCACCGCCTTTCATATGAAAAAATTTAATCTCACCTTGAGACTTTGCAAGTAAGTTTTTTGAAATGAATAAACCTAAGCCAAGACCTTGTTTTTTAGCCTTATTATTACTGATGTAAGGTTCCCCTAGGAAAGGGAAAATTTCTGGTGCAAACCCAGGGCCATCATCTGCCACTTCGATTATGATATTATCTCTTTCACTAATTAAATTGATATCTATTTGTGATTTTGCAAATTTAAATGCATTGTCAACTACATTGGTTATAGAGTGAACAATTTCTGCTGACCTTGGTATTGTAACATTAGTATTTTCAAAATAGGGATCATTAGAAATTATAACATTTATATTATGATCATACGAGGATGTAATTTCATTAATCAAACGAATAAAGTCTAACTGATTTATAAACGCATTATTTTTATCGTCTAAATTATTTGATCTTAATCTTTCGAGTATATCACTGCATCTTTTAAGCTGAGATTGTACAACATTTAAATCTTCTTTTACTTGTTCATCATTATTATTATTGACAAGTTCTTTTGTAATGACTGAAATAGTTGACAACGGGGTACCTAGTTCGTGTACTGCTGCAGCTGTTAAACCCATGAGTGCTGAAACTTTTTCCTCATTTGAAAGAGAAAGCTGTGTTTCCTTAAGCGCCTTTCGAGTTTTTCTTGAGTCATCAGCAACCCGGAAACAGTAAAATGTAAGAAATATTGCAGCAATTATTAATGCCGACCATATTAAAAATATTTCAAATCTAGAAAATTCATTTTGACTAATACCTAGTGCATAGCTCTCTAATGGAAAATAAAAAAATGCAAGAAAATTGAGTGAGATGATAGCTATTAAAGTAATAATAATTATTCTTTTTAGATCAAGATAGGTTGCTGCAATTACAAGAGGTGCAAGTATTAATACAGAAAAGGGGTTTGTTAATCCTCCAGTTAAAAAAAGAAGGCCGACTAACTGAAGTAAATCAAAAACAAGAATAAAAAAAGTTTCATTGTAATTAAGTATTTTCGTTAAAGGATAAAAAATACTTACAAGGATATTTAATATAACGCTGAGTAAGATTAAAAATATACAGAAATATATGCTAAAGCTTATCTCAAAATAAAAATATGCAATTACAACGGCAAAAAACTGACCAAATACAGCTGTCCAATGTATAAGATTTAAAGTTCTTAATTTTAAATTAATTTCTTCATCAAAAGATTGTTTAATCAAGTTGGCCAAAATTTATTTCCTATTATTAATTATATTAATCTAATAATATTCTATATTCTTTCAATCACTAAAACATGCAAAAAAGTCATATCATTAATTATAAGAAGCAAAGTATTCAATTGTTGATAAAAAAAAATAAATTATCAAGAAACTATAAGCTTACTTTTGATAAAAAAAATTTACGTGGATTAGTTTCTATTCCGTATTACGTGTCATTTAAAAGTGGGCTTGAATTTGCAAATGAAAATATAGAGTGGTTATATGGTGAAATTAAAAAAATCCTACCTTTAGTATTAATCGGGCATAATTCATCTTTATTAATTATGGGAAAAAAAATGAAAGTTATTTTTGAAGAAGGTAGTACGAATAAAATTTTTGTTAAAAGACACAATCTAATAATTATATCTCACAACGATATTCATAAAAAAATTTTAAAAAAATGGATTATTGATCAAATTTTACTTTATTCAAAATACTATGTAGATAGTGTGTCTAAGTCTCTTGAATTAAACATAAAGGCGATAAAAATTTCCAATAGTTTTAACTATTGGGGATCTTGTAATACTGCAGGAACAATACATTTAAATTGGCGATTGATTTTTGCTCCAACAAAAGTCTTAGAGTATATTATCGTACATGAGCTTTGCCATTTAAAAGAATTTAACCATACGAAAAATTTTTGGAAGCTAGTTAAAAGATTTTGTCCTGACTATAAAGACCAAATATTATGGCTTAAGAAAAATGATATTTATCTATACAGATTGCGTTTAAACTAAATGTCTAGATTTACTACCTTATCAGCTCTATTTTCAATAAATTCTTTTCTTGGTAGAACATTTTCACCCATTAAATCTTCGAATACACCCTTTGTAGACTCTTCATCATCAATTTTTACTTGTATTAAGGATCTATTTTCTGGATCTAAAGTTGTTTCCCAAAGCTGGTCTGGATTCATTTCACCTAATCCCTTATATCTCTGCATAGATAAACCTTTTTTGCCTAAATCTTGAATACTACTAAAGAGTTGGGATGGGGAATAAATCTTAAATTTTTCATTTAGTTTGATTAATTCACCAGGCATTTCAAATATTTGAAAGATTTCTGAGTAAGTCGAATTCAGGTTTTTTATAAGTTGTGACTCTAACAGATTTTTATCGATAACAATCTTATCCTGAAGACCCCTCAATTCACGCCTGAATATAAATCCTTTATCATTAGAATATTCGCCCCACCAGCCTCTATCGTAATCAGGCCTACTTATATTAATTCTTTTTGAAATGTAATTGAGAGCTTCTTTAGTTTTTTCTTTTGATCCTAAAAACTTTTTAATATCTAAACATCCAGAAATAGCAAGTTGCTCTAAAACTTTTTTATCATATCTAATAGGGACCTTATTAAATATATCAATGACTTCTGAAATTTTATTTAGAGTACTTTCTAGTTCTTTTTCTTTTAATTGATTGCCTAATCCGGTCTTAAAAATCACACCGTCTGCTCCATATTTTACAAGAGATTTTTGAAGATTATCCTCATCACTTATATATAGCTCTTCTTTCCCTCGTTTAATTTTAAATAAAGGTGGTCTTGCAATATACAAGTTTCCATTTTCAATAAGTCCTCTCATTTCCTTAAAAAAGAAAGTCAATAAAAGTGTTCTTATATGAGACCCATCGACATCAGCATCAGTCATTATTATCACTTTATGATACCTTAATTTGTCTAAATTAAATTCATTAGGACCTATTCCTGTTCCAAGCGCCGTAATTAAAGTTCCGATTTCTTGTGAGCCTAGAATTTTATCGGTTCTAGATTTCCATGTATTAAGAATCTTGCCTCTTAATGGCAAAATTGCTTGAAATTTTCTATCTCTTCCCTGTTTAGCTGAACCACCCGCTGAATCTCCTTCAACAATAAAAATTTCAGAAAGTGAAGGATCTTTTTCCTGACAGTCTGCAAGCTTTCCTGGCAAGTTTGTTATTTCAAGTGCAGATTTTCTTCTAGTAAGTTCTCTAGCTTTTCTTGCAGCCTCTCTAGCCTCAGCTGCTTTTTGAATTTTTAAGAAAATTTCTTTTGCAATATTTGGATGTCTTTCGAACCAGTCAGACAATTTTTCATTAATCAAATTCTCTACTACTGGTCTAACTTCTGATGAAACAAGCTTATCTTTTGTTTGTGAAGAAAACTTTGGATCTTGGACTTTAACGGATAAAACTGAAGTTAATCCCTCCCTAATATCATCACTATTAGGACTTATTGTATGCTTCTTTGTTGCTTTACTATTATATAAGTAATTATTAACGACTCTGGTAAGAGCAGCTCTGAAACCTGATAAATGAGTACCGCCATCCTTTTGCCTAATGTTGTTAGTGAAGGTAAGAATTTGTTCATAATAACTATCATTCCACCAAAGGGAACAGCTAAATTCAATATTATTTTTTTGGCCTTCAATGCTTATTGGTTTTTCAATTAATGATTTTTTTGATTTATCTAGATATTTTACAAACTCATTAATACCTCCCTCATATTGAAATTTATTTTCTTTTTTATCTGCATTTCTACCATCATTAAAAACTATCGTGATCTTTGAGTTTAAGAAGGCCATCTCCCTAAACCTCTGCTTTAAAATTTTTGAGTCAAATTCAGCATTAGAAAAAATATTCTTATCCGGATGAAATGTTACCTTAGTACCATTTTTTTTTATGTCTTTATTAATTATACTGAGCGGACTTAAAGCTTCTCCATTATTAAATTCAATAAAATGTTCTTTTTCATCTCTATATATAGTTAAATAAAGTTTAGAAGATAACGCGTTCACAACTGAAACTCCAACACCATGCAAGCCTCCAGATACCTTGTAAGAGTCTTGGTCAAACTTGCCTCCTGCATGAAGTTGGGTCATTATCACCTCTGCTGCTGAAATTCTTTCTTCAGGATGAATTTCAGTGGGTATCCCTCTGCCATTATCTTCCACAGTAACAGATCCATCACTATTCAAAGTAATAATTATTTGATCGCAATGACCCGCCAGAGCCTCGTCAATTGAATTATCTACAACCTCAAATATCATATGATGTAGACCGCTACCATCATCAGTGTCACCAATGTACATTCCTGGTCTTTTTCGAACTGCCTCAAGGCCCTTCAGAACTTTAATGGACTCAGCGCCGTAATTATTTGAAATATCGCTCACTTATAAGTTTTGTTTTCATGTACTATACAATATTTTTCATATCAAAGAAAACAGTTTGGTTATTAATATTCTCAAATAGATCTTTTGAAACACCTGAGAACCATACTTGTGATTTTAAGCGTTCTAGTTCACTAAATAGAAATTCTTTATGTTCAGTATCAAGATGTGCCATTGCCTCATCAATTAAAATAATAGGAGAACGTTTGTTGTTTTGATTTTTTACCATATTAGCTACTGATAAAAATATAGATAGTAAAATAGATTTTTGTTCCCCAGTTGAACAATTTCTTGCTTCAATAATCCTTTGAGTATTATTGAATATTTTAATCTCTACCTTATTGACTGTTAAAGTAGTTTTATTTAATGCAGTGTCTATTTCCCTGTTTTTATTTAATGCAATCATATACTTTTCAGTAAAAACTTCAGAATTACTAATATTACCTAATTTGGAAAGTTCATGAGTAATGTCGATTTGACATGCATTAAAAGGAACTTTAACAGATCTTAGATTATCATTAAGCTGGTCTATGAAGTTTATCCTATCAATTAGTAATCTTACCGAGAGGTTTGCAATATTTTTTTCGATAATACCTAACCAATTGGTATCATAGTTTTTTTGTTTCAATATAAATAATCTCTCGCTAAGGAATTTTTGTAGTTTTGTATAATTCTTTAAGTGATTTTTATTTATATTAAAAATAAGTCGATCAAAAAAATTTCTCTTCTCAGAATTACTTTGAATTATTACTTTTTCCATGATTGGCGTAATCCATAATATATTTATGAATTCTAACAATTGAAAATTTGAGATTTTCTCATTATCTGCTGATATATAATTCTTATTTTTTTCTGCAGATGAAAAACTTCGAAAGAGTTCAATTTCACCAGACTCGTACTTAATATTTATTCTTATCTCAAAACTCTTCTGATCCCTATTCTTATTTGGTATTTCTAAAAAGCGAGAATTTTTTATACCACGACCAGGTGAAAAAAGTGATATAGCCTCCAAAATATTTGTTTTTCCTGATCCATTATTTCCGTTAAGTACAATAAATGAACCAAGATCTTTCAGAGTTGTATTTAAATGATTTTTAAAATTAATTAATGAAATTTTGTCAATCCTAGTATCAGGATACATAATTAAATTCGCATAGGCATAAGAACAAAAAATAAATTTTCATCTGTATTATCAAGAATAATTGCTGGAGAGACAGAATCTAATAAACTTATGTCAACTTCCTCCCCATCAATTTCATTACAAACATCTATGATATATTTAGAATTAAAACCAATATCAACTTTATCACCACCGTAACTAATGTCTATTATTTCGTTTGCTGAACCTCTTGATTTACTTTCAACACTTAAATTGAGCTTATTATCTTCTAAAGAAAGTTTGATTGCTTTTGATTTAGACTCTTCATTAGCTGCAACTGCCGAAACACGATCAATGGCATTTTTTAACTCAATATTATTTGTCTTAAAATTTTTATCATTATTTTGAGGTATAACTTTTGTGTAGTCTGGAAATGTACCATCAATAACCTTTGAAATAATTTTTAGATCATTAAAAGTAAATTTAATTTTATTTTCGTTTAATGAAATACTCACGTCGCCATTAGCGTCATCAAGCACTTTTCTTAATTCAAAAATAGTCTTCTTAGGAATAATAACACCAGTTATTTCCTCAGCACCCTGTGGGAGCGGTATATCATATTGAGCCAAACGATGACCATCTGTTGCGACAGCCCTCAAAAATTGAATAGAGCTTCTATCTGCTTTATGCAAAAAGATACCATTTAAATAATATCTCGTTTCTTCGTTAGACACTGCAAACTTAGTTTTGTCTATAATCCTAATCAACTCATCAGCGCTCATAACAAAATTTGTTGTTAAATCATTGTCAGAAATTATTGGAAAATCGTCAGTCTTAAGAGTTGATAAATTGAATTTAGATCTTCCACATTTAAGTATAATCTCATTCTCTCCTTCTTCCATTGTCATCACAACCTCTGACCCTGATGGGAGTCGTTTGACAATTTCAAAAAATGTTACTGCTGGAACTGAGATTTCACCTGATATAGAAACTTCCGCCTTAATTTTATCTGCACAATATATGTCAAGGTTTGTAGATGAGAGTGTTAATTCATTCTCTCTTGCTTCTAGTATAATGTTAGAAAGTATTGGTAAGGTATGTCTAACCTCTACTATGCCCTGAATATGAGACAGTGCTTTCAATAGGTCTGAACTATTTATTTTAAATTCCATAAATTATTATGCATCGGTAATTGATCAAATAGAAGTTATCATTTGAGTAATCAAGTTTACATCTTCATCAAATTTAGAGTCATGTTCTTTTAATTCATCAATTTTTTTCACTGCATGAATAACAGTTGTGTGGTCTCTTCCTCCAAATTTTCTTCCTATCTCTGGTAGCGATCTAGTAGTAAGTTTTTTTGATAAGTACATTGCTACTTGCCTTGGTCTTGCGAAAGTTCTTATTCTTCTACTAGATACAAGATCATCAAGCTTAATGTTGTAATAACTTGATACTTTCTTCTGAATTTCATCAATAGTAATTCTTCTATCTTTTGACTTTAGTAAATCTTTTAAAACAGACTTAGTTAACTCAACATCAATTTTCTTACCTAAAATATTTGAAAATGTATAAACTTTGTTTAAAGCACCTTCAAGCTCTCTTACATTAGAAGTAATTGTTTTCGCTAAAAACGACAATACCTCCTCATCTAGACTTAATGAATTCTTATTTCGATCAATAAGTTCTTCATATTTATTTTTGATAATTGAAAATCTCAAATTAAAGTCTGCGGGCATAATATCTACCACTAATCCACCAGACAATCTTGACTTCATTCGTTCGTTAAAACTACCTAATTCACTAGGCGATCTATCTCCTGAAATTATAACTTTTTTATTCATATCCAGCAGAGAGTTAAAAGTATGAAAAAACTCCTCTTGTGTTGATACTTTACCAATCATGAACTGAATGTCATCAAGTATCAATACATCTACTGATCTGAATTTTTGTTTGAATGACATTGTGTCTTTTTGTCTTAGAGATTTTATGAATTGAAACATAAATCTTTCAGCAGATAGATATAAAACGCTATTAACTATATTTTCTTCTTTCAGTTCCCATCCAATTGCATGTAGTAAGTGAGTTTTTCCTAAACCAACACCTCCATAAATATAAAGAGGGTTAAAATCATTTACGTTAGTTGAGCAAAATCTTTTTGCAGAAGCAAAAGCAAGTTCATTGGATGGGCCAACCACAAATTTATTAAATTTAAATCTGTCATCTAATGGCCAATCATCAATAAAATTAGACGAGTTTGTATTACTATTTATTTGTCTTTGATCATTTGGATCTTTGTCAATATTGAGCATGTTAGCGGTGAGTGAATTATCAATATTTATTTTTACTCTTTTTATTTGTGAGTTTTCTTGGTTTAGAAAAAATATAATTTTATCTAAGTAATGTGAAGTGATCCAATCCCTAATAAATCTTGTGGGCACAGTAAAATATAAAACATCTTCATCTAGGCTTTTTATTGAGATATTCTTGATCCAACTATTAAATATTTCATTTCCATATTCTGCATTAAGCTTTTTTAAAACTGAATTCCATTGTGCTTTTAGGTTTATTGCTGAAGCTTGGTTCTGATTTAAATCTTGATACATTTTAATTGCAAGCTCCTCCTTAGCACTAATAAAATCTTATATAATTTACAAAAAAAGCATATGTCTTTTTGAACTTTTTTTATTAAATTTTTATTTGAACAAAAAAAGCTATGACTAAATTATTAATAATTTGAGTCTAAAAAAATTATTTTTTTTGAATAATTAAAAAAGATATTTTTAATTAAAATTAAACTAGCTCCTCTAAAAATGAATCGCAATAGTAAAAAGAATTAAGATACTTATAAAATTTAGAGTTAAATTACTGCGTTATGTTTGCATGTAACTTTCACTGCTTATCATAAGCTACGGAAAAAGTTTAATGAATCTATTTGAGAGATTTGATTTGACTAGATAGACGTGAGATTTTTCTAGAAGCGGTATTCTTGTGAACAATTTTTTTTGAGACAGCTGACATTATCTCTGACTCTGCATGCTTGAGAGCCTCTTTTGCCTCAACTTTATCACCTTTAACAATATTTAGTTCTACTTTTTTAATGTAGGTGCGATATCTATTCCTTACAGATTTATTAATATCTGTTTTTTTAAAGATCTCTCTTACTTTACCTTTTGCAGATTTTGTATTAGCCATAATTAACTATATTTTTTTATCTTTGACATTTAGAACAATAAAATGATGAACGTTGTGCTATTACTATTCGTATTATGAGCGACTGACAAGATCTTTTTGCACATTTTGATCCTTCTCTGCCATAAACATACAATTTATTTTGAAAATATCCCATCTTTCCAGAAACCATCGTATGATCGTTTATACTTGAACCACCTAATTTTATAGATTTTTTTAGTACACTTTTAATAGCACGTACCAATTTTTCACAATCCCGATTTGTAATATCTTTACCTAACCTGGACGGGTGAATACCTGACATAAATAATGCTTCAGACGCATAAATATTTCCAACACCAACAATATATTTTTGATTCATAATTATATTTTTAATTGGTGATTTTTTATTTTTCGTTACGTTTATAAGGTATCGATCATTAAATTGTCTATTAAGAGGTTCAACTCCAAGTTTCAAAAAGAACCTATGTCTATCTAATGAAGCCGTTTCTGTAACAAAAATATATCCAAATCTTCTTGGATCAATAAATTGAAAAACTAAGTTATTGTTAAAAAAAATCGAAAAATGTGTATGTTTGAATTTTTTTTTATTATTTTTTACAATAATAATCCTTCCTGACATGCCTAAATGTATTACTAAGGATCTGTTATTTGATAAATTTATAATTATATATTTTGCTCTTCGAAAAACAGTTGTCACTTTAGAACCCTCAACTTTTGAAGATAAATTTTTTTGGATAGGATATCTTAATTTACTTATATATTTATTGAATCGTAAAATTTTATGCTTATTAATTTTGCTTTTTATACCATTTACAACTGTTTGGACTTCTGGTAGCTCTGGCATATATTATATTTATATTTTTTTAGTTTATAAGATATTAAATAAATAAGCGTATTATGGAAACAAAAGAAGTTTTTGATAAAGTTGCGAGTAAATACGATATCATGAATGATATTATGTCACTTGGTGCACATAGGTATTGGAAAGAATTACTAATCGATTGGCTTTCTCCAGAAAAAGAAATGCATATAATTGATGTTGCCGGAGGAACTGGTGATGTTGCAAGACGATTTTTAAAAAGAGTTAAAGGCAAAGGAAAGGCTACTGTGTGTGATTCAAATGAATTTATGGTTGAAGAAGGAAAAAAAAATCACACCTTTAAAGATAAAATTGAATGGATTGTTGCATCTGCAGAAGATCTACCTTTTGAAGAAAATACATTTGATGCATACCTCGTATCCTTTGGCGTTAGAAATTTTTCTAATATTGAAAAATCATTGGGTGAAGCGTATAGAGTGCTAAAACCAGGGGGAAAATTTTATTGCTTAGAATTTTCCAAAGCTGAGAATGAAACAATTTCAAATGTGTATAATTTTTATTCTTCAATTATACCAATAATGGGTAAAATTATTGTTGGAGATGAAAAACCTTATGAGTACTTAACAAAAACAATTAGTAATTTCCCATCACAAGAAAATTTTAAAAAAATAATTGAGGGCACAAAATTTAAAGATGTAAACTATCGTAATATTTTTAATGGAATAGTAGCAATACACAATGCTACAAAAATTATTAATGCTTAGTAATTTTCTTTTTTTGATCAAACTGGTAAGAGTACTAAAAAAATACAATGTATTAATCTTAATAAATAGAAATATACGATTTAAATTTTTATTTATTTTTTTTACTAATTTAATTTCTATCGGCGTGTCATATGACAAAAACCATAAGAATAAATCTGAAGGATTAAGAATTGCGCAAGCATTGAACGAACTCGGCCCTTCATTTGTAAAACTAGGCCAATTAATATCTACAAGGCCTGATA
Organism: uncultured Pelagibacteraceae bacterium; assembly: GCA_902564295.1. Taxonomy (GTDB): domain Bacteria; phylum Pseudomonadota; class Alphaproteobacteria; order Pelagibacterales; family AG-422-B15; genus CACNXQ01. Next base: position 55,139 of record CACFAO010000001.1, read on the forward strand.
TCGTAGGCAATACAATTGCAGAGGACCTTGCACTATTAAGAGATAATTTACCACCTTTTTCAAGAAAAATAGCTATTGAAATTATTGAAGATGAGTTTGGAACAAATATTGATAATGTTTTTTCACAATTTAGCGAACCTGTTGCCGCAGCTTCGATTGCACAAGTGCATTTTGCTAAAATAAAATCATCTAATACAGAAATTGATGTAGCAGTGAAAGTTCTAAGGCCAGAAATAGAAAAAATAATCAATCAGGAAATGGAAAGGCTAGAGTGGCTTACCACTTTCATGGAAAATTTCACCGAATTTCAAAGGTTAAGACCTAATTCTATAATAAAAAAAGCAAAGGAAGTCATAAAATTTGAACTAGATTTAAGATATGAAGCTGCAGCTGCTTCAGAGTTATCTGAGAACACGAATATGGATGAGACTTTTTATGTGCCGGCAGTTTATTGGGATAAAGTTACTCAAAAAATACTCACGATGGAAAAAATTATTGGTGTTCCAGCAGATAAAATTGACGAGTTAAACGAAAAAAAAGTAAATATGAAACAAGCAGCTGAAAATCTGATTATAAATTTTTTAAGACAATCAATAAGAGATGGATATTTTCATGCCGACCTTCATCAAGGCAATTTATTCCTTAATCCAAAGGGTAAACTTTTAGCGGTTGATTTTGGTATTATGGGTAGATTGGATAAAAAAAATAGATCTTATTTAGCAGAAATTATTTATGGATTTATAAAACAAGATTATTTACATATTGCAAAAATTCATCAAGAGGCAGGGTTGATTGATAAAAATCAATCTATAGAGGATTTTTCACAAGCTTTAAGATCGATCGGGGAGCCAATCATAAATCAAAAAGCTAAAAATATTTCAATGGGAAATGTACTTCTCCAGTTATTTGATATAACAAAGCAATTTAATATGTTTTTACAACCACAGCTTTTGCTTTTACAGAAAACAATGATAACAGTTGAGGGAGTTGCTAGAAAATTGGATCCGGATATTAATTTTTGGGAAGTATCAAAACCTGAAATTGAAACATGGCTAAAAGATGAGTTAGGAATAAAAAATAGACTTCAACAAACACAACAAGCATTACAAAGTATTGCAAGAAAAGTTCCTGACATCCCCGACTTTATCTCAAGAGCTGATCAAGCCTTTGATTTGATAGTAAAGAATGAAGAGGACAAAACTCCAAAAAATAGAGATAGCAATTCATATGTGATAGGCGGTGTAGCCCTTGTGGTTGGAATAATGATTGCTTTTGTATTCATTTAGAGAAATTTTGCGTTTATTACTGGTCATTTAGGACAAAAGAGTATACGTGTACAAAATGCAAAATAAAAAAGTTCTATTGATTATCACTGGAGGCATCGCTGCATATAAGTCTCTAGAAACAATACGTGAATTAAAGAAAAATAACGTAGATGTAACTTGTATTTTAACAAAATCTGGATCTGAATTTGTAACACCTCTATCTATTGAGAGTCTCTCAGGAAACAAAGTTTATACTGACTTGTTTAATTTAACAGATGAGCATGAAATGGGTCACATTCAACTTTCTAGATTGTCAGATATTATTTTAGTTGCTCCAGCAACTGCAAATATGATTTCAAAAATGGCTTACGGGGTAGCTGACGATCTTGCATCTACCGTTCTTATGGCTACAAACAAGCCAATACTGGTTGCTCCAGCTATGAATGTAAGAATGTGGTTGAATAATTCTACACAAAGAAATATTGAGACATTGAAAAATGATGGTATCGAGTTTATCGGACCGGATAACGGTGAAATGGCTTGCGGTGAATACGGCGAAGGCCGCATGGTTGAACCAGATGAAGTCGTAAAATTTATTAAAAAATATTTTGATGCACTTGATTATAAACCTCTTTTGAATCGAACTGCTTTAGTTACTGCTGGTCCAACTAAAGAAATGATAGACCCTGTAAGATTTATCTCAAATGAGTCCTCAGGAAAACAGGGCTATGCAATAGCAGAAACATTACAAAGCTTAGGTGCAAAAACAACTTTAGTTTCTGGCCCAACGAGCTTAACCAGCCCTAATGTAGAACGGGTCATAAACGTGGAATCAGCTGATCAAATGTTAGAAGCTTGCGAAAGTTCACTGCCAGCAGATATAGCAGTATGTGCTGCTGCTGTAGCAGATTATAAGATTGCTAATAAAGAGATTACAAAGATAAAGAAAGATGGATCACGTCAAAATATGATTTTAGAAGAAAATCCAGATATTTTGGAAAGACTAAGTAAAAGAAACCATCTAAGGCCAAAACTGGTAGTAGGTTTCGCAGCTGAGACTAGTAATCTTGAAAGAAACTCCGATGAAAAACTAAATAAAAAAGGCTGTGATTGGGTTTTAGGCAACAATGTTTCAGAAAATAGTATATTTAATCAAGATACAAACAAAATATACTTTACGTCAAAACTATATTCTGAAAACTGGGAATTGATGACAAAAAAAGAAGTGGCCGAGAGACTGTGTCAAAAAATTTCTCTTCACTTAAATAATTGATGTTATTGATTTGGCTAATCTACATTTCTCAGAAGTACATATAAAAAAAACTTCAAAACTCAAGGATTTTGATATTCCTTCTTATCAGACAGATGAGGCTGCTGGAGTTGACTTATGTGCATCCATTGAAAATTCAATAAAAATTCGTCCGTGGGAAAGAGAAATTATTCCATGTGGAATATCAATTGCAATGCCAAAAGGTTTGGAGGCTCAGATTCGGCCAAGATCCGGTTTAGCATTTAAACATGGTATAACAATATTAAACACCCCTGGAACAATAGACAGTGATTATAGAGGTGAAATTAAAGTAATATTAATAAACTTAAGCAAAGATGAATTTACCATTCATCCAAAAGATAGAATTGCACAAATGGTCTTCACAAATGCTATACAAGTAAAGTTCAAAGAAGTTCAAAATCTTGATCAAACAAAAAGAGGAGATGGAGGATTTGGATCTACCGGAAAAGATTAATCAAAATCTTTTATTAGTGCAGCTTTTACCTCATTAGTAAGCACAGAAATATGTGGATAGTGTTCGTGGTCGGTTCCAATCTCAACAGTGCAATCCATATCTTTAAAATCTTTAACATGATGATCCTCAAACTTAAAATGTAGAAAATGAACTGATGACGTTTTCCCTGAGTTGTCTGTACGATCTACGTCATTTTCAGGCACGGCAAAAATTTTATTTCCATTAACCTTTATATATGTCTTATTTTCTACATTACCTAAAGAGGACAAAACTTTTTTTCTAGTTAATGGATTATCTATTTCAAACATGAATGTAGCAACTAATTCTGAACCATTTGGTATTAGAGGATTATACGCCTCTAACTCATCTCTTAATTGTTCATCGCCACCTTTTTCAATATAAAGCATTTCCTGTATCTGAGCCTTCATTGTAAAAAAATTTTCAAAATAGAAAGTAGAATGTGGTCCTAACTCTACTCGTCTATTTTTTTTCATTGCAACAACTTCTTTTCGAATTGTCTTACGCTCTTTTGAATAAGTTGTTAAGTCCAATAAATCTGACGAGTCGATTTTTTTTTGTTCGATTGGCATATCACTTACCTAATAATTTATCATTAAATATCAAGTTAAATTATAGGATTTTGCTATAACTTCTATTGGGTGCATTGATATATATTTTGTATCTTTATCTTCATTTAAAAATTCATTTAAATGCTTACAAGCAAGAGGGCAGTCCGAGACCATATACTTGTTTTTTTTGTTTCTGATTTGACGAGCAGTCGCCCTGCCGTATTTAATTGCCGACTTTCTTGTTTTTTTCATAACCCCAAAAGTTCCTCCATGTCCAGCGCACTTTTCAACGACATCTACTTTGGTTTCAGGAATTTTCTTCAACATTTCTAGCGCTTTATTGCCCATATTTTGTGCCCGAGCATGGCAGGCGTTGTGAACAGTAATTCCATCATCAAAGGATTGTAAACCATCAACAAGCCCTTCTTTTTTAGCTATATCAACAATATATTCATCAATGTCAAAGACATGCTTTGATAGCCGTTTAACATTTTTATTTTCTGGGTTAATTAATGGCCATTCAAATTTTAACATTAAACCACAACTGGCTGTGAGAGTTACTATGTCATAACCTTGATCGATAAGTTTACATAATTCTTCTGAGATATTTTCCGATTGAATTTTTACCTTTTCATGCTGCGCTTGCTCTAAATGTGGCATTCCGCAACAACCTGGGTACGTTGATATTGTGTCCACACCATTAAAATTTAAAACATTATTAGCTGCTGCTCCTACTTTTGAATTATTATGGTTAACATAACATGTTGAATAAATTGCGACCTTTCTTCCATAAGCTGGAGCATTTTTATTTAACTTATTAGAATTATTTTTAAAGTTATCATGAAATGACTTTTTTTCGAACTTAGGTAATTCAGCATCTTTATCTATACCTGTCATAAGTTCCAACGGGCTTCTTGTTAATTTATTTTTTTTATCAGATGACCAATTAGCTATACTGGGCGACAGTCTTGCGAGACTCGCATTTCGATCTACCTTTGCAAGTTCTTTTGGAATTTTAGATAATTTTTTTTGATTTTCTTGATAAGTTCTGTATCTGAGCATCAGATGAGGAAAATCGATATTAAATTCATGGGGCGGTACGTAAGGACATTTAGTCATAAAACACATATCACATAATGTGCATTTATCTGTAACATCCTCGAAATGTTTTTTTGTTAAATCATCAACTGACTCATTTGGAGAGTCGTCAATAAAATCAAATAATGTTGGAAAACTATCGCAGAGATTAAAGCACCGTCGGCAACTATGACAAACTTCAAACTGTCGACGCATCTCAGCATCTAAAGCTTTTTCATTTAGATATTCATCTGAGTTCCAATCTACAATATCACGTGTAGGTGCAGCTAAACTGCCTTCTTTTTTTATATCCATGATAGAAAAAAAGGGGCTATTTAAGCCCCTTTTTAATTAATCGATTGAGTCTAATGTTTTTTGGAATTTGCCTGCGTGAGACTTTTCAGCTTTAGCCAATGTTTCGAACCAATCAGCTATTTCGTCAAAGCCCTCTTCTCTTGCAGTCTTTGCCATGCCTGGATACATATCAGTATACTCATGAGTTTCTCCAGCTATAGCAGCTTTTAAATTATCCTCTGTTGAACCAATTGGTTCTCCTGTTGCAGGATCACCTACTTCTTCCATAAACTCTAAATGTCCGTGAGCGTGCCCTGTTTCACCTTCTGCAGTTGATCTAAATACAGCCGCAACATCATTGTGGCCTTCTACATCTGCTTTTTGTGCAAAGTATAAATATCTTCTGTTTGCTTGGCTCTCACCTGCAAATGCTGCTTTTAGGTTATCCAAAGTTTTACTATCTTTTAATTCAGTCATTTGTCTCTCCTTAATAAGTTAATACAAAGATATAATTGATTTAAAAAAAGTCAATACATTAGAATCGTTCTAAACTGATATTGAGAATTATTATCAATTAATTATCTAAGTGAACTAGAACTTCTATCTTATTAATTTTTTTATTTTTTGGAGGCTTTGGGAGGCCACTTACTTTCATGTCTACATTAATATCAATTAATTTTTGATCATTTTTAGAATAAAAGTGATGATGATGCTCAGTGTTAGTATCAAAATAAATACGTTCAGAATTAATCATTAATTTTTTTAAAAGACCTTTTTCGTAAAAGTCGTGAAGGGTATTATAAATTGTTGCAAGAGATATTCCCGCTTTCATCTTCAAAAGTTTATTTGATAGAGTTTCAGCTGTTACATGCTTGTTTATACCGTCAAATAAGTAATTAGCTATAATCACTCTTTGCTTAGTTGGTCTTAGCGAGTTTTGTCTCAAAAAATGCTTGATATCTTTCATAAATTTATTTTTATTAAAATTTAATGTATTTTACAATAATAATACATTAATCTTACAAACTTCATATAAAACAATAAGATAGATAAACCTTGTGGAAAAAAAATCAAGCTTTACAAAAGAAGATCTTTTAGATTGCGCTCACGGCACAATGTTTGGAATTGGAAATGCACGGCTTCCACTTCCCCCAATGTTAATGTTTGATAGAATAACAAAAATTACTGGTAGTGGTGGTAAATTCGGCAAAGGTGAAATTGTTGCTCAATTGGACGTAACACCAGACTTATGGTTTTTTGATTGTCATTTTGAAATGGACCCTGTGATGCCAGGATGTCTAGGCTTGGATGCAATGTGGCAATTAGTTGGATTCTATTTAGGATGGATTGGTGAACCTGGACGCGGTAGGGCGCTAGGTTCAGGAAACGTAAAGTTTGGTGGTGAAATTTTAAAGGACTCAAAATTGGTTGAATATAAAATTGAAATGAAAAAAATAATAAAAAGAGGTGTTATTGTAGGAGTAGGCGATGGAGTGGTAGAAGTAGATGGTAAGCAAATATATTCTGCCGAAGGATTAAAGGTAGGACTGATTAAATAATGAGAAGAGTTGTGATTACAGGCCTTGGAATAGTGTCATCTCTTGGAAATAATAAGGATGAAGTAAAATCATCATTATACAATGCTTCGTCCGGTATTTCTTTTGACCAATCACAAAAAGAAATGGGTTTTAGAAGCCAGGTGAGTGGCCAAATAGATCTCAATTTAGAAGAGACTATAGAAAGAAAGTTTCTTAGATTTATGGGAGATGGAGCGAGCTATAATTATATTGCTATGAATGAGGCCATTGAGGACTCCGGACTTAATGAAGACGAAATATCGAATAATATGACAGGTTTAATTATGGGATCAGGCGGACCATCTACTAAAAGCTTACTAAGAGCGTTTGACATCACTCGAGAAAAAGGTCCAAAAAAAATTGGTCCTACGAGCGTTCCAAAAGTCATGTGCAGTACCAACTCTGCAACTTTATCAACGTATTTTAAAATTAAAGGCATTAATTATTCAATAAGCTCAGCGTGTTCTACTAGCGCTCATTGTATAGGTAATGCTTTTGAAATTATACAAATGGGAAAACAGGATCGTATATTTGCTGGGGGTGGTGAAGAATTAGATTGGACTTTGTCAGCACTCTTTGATGCAATGCCCGCTTTATCTTCAAAATATAATGATCAACCTTCAAAATCTTCCAGGGCTTTTGATAAACATCGTGATGGTTTTGTAATTGCTGGTGGAGGTGGGGTAGTCGTTTTGGAAGATTTAGAAACAGCGGTAAAAAGAAATGCCAAGATATATGCGGAGATAGTCGGTTATGGAGCTACATCAGATGGTCATGACATGGTTCAGCCATCAGGAGAAGGTGCTGAAAGATGCATGATGATGGCAAAAAAAGATATTGAAAAAATTGATTACATTAATGCTCACGGAACATCAACACCTGTAGGTGATATTGCTGAATTAAAAGCAATAAAAAAAGTATTTAAAGATGATTTACCTCTTATCAGTTCTACAAAATCTTTAAGTGGGCATTCTTTAGGCGCTGCTGGTGTTCATGAGTCAATTTACACTTTATTAATGATGAATAATAATTTTGTTTCAGAGTCTGCTAATATTGATGAGTTGGATGAAGAAGCAATTGGAATGAATATTCTAACTTCACGTTATGATGAAAAAATTGATACCGCAATGAGTAATAGCTTTGGATTTGGCGGTACAAATGCATCATTAGTGTTTAAGAGGTTTGAAGGATGAGTTTACTGCATGGAAAAAAAGGGGTGGTTATGGGTGTTGCTAATGACCATTCTATTGCTTGGGGAATTTCAAAAAAATTATCTGATGAAGGCGCTAAGCTTTGTTTTACTTATCAAGGAGAGTCCTTGCATCGAAGAGTGAAGCCTTTGGCAAATTCAATCAAAAGTAATTTTTTGATTGAATGTGACGTATTAAAAGAAGGATCAGTAAAAAAATCATTTGATGAAATTGGAAATCATTGGGGCGAAATTGACTTTGTATTACATTCAATAGCATTTTCTGAAAAAGAAGAATTAAAAGGAAAATATTTGAATACATCACGCAATAATTTTTCAAATACTATGCTTGTTTCATGTTTTTCTTTTACAGAGGTAGCTCACGAAGCTGAAAAACTCATGAAAAATGGTGGTTCACTTCTAACACTTACTTATGATGGATCTCAAAAATATATTCGGAACTACAACGTAATGGGTGTTGCAAAAGCTGCTCTTGAGTCCAGTGTAAGATATTTAGCTGCTGATCTCGGCCCTTCAAACATTAGGGTCAATGCATTATCAGCGGGACCAATGAAAACACTTGCTATGGCTGGTATTTCTGGTGGCAAAGACATGATGAAGTGGTCTGAGAAAAATTCTTTAATGAATAGAAACATTGATTTAGAGGATGTTGGAAAATCGGGCCTGTACTTACTCAGTGATTTGTCTTCCGGCGTAACAGGTGAAACACATTACGTTGACTGTGGCTATAATATTGTAGGTGTTCCTAAAGAAATTTAGTTTTTTTCTGTTAAAAGAGAGAACTGTTTTGATATATTCCCTTTTTCACGATCAATCAAACTTGTAGGGTAATCGCCTGTAAAACAATGGTCAGTAAATTGAGGTTGATCGGGATTTCTAGAGTCATAGCCCATAGCTTGATAAGTGCCTTCTAATGATAAGAAAAATAAAGATTTAGATCCAATAGCTTTATTAATCTCTTCAATACTGTTTTTTGACGCAATAAGTTCATTATAGTCTGGTGTATCTATACCATAGAAATCTGGATGTTTTATCGGAGGACATGCTATACCCAAATGTACTTCTTTTGCACCTGCATCATAAATCATTTTAATAATTTTTTTAGCTGTAGTTCCTCTCACAATTGAGTCATCAATTAAAATAACTTTTTTATTTTTAATATACGAAACATTAGCATTATGTTTTAGTTTTACACCAAATTGTCTAATACTTTGGGATGGCTCAATAAATGTTCTTCCAACATAGTGATTTCTAATTATACCAAGTTCAAATGGCATGCTTGACTGCTGAGCATAGCCAAGAGCGGCTGGAACCCCCGAGTCAGGAACAGGTACAACTATATCTGCATCAACTTGATGTTCTTTTGCTAATTCTATTCCAAGATTTTTTCTATAAGAATAAACTGTGTTTCCTCCTAACATACTGTCGGGTCGAGAAAAATAAATTCTCTCGAAAATACATGGTCTTTCTCCAACTTTTGGGAAAGGTCTAATACTTTCCATCCCTTTTTCTGAAATTATTATTATTTCTCCATTTTCAATTTCTCTGACAAATTTTGCACCAATAATATCAAGAGCACATGTTTCTGAAGCTAGAACTGGGGCCCCATTAAGGTCACCAAGAACTAAAGGCCTTATTCCATAAGGATCTCTTACACCAATAAGTTTCTTGTTTGTAAGAATAACAAGTGAATAGGCTCCATGGATTTGAAATAAAGCATCTATAAGTTTATCAACTATTTGCTTTCTCTCAGACTGCGCTACTAATTGCAAAATTGTTTCAGTATCAGATGTAGATTGAAAAATTGATCCACGACTAACGAGTTTTTCTCTTAAAGCTGAAGCGTTCGTGAGGTTTCCATTATGTGCACATGCGAAACCACCTGACATTAAATCAGCATATAACGGTTGAATATTTTTTAAAATTGAATCACCAGTAGTAGAATATCGAACATGGCCTATTGCATTACTACCTTGAAGCCGATTAATCACTTCTTGTTTATTAAAATGATCTCCAACAAGTCCAGGTCTTCTGACACCATGAAACTTTTCTCCATCAAATGAAACAATTCCTGCGCCTTCTTGGCCACGATGTTGAAGAGCATGCAGTCCTAAGGCTGTAAGTGTCGAAGCATCAGGGCTTCCAAATATACCAAATACGCCGCATTCTTCATGAAGTTTATCTTCTGAAGTATTAATGTATTCCATTAATGATACGTTTGTTTAGATTTCAGCATCCTTTATTGATAATTTAACCTTACCTTTATCAAAACCGATTACTTTGACTTTAACTATATCACCCTCATTAATAACGTCAGTAACTTTCTCAACTCTCTCTTCGGATAATTGTGAAATATGAACAAGCCCGTCTCTTTTTCCAAAGAAATTAACAAATGCTCCAAATTCCATGATTTTAACAACCTTACCCTCATAAACATGACCAATTTCTGGTTCTTCAATAATTGAATTTATCAATTCAATTGCGGCTTGAATTGACTCATTATTTGTTCCAGCTATTTTCACATTACCACTGTCACTAATATCGATTCTTGCTCCAGATTTTTCAATTATATCTTTGATAGTTGCGCCACCTTTTCCAATGATTTCGCCAATATTATCTCTTTTGACTTTCATCATCTCGACTCTTGGTGTGTAAGGTCCAAGCTCAGTTCTTGGAGCATTTAATGCCTTATTCATTTCATTTAAAATATAATCTCTTCCACCTTTAGCTTGATTGAGAGCTTTTTCCATAATCTCATATGTGATACCAGTGATTTTGATATCCATCTGCAATGATGTTACACCTTCCTTGGTACCTGCTACTTTGAAATCCATGTCGCCTAAATGATCTTCATCTCCAAGAATATCTGATAAAACAGCAAAATCATCACCTTCTTTTATTAATCCCATTGCTATGCCTGAAACAGAATTTTTTATTGGAACCCCAGCATCCATTAATGCAAGAGAAGACCCACAAACAGTCGCCATTGATGATGATCCGTTTGATTCAGTTATGTCTGATACCAATCGGATTGTATAATCAAAATCATCTTTATTCGGTAATACTGCTTTTAGGGCTCTCCAGGCCAATTTGCCATGGCCAATTTCTCTTCTACCAGCAGAACCCATTCTTCCTACTTCTCCAACGGAATATGGAGGGAAATTATAATGAAGCATAAAATTCTCCTTATAGGAACCCTGAAGTGCCTCTATTCTTTGCTCGTCTTCACCAAATCCGAGAGTTGCAACTACAATTGCTTGCGTTTCACCTCTAGTGAATAATGATGAGCCATGTGTTCTTGGTAGCCACGAAACTTCTGATGAAATATTTCTCACTTCATCAAGCTTACGCCCATCAATTCTGGATTTATCTTTCAAAATTTGAGATCTGACTACATCCTTTTCGATTTTTTTAAAATATGACATCACTTCATTAATATTTTGATCTTCAATTTCAGTATATTTTTCTTCAATCGAAGATTTAATTTCGCTAAGAGAGTTTTGTCTTTCAATCTTATCAACAATTGAATAACTCTTTCTGATTTGGGCCTCGTATTCGCTTTTTAAATCATCAATTAGCTTATCATTAACATTATATTCAAATTCCCAAGGATCTTTAGCGCACTCCTCGGCTAAATTAATAATTGTTTTTATGATATTCTGCATTGACTCGTGTCCAAATTTAACGGCACCTAACATGATCTCCTCAGATAATTCTTTAGCTTCGGACTCTACCATTAAGACTGCGTCTTTAGTTCCAGATACTACAAGATCTAATTGAGTTTCTTCATTAATTTTTGGGTTGAGTATATAATTTTTTCCATCATAACCAACTCTACATCCACCAATTGGTCCCATAAATGGTATACCAGATAAAGTTAAAGCACTAGAAGCAGCTATCATTGCGACTATGTCAGGATTTGTTTCAGTGTCATGAGATAAAACAGTTAGTATAACTTGAGTCTCATTTTTAAAACCTTCGGGAAATAAAGGTCTGATAGGCCTATCAATTAAACGTGATGTTAAAGTTTCAAATTCTGTTGGTCTTCCTTCACGTTTAAAAAAACCACCAGGGATTTTACCAGCTGCATAAAATTTTTCTTGATAACTTACCGTGAGTGGGAAGAAATCAATGTCAGGTTTAGCAGTCTTTGCCGCTACAACATTGGCCATAACAATTGTATCTCCATAACTAACTATGGTAGAAGCTGTTGCCTGTTTTGCTACCTTCCCTGTTTCTATTTTTAATAGTTGATCTCCCCAATTCATTTCTCTTGAAATAACTTTTGTCATATTTTTTCATTCCTCTAAAATTTTAATTATCTTTGATTTATTTTCTAATACCGAGTTTATCTATTAGTTTCTCATAAGAATCTTTATTGCTTTTTTTTAAGTAGGCCAACAAACTTCGTCTTTGATTTATCAATCGCATAAGACCAGTCCTTGAGTGATTATCTTTTTTATGAGACTGAAAATGCTCCGTTAGGTTTGAAATTCTTTCACTTAGTATTGCTATTTGTACTTCTGGAGATCCTGTGTCTTTCTCAGATCTCGCATATTTATCAATTATTTTAGTTTTATTTTCTCTATTTATCGACATCACAAATCCTCTTATAAGTTAAACACCCTTACAGGCTTTATTTTACCCTCTACAGCTTTACCTATACCAACAAACTTTTTCTCTGTTTCAATTAATAAATAATCATTTTCTGATTTTTTATTACAGTATTCAAAGCTAAGACCATTTCGAAATTTAAGGCTTAATTCTTGATCGATTAATACTGCTGGGATGTCGTCCAGTACATCTCTTATTGAATGCATTACTTCAAAATGATCGCCAATATGTACTAATTCTTCAAATTTATCTAGTAAAATAATATCTTTTTCTTCGATTTTTCCTATTTTTACTCTTCTTAATTTAGAGACATATGCAAGAGAACCTAACAAATTTCCTAGATCCCTTGCAATTGAACGGACATATGTCCCTGAAGAGCATTCAAGCATAAAACTGTACTCATATCGATTTTTGGAACCTATGCATTCTAAACTTTTAATAAAAACCGTTTTTGGCAGAATTTCAAAACTTTGTTTTTTTCTTGCAAGTTTATAAGCTCTTTTACCATTAACTTTTACAGCAGAATATTTAGGTGGTACTTGCACATGCTCGCCAATAAATGCTTTTAGACATCTGTTTATTTGGTCTTTAGTAGGAATTTGATCAGTATATTCCATAGTTTTTCCAGTTATGTCATCAGTATCTTTTAATTCTCCAAATACAACATTGAAATGATAAGTTTTATTTTGATTAAAATAATGAATACTTTTAGTTGCTTCCCCAATTGCAATTGCAAGTATTCCTGTTGCTAAAGGATCTAAAGTGCCTGAGTGGCCTATCTTTTTTAAATTAAGTATTTTTTTGAGTCTTCGAATAACTTGAAATGAAGTTATATTTTTTGGTTTATCAATAAATATCCAGCCATCCATATACTAAATTTTTTTTATATCTTTTAAAACTTTCTCTGACATTAATATTTTTTCGATTTTAGTAATTTCATTTATACTTTCATCATTTCTAAAAACTAATTTAGGAGAAAATTTCAAATCAATTAAATTAGTTACTTCGCGTGCTAGATATTGTTTACATGAATTTAGTCTTTCAAGAATTTCATTTTCATCTATATCTTCATGAGAAATAACGTAAACATAAGCAATCTTCAAATCAGAGTTCATGACAACTTTTACTACGCTTAAAGGGAAATAAAATGGTATTTTAAGAGGCAATTCATTTCTTACAAGAACTTTACCTACGGCTTTTCTAACTATTTCTGATACTTTATGTGACCTGCTTGTCTTTTCAATTTTTCTTTTTAGTATCACAGTGATTGAGCTATTTCTTCTATACTGAATGCCTCGATAAGATCTCCAACTTCAAAGTCATTAAACTCTTTTATGCTTATACCACACTCAGTTCCGGATTTGACTTCATTTGTATCATTTTTTTCTCTTTTAAGACTAAGTATATCTCCATCATAAATAGTTTTTTCATTTCTTGTCACTTTTACTTTTGCACTCTTAATCACTGAACCTTCAATAACTCTGCATCCTGCTATTGCACCTATCTTTGATACTTTAAAAATTTGCAAAACCTCGGCTCTTCCAATAAAATTTTCTCTCAATGTTGGTTTAAGTTTACCACTTGCAAAGTCGGATACGTACTCGATAAGTTCATATATAATATTGAAATTTTGAATATTTAAATTTTTAATTTTCGCCTTGGTTTTTGCTTCTTTTGTTGTGGTTGAATTAAATGAAAGTAGAAGCGCATTAGATGCAGAGGCCAATGCTACATCGCTTTCGTTTATAAACCCTACTCCTGAATGTATTACTTTTATATTAATTTTTTCACTCTTTATATTTTCTAGTTGATGAATAATTGCTTCAGACGAACCACGCGTATCCGATTTAATAACTACTTCTAAAATTTCTTTATTATTTTCTAATGAACCAAAAGTTAATTCATTGTCTAGATTTTTTATCTTTTTTGGATGTATATTATTTTTTTTAATTTGACTTCTTATTTCACATAACTCACGAGCTTTTTCATCACTTTCGACTGTGACGAAACTATCTCCAGCTTCTGGAGGTTCATTTAATCCTAGCACTTGAACAGGCATAGATGATACTGCTTCATTAATGTTATTACCTTTATCATTTAATATGGCTCTTACTTTACCATACTTACTGCCTGCGACCGCAACGTCCCCAACCTTTAATTTTCCGTTTGTCACAATAATGTTACATAGAGGACCTCTTCCTTTATCGACATTTGCTTCTATCACAGTGGCTTCAGCGAAAGTTTGGTTGTTTGTTTTTAATTCTGATAATTCTGCTTGAACAACAATTGAATCTAATAATTTTTCAATATTTAGCCCTGTCTCAGCGGACACCTCAACAGCTTGAATATCTCCTGAGAGATCTTCAACTATTAAATCTTCTGAAAGGAGTTGTTCTTTTATTTTCTGCGGATTTGACTCAGGTTTATCACATTTATTTATTGCAACGATTATTGGAACTTTCGCAGACTTTGCATGCGATATGGCTTCCTTAGTTTGTGGCATTACACCATCATCTGCTGCAACTATTAAAACAACAATGTCAGTGATATTTGCACCTCTTGCACGCATATCTGTAAACGCCGCATGACCAGGTGTATCAATAAAAGTAATATTACTTTTATTATGCTCTACTTCATAGGCTCCAATATGTTGTGTAATTCCTCCACTTTCACCAGACACCACATTTGAGTTTCTGATCTTATCAAGCAGAGAAGTTTTTCCATGATCTACATGTCCCATTATTGTTACAATTGGAGATCTAATATCATTTTTTTCCGCCTTAGCATCTTTTGAAATTAGGTCTTTTTCAATATCTTCAATATTCTCTCTCTTAAAGTTATGCCCAAATTCTGTTACTAATAGCTCGGCAGTATCTGCATCAATTGACTCATTTATTGTAGCCATCATTCCCATCTTCATAAGTGACTTAATTAGATCACCTGACTTTTCAGTCATTCTATTTGCTAATTCTTTAACTGTGATAATTTCTGGGATATAAACATCTCTTACTACTTTTTTTGCAGGCTCTTGATCTATCTGTGTTTTTTTAGTTTTTTGCTTAGCTCTTTTATAAGCAGCTAAACTTCTTGTTCGTTCATCTACATCACTTAATGCAGTAACAATTGTAACTTTTCTTTCTCTAATTTTTTTTCGACCAAATGTATTTTGAGTTTTCTTTCTGTCGTCAATTTCACTTATTTTTTCAGAATTTCTTTTCTTTTCTAAGTCCCTCTTTATATCCTTCGTTTCAGATGTTAAAATTTCTGTATCATCTATAGTGTTGGGTGTTTTGTTTGATCTTATTCTCTCTATTTCGTCTTTTTTTTCTTTTTTACTGTCTGCTTTTAAAATTCTCTTTTGCTCATCTTTTGAAAGTGGTTTAAGTAAAATTCCTGATTTATTCTTCTGGTTGTTTTTATCATTAGTATCTATTATTTGTCTCTTTTCAGTCTTAGTTTCCTGAATAGTTTGCACAGTTGACTGTGACTCTGTCTGTGGGCTTCTTTTATACCTTTTCTTCTCGACGATTACCGTTTTACCAGCTTCAATGTTTCTCTTTGGAGTAATTAAAGGCTTGCTTCCAAGCTTTAGACTCAAAGTTTTCTTTTTTTTAGTAATATCTTTATTTTCAGTCATTAATAAAATTTGAGAACATGACTAATCAAGCCATACCTTTCTTGCCTCCATAATTAATTGATCACCCTCTTCTCTTGTTAGATTAAATTCTTCTAATATTCCTATTACCTTAGAGTCTTTATCTCCCTTTATCTCTAAGTAGCCTATCAAATCATCAGTAGTTAAACCGGCAAATTCATCAAGTGATTTAATATCATTTTCTGCAAGTTTTACTATCATTGCTTTTGACAATAAATCAAATTTAACAAGGTCTGAGGAAACTTTTAAACTTTCAATTTTTTTATCATTTTCAAGATCTTTATCAGATAAATATTTTTTTGCCCTATCAATTAACTCAAGAGCAATTTCTTCGTCAAAACCTTCAATAGATAATAATTCTGATTTTTCAGTTTCAACAACTTCCTCAACGCTTCCGAAACCCTCACTTACTAATAGTTGTGCGAGAGTTTCATCAACATCTAAAGCTGATACAAATATATTTGTTTTGTTTGAAAAATCTTCTTGCCGCTTAGATGACTCTTCATCTTCAGTTAAGATATCAATTTCATAACCAGTTAACTCCGTAGCAAGTTTAACATTTTGACCACGACGTCCGATAGCTAAACTTAGATGTTCCTCACTTACAACCACCTCAATTTTGTTTTGGTCCTCATCAAGAACGACTTTTAATACTTCTGCTGGTGAAAGTGATGCAATTGCCAAATTAGCCACATTGTCTGACCAATTAATTATATCTATTTTTTCTCCTTGGAGTTCGTTGACTACGGCTTGAACTCTGCTACCTCTCATTCCAACGCATGCTCCAACTGGATCAATTGAACCATCTTCAGTAAATACAGCAATTTTTGCCCTACTGCCTGGGTCGCGAGCAACACTTTTTATAGATATAATTCCATCATAGATTTCTGGTACCTCCTGTGTAAATAATTTAGCCATAAATTGAGGATGGGACCTTGATAAGAATATTTGTGGTCCTTTTAGCTCAGACCGTACATCATAAATATATGCTCTTACCCTATCTCCATTGCGCAAATTTTCTCTAGGAATGGTTTGATCTTTTCTAATAACACCCTCTGCTTTTCCAAGATCTAGTATAATATTTCCAAACTCAGTCCTTTTTACTATGCCATTAACAATTTCTCCAACTCTATCTTTATATTCAATATATTGTCTTTCTCTTTCTGCTTCTCTAACTTTTGAATTTATTACCTGTTTTGCAGATTGGGCTGCTATTCGTCCAAAGTCTAAAGGGGGCAAAGGATCAAGAAGTTGATCACCTATCTGTGCAGCTCCATTGATTTTTTTGGCCGCCTTAAGAGTTATTTCAAGAAACTTATTTTTTACATCGTCAACTACAAGCATCTTTCTCGATATAGAAATTTCACCATTTTCTTGGTTAATCTCTACAATAACTTCGTTCTCTTCACCGTAATTACTTTTTGCAGCTTTTGCTATTGCTTCCTCTAAAGCTTCAATTACAATAGATTTGTCAATCATTTTTTCTTGAGCAACGGCCTCTGCAATTCTTAAAATTTCGATTTTATTAGCACTTACCATATGTATCCTTCAGCGTAAAAAAAAAGCGGGCTTAACCCACTTTTGTTTGAATTAGCAATATTTTCGTATGTCTATACACCTGTAGTATTAATAAATCAAGTAAGTAAAATTTAGTTATTTCACAAAGTTAACAGATAGATTTTACCCCCGTTTTCTAATGCTTTTCTTTGATATTTTGAGATTCCATATAATTCATCGTTTTTATTAAGTATTGATGAACTAAATGCCCCGAAACTATCTTTATATTCATTTAAGAGACTTATAGTGTCTCTCAGATAATCTGGAGAATCAGTAGTCATATATATTGAATTTTTTGATTTTGTTACTTTGTTTAAAAGACTTAATATTTCGTAAGACATTAATCTTCTTTTATGATGTCTTTTCTTTACCCAGGGATCGGGGTTAATGACAAAAATTTTATCAATGGATTTATGTGGCATTGCTTCTAAAAAATAAAAACTATTTAAATTGCTTAAAATTATATTTTTTAATCCAAAATCTAAAATTGACTCAAGAACTTTTGCAATACCATTTAAATAAACTTCGACACCTATAAATAATTCATTTGGTCTAGAAATTGCATTTTTAATCAAAAACTCACCATTTCCAAAACCAATTTCAATATTGGTTATGTCATAACGATCAGGTATATCTATTTTTCTATTTATTTTATCGTTGTTGAGACATTCGATAACATCCTGATCGAAAGAAAAATCATTATAAAACTTATCTATCAATTTTTTTTTAGGTAAGGAAATTTTTTTGGATATTTTTCTTCCTTGAAAAGAATAATACTTAGGATATTTGTTTTTCAATAAAAACAAGAACTTTTCTAAAGTTTTTTTGCTAGGTCAATGTTTTCCCAAGAAAAAGATCCATCACTTTCCGCTTCTCTTCCAAAATGACCATATGCTGCACTCTTTTTATAAATCGGTTTATGTAAATTAAGATGATCCCTAATACCTCTAGGAGTAAGATCAATGTTGGATATAATTTTTTTAATGAGATCTTCATCTGACATCTGAGAAGTTCCATGTGTGTCTACATAGATTGAGAGCGGATCTGAGACGCCAATTGCATACGCAAGTTGAAGAGTGCATTTATCTGCAATCCCAGACGCAACAACATTTTTAGCAATATATCTTGTTATATATGCTGCTGATCTATCAACCTTAGTAGGATCTTTTCCTGAAAATGCGCCTCCACCATGTGGGGCCGCCCCACCGTAAGTATCAACTATTATTTTTCTTCCTGTCAATCCCGTATCTCCATCAGGACCACCTATTACAAACTTTCCAGTAGGATTAATTAATATTTCAGTTTCATTACTAACCCACTCTTCAGGCATAATACTTTTTATTATCGGAATAATAATTTCACTCACTCCTCGTTGATCAAGATTTTCATCATGCTGTGTAGAAACTACTATTTTAGTACATTTCTCTGGTGAGCCATTATTATATTGAAGCGTAACTTGACTTTTAGAGTCTGGTTGTATTCCTGGTGTTTCGCCTTTCTTTCTTTTAAATGCCATTTCTTCTAAAATTTTATGTGAGTAATATATTGGTGCAGGCATTAATGACGGTGTTTCTTTGCAAGCATAGCCAAACATGATTCCTTGATCACCCGCACCTTGATCTTTATTTCCTGATGCATCAACCCCCATAGCTATATCAGCTGATTGACTATGCACACCTGAACAGTCAAAAGAGAACTTTTCCCAGTGAAAACCTTCTTGTTCATATCCAATCTCTTTCACTGCATTTCTTGCAAGCGTCTCGTAATCACACTTATAATTTTCTGGACCTCTTACTTCTCCAGCCATCACTACTTTATTTGTTGTTACTAACGTTTCCATTGCTACCCTAGAATTTTCAGGATTTTCCTGAGAGAGAAAATCATCAACTACAGTATCTGAAATTATATCACATACCTTATCCGGGTGACCTTCTGAAACTGACTCACTTGTAAAAAGATACTTGTTACTCATACGTTTTAACTATTTTGTTTAAAGCGAATAGCATAGCCAATTATAAAAAATAAAACTATTAAAAAATATGCCAAGAGATTTCCATATTCTCTATAGACAGTAGTCTCCAATTTCTCAGGGATTTTCACATCTAAATAAGTAATTTTACCAATATTGGTAACATTTAAAATTTCCCCAATTGGGCTTATTAAGCCTGAAAAACCTTTATTAGAAGATCTAACTAGAGGTATTCCAAGTTCAATTGATCTAAAGAGAGCGTGTGTGAAATGTTGTCGAGGGCCACTAAAGTTTCCAAACCACCCATCATTACTTATGTTTACTAATAAATTAGTGTTATTTGAAATACTATTACGAACGAAGTTTGGAAAAATAACTTCATAACAAATAAGTGGTAATATATTTTCCTTAAATACCTGGTCACTACTTCCTTTAGTTAATTCGTTTTCAAAAAACTTATTTTCACTAAATAAAATATTCATCAGACTTGATAATGGAAAATATTCTCCAAAAGGTACAAGAATTTTTTTATCATAAGTAAATCCATTATAATTAATTGAATTATAAAATTTATTTTGATCTCTCCTAATATATCCAACTAACCAATTTTCTGGTCTACTTGGATTAAGTCCCAATGAGGTTTCAGGGAAAACTGTAATTAAGTTAGAGGACCCCATTGTCGCAGTATTTTCAATCGATTTCTTAGTCCATTTATCTTTTTGATTAAAATATGTATGTATTATTCTTAATTCATTTTCTGAATAGATTGTTTGATTATTATTAATTCTATTCAAGCCGTATAAGTATAATAAAGCGAGAATTAAAATTGCAGCATATAAATAAAATTTATTTTTTATATCAGCAATGTAGCTAAATATGCAAACTGAGCAAAATACAGTTATTAGTCCAAGTCCATAAATTCCAAAAATTGATGCTGATTGTGAGTAACTTAATGACCATGACCAACTATATCCAACTAAATTCCATGGCAGACCTGTAAATAACACACTTCTTAAAAATTCAAAGATTATCCATACTGAACTGAAATAAAATAATTTTGAGTTAGACTCGCTCCATAAAAAAGCATTGATAAGTTGCATTACGGCAAAAAAAATAGAGAGAGAAAGAGGAAAAAAAATTAAAATAATTGGGACAACATAAAACAACTTTGCATCAAGTTCTATTACTGAGTTTGAGACCCAATACATACTTAATAGAAAAAAACCAAATCCAAAGCAAATACCGTTAAAAAAAAAAATTTTATAATATCTTTTAAAATTTTCAAAAATATAGTTATTCATTAAAAAGTAAGTTCCAATTGCAATTAAAGACAAGAATGGAACTTTGAATGGCTCAAAACTTAATGCTAAGAGTATTCCCAATAGGAAACAGGTAGTATGTATGTAAAATCTTCTAAGTGGAATAAATTCCAATAATTTCATTATTTTTTAGGTGTTGTTACTTTAACAGATTTAATTTTCATTGGATCTGCATCTTTTATTTCAAAAGTCGTGCCTGAAGTGTGTTTTATAATTTCCCCTCTTTGCGGAACTCGACCAGTTATTGAGAAAATTAATCCTCCTAGTGTATCAACATCATCATTATCATACGAATTCAAAAATTCGACATTAGTTACTTTTTGAAGTTCATCTATTTCAATTCTAGCACTAGCCTCGAAAGTATTGAGAGAAGATTTAATGAGCATTGGCAAGTTTTTTTCGTCATGCTCGTCTTCAATTTCACCAGTAATTTCCTCAATTACATCCTCAATTGTAACTAGACCATCAGTGCAGCCATACTCATCTATGACAATACCCATATGTAATCTGGTTAACTGCATTTTTAACAATAAATCGAGTACTGGCATTGAAGGAGGGATTTCTAAAATCTCTCTTTTTAAATTTTGAAGAAAATTAGTTTCCGTTTTTTTTTGATTTTGGTAATTTACCAAATCCTTTATGTGAATCATGCCAATAATATTATCAAGATTTTTTTCATATATTGGTACTCTAGAGTGAGCTTCCTTTATAAAAACCCCAAGTACTTTTTCAAAGCTATCGTTTAACTCTACTGCACCAATATCAGCTCTTGGTATCATTATATCTGATGATCTGATGCCATCTATTTTTAAGATATTTAAAAGCATTAATCTTTCGTGCTTTGAAATTCCCTCCGTGCCTTTCAAGTCATTATCTAAAACAGTTTCAATACTTTGTTTTAGATTGTTATTTTCAGTATTTTTCTTAAAAAAAAATTTTTTAAATAATTTTCTGATCATGATAAGTGCTTTATATTATCAAATATTATATTTTCGAACTTATTCATTAGCTTAAACTGTTTTTCGTTATTGTGATCATAACCTAACAGATGAAGCATGCCATGTATTGTAATCTTACACAAATGGTCATACTTTGTAACATTTTGTTTAATGGACTCTTCCAATAAAGTTTGATTTGATAAAACAATGTCACCTAAAAGGTAAATGCCATCTGAAGAAAATTGCATTGGAAATGATAGAACATTTGTTGGTTTATTTTTATTTCTATATTGATAATTGAGTTTTTTAATTTCTTTATTTGAGGTTAAAAAAATGCTAACGACAATATCTTCATCTATTTTTACATCCATTTGCTTAAGTGTTTCATTTACAGCTTTTCCAATGTGTTTTTTGAAGTGTGGAAAATGTTTTTTCCATCCTTTGTCCACAATATTATAACTTATCTTAGTCATTAATTATGATTTTTGATCAAAGAGGTCTTTTATTCTGTCATCGTATGAGTCATAAGCATTGATAATTTTTGTGACCATTTCATCTCTGACAATATCTTTTGATCCTAGCTCAACAACTTCAATATTATCAATTTTTTCTAAGATTTTAATTGATTTTATTAACCCTGAGTTACTTTTTCTATTGAGGTCTATTTGAGATGGATCACCTGTAACTACCATTCTAGAGTTTTTGCCACACCTAGTTAAGAACATTTTTATTTGTGTATGTGTTGCATTCTGGGCTTCATCTAAGATGACAAATGAATTATTTAATGTCCTACCTCTCATAAAAGCTAAAGGAGCTATTTCAATTTCAGCAGACTCAATTTTTCTTACCGCTATATCTGATGGCATAAGATCATAAAGACTGTCATACAATGGTCTCAGGTAAGGATCTACCTTTTCTTTTAAATCACCAGGTAAGAATCCAAGTTTTTCCCCAGCTTCTACTGCTGGTCTAGATAGAATTATTCTGTCAAATTTATTATCTAGTAATTGAGAAACTGCTGCTGCAACCGCTAAGAATGTTTTACCTGTTCCGGCTGGACCGACCGCAAAGATAATTTTCTTTTTTTGAAGAATATCTAAATAATGATTTTGCATTTTACTTTTACCAATAACATCTAGTTTTGCTGTCTTGGTGACTGTCAAATTTCTTATTTTATCATTTTCATTTAAAAATTGCATTTTTAGATTCTCCTGCATTAAATTAATATTATTTACTTTTCTGCTAGATTTTAAATCCTGTTGTGTTTTTAAAATTGCATTTCGCAAAATATTTCTGTATTTTTTTTCACCTTTAATATTTAGTTGATTTCCTTTTTGAAAGACCTTAATGGGAAGCTGATCTTCAAAAAAATTTAAATTTTCATTGTTAACTCCAAATATCTCTAGAACATCTAAGTTATCAATATTTATTATGGAAGATCCTGATGTCAGGTCCTTTTGATTTTCGGATATAGGTTTTATTTGTTTATTTTTCAAATTAAGTGGGTAATCAATTTTTAACAAATACCATATAAGCTCTTATGGTTGCAAGACGTAATATCAATATCTTTTTCATGACCTGGTACTAAATCATTGGACTTGATATAAACTGATTGCATAAATGGCGTTCTTCCAAAGAAATACTCAGGATTACTTAAACTTTGATTCTCAATTAAAACTTTTACAGTTTTATTACAGAACTGTTTGTTAAAGGAGTATTGAATTTTCTTTAATTTTTCTTGCAATACTATCAGTCTTTCTTTTTTTACTGAAATTGGAGTATCGTCGACTTCTGTCGATGACTTAGTTCCAGGTCTTGAACTATAAATAAATGAATAAGATTGTGTAAACTCAATATCATCAATAAGTTTTAGCGTATCATTGAAATCTTGATCTGTTTCACCTGGATAGCCAACAATAAAATCTGAGGATATTTCTATATCTGGTTTTGCTTTCTTTAATCTATCAATAGTTCTTCGATAAAAATTAGGATCATATTTTCTGTTCATTTTTTTTAAAATTGATTCTGAACCAGATTGAACAGGCAAATGGATAAATGGCATAAGTTTATTATTCGTAGCATGGAGATTAATTAAATCATCACTCATATTTACTGGATGCGATGTTGTATACCTTATTCTTTTTACGTTTTCATTTTTACTAATTTCTTCAATTAAGTCAGAAATATTTAGTTTTGATCCATCGTTAATAGACTCATAAGCATTCACATTTTGACCTAATAATACAATTTCTTTTGCGCCCTTATTAGTAAGAACTTTTACCTCTTTTAATAATGACTCTAGTGAACGGGAGTACTCAGGTCCTCTTGTGTAAGGAACAACACAAAATGAACAAAACTTATCACAACCTTCCTGAATGGTTATATACGATGAAACGCCTTGTCTTCTTTTTTGTTCACTTAAATAGTCAAATTTTTCATTTACAATAAATTCAGTGTTGATCTGTTTCGGGTATTTTTTTAAATCATCAATCATTTGTGGTAGTAAATGATAACTTTGTGGACCTAAAATTATATCAATCGACTTATTTTTATTAAACATTTCTGAATTTTCAGCTTGGGCTACACAACCTACAACAGCAATAGTTTGTTCTTTCTTATATTTGTTAACTCTTCCAATATCAGAGTAGACTTTATGGGCAGCCTTATCTCTTATATTACATGTATTGAATACAATCAGATCTGCGTCCTCAGCATATTTATTTAGCTTCAAACCTTTGTTTTCTAAAATTGACGTTATTTTTTCACTATCGTAAATATTCATTTGGCATCCATAAGATTTTACGAAAAAAGTCGAATGGCTCATTTAATTAACTTTTATACTTTGATTTAAACCACTTAATATCTGCTTCTCACAATGAGCCGCCAATTCTTTTCTATTCTTAAAGCTATTTACGCTCATGAGATCATGAAAAATGATATCAACTGTAATTCTACCAGATCTGAGAAAATTTGCCATTGCTGCAACCATTGAGGTATCGCCAACCCAAGCAATGTTTCGTCTTAAATAAATTCCCATTGGAATATTATTTAACTTGGAATAACATATTGAAATTGGCTGAATATTAATTTCATTATTGTTATCAAAAGCGCACTCAAGCATAGAGGATTTAAAATTCTTAATGCCATTGCCATCAGACGTCGTCCCTTCTGGAAAGATAATAAAATTTTCACCAGCTTTTAATTTTTTTCGAATTAAATGATTATATTCAATGATTTTATTTTTATTTTCATTATCTATAAAAAAAGTATTACTTATCATTGCTAAAAAACCAAAAATTCCCATTTGAGATACTTCTTTCTTGGCTATAAATCTTGCATTTAGTAATGTTCCTAAACAAATTATATCAAACCATGAAACATGGTTTGCTATATAGAGAACTCCCACATTTTTTTTGTTGAGTTTTGTTTTATTAAAATTAATGTTAATGCCTGTAACTATTTTTATCATTTGATAAAAATAAAGAGGGTAAATCTTCTTTAACCTAAATCCAATTATGTTACAAAAAACTTGGACGGGTATTGAAAAAGCTATAATTAAAAGTAGAAAAATTAAAATAAGAACAAGTCTTAAAATAGACATCTAATTATTTTTTTTTATTTTAATTCCATAAAGCTCTAACCTGTGATCAACAAGTTTGTATCCTAGAGACTTTGCAACTGAATTTTGAATCTCTTCAATTTCTTCATTAGTGAATTCATGAATTTCTCCTGACTCAATATCTATCAAATGATCATGATGATGGTCTTCAATGGCTTCGTATCTTGATCTACCATCTTTGAATTCATGTTTTTCAATAGCACCATATTCTTCAAAAAGTTTTACAGTCCTATAAACTGTTGCAATACTAATATTCTTATCTTGCTCGTTGGCATTTAAAAATATTTCATTTACATCAGGGTGGCCATTGGCACTCATCTCTGTGATAACATCAGCAATAATATTTCTTTGCTCTGTCATTCTTAATCCTTTATCTCTGCACATTTTTTTTACGTCAATCATGTAAATCACTCAAAAATAGTTATTTATATATAATGGTTTTGGGTCAGTTTTATCAATTAAATTATTATCAATTATTTTTGGTAATTCATACAAATTATAATCTATTAAATGAAAATTCTCTGTTATTTTAAGGAAACTTTTATTTTCTAGCGATTTCTTCTGTAAATTAATATCACAAATATATATTGTTGCACTACTGTACCTGAACTTTTCATTATCAAAATTAACTAATGTAGGTCGATTAATGCTCTTATTTCCTTTGAATGATTGAATAAAAAATTCATTATTTCTAAAGTGTAAAATTATACATTTTGTTTTTCTAATCTTGCTCAGTCCCATTTTAAAATTAATTAATTCAAATTTAGACAATCCAAATATATTTAAATTCATAGTTAACTTAAGCGCTTTAGCAAAAGTTAATGCAGATCTAATACCAGTAAAACTTCCTGGTCCTGTAATAATATAAATTGATTTTATATTTTTTATATTTGTATGTGATTTTTTTAAAAATTTATCAATCTCAATAATTAATATCTCAGAAATATTTTTTTTTATTTTTAATTCTTTATTAACTAATTTACCATTATGTATTAAAGCTAATCTAAATGATTGAGTAAAATCTAAAATAAGAAACATAATATTGCTATTTTTTACATATAGACTAAAAATTAGATGATATGAATAATTTTTTTTTTAATAATTCAAGCAAATATTATTTTTTATTTATAATAATTTTCTCCTCATATACTTTACCTGTTTTTAGTGAGCCAGGTGTTTCGGTATTCATGTATCATAGATTTGGAGAAGGCAAATACCCTTCTACTAATGTTAGTGAAGAACAATTTTTTTCGCATATAGATTACATTCTTAATAATGAAATTAAGGTTATTAAATTAGAAAATTTGATCACAG
This sequence comes from uncultured Pelagibacteraceae bacterium, assembly GCA_902564295.1. Lineage (GTDB taxonomy): Bacteria > Pseudomonadota > Alphaproteobacteria > Pelagibacterales > AG-422-B15 > CACNXQ01. The sequence goes on from CACFAO010000001.1 coordinate 81,861, forward strand.
ATCTAGATCAAAATAAAAAATTTAATGACAAGACTGTGGCATTTTCTGTTGATGATGCATATAGATCATTTTATAAAATTGCTTGGCCAATTTTTAGAGATAATGAAATTCCTGTCACTTTATTTGTATCTACTGAGATAATTGATGATAGAACAAATGGTTACATGACTTGGGAAGAAATCAAAACATTTGTTGATGAGGGTGGAAGTATTGGTCAACATACATCCTCACATTTACACATGCCATTACATTCCATTTCGAAAATAAAAGAAGATATTTTAAATTCTCATAAAAGTTGGATCAAAAATATTGGCTACATACCTAAACTATTTGCCTATCCTTACGGAGAGTCGAGTAATGAAGTGATTGATATACTCAAGGAGTTTGATATTTCACACGCATTTGGTCAACACTCTGGGGTTATTTCCAGTTTTGGTAATCAATACTATTTACCTAGGTTTTCACTCAATGAAAGATTTGGAGATATCGATAGATTTGAATTTGCAGTTAATGCTTATTCTCTAAATATAAAGGATTTTTTGCCAGTAGATATGTTTTTGATCGATAACAAAAAACCCTTAATTGAGTTTAGTACTTTAAATAATTTGAAAGGAAGCCCCATAGATTGTTTTTCAAATCCTGGTGGCAAATGGGATAAGCAAGAAATAATAAATATAAAAAAAAATAGATTTCAAATAAAGTTAAAAGAAGATTATTTAAGTGGAAGAGCGCGCCTAAATTGTACAACAAGGATTGATGATGAATGGTATTGGTTTGGATATCAGTTTTTAGTTAAATGACATCAGTAATCAGCGGTATCTGCTGATCAATACTTAAGTTTTCGAAATCTTGGAAGTCATTTATTTCAATAATATTTTTAATTTTGTCAGTATAATCATCTTCAATAGAGTAACTTGATAAAAACTCAGCTAAATAAATACCTTTCAGGGGTATCTTATTTGAACGCAACACAAATCTATTAATACGAAACTCATCATAGTGAAAATTTGTATTTAGATTTTTCATATAAGAAGCCACAGACTCACTTAAATTATTAAAAGATTTAATTTTATATTTTGCATCAGTTTCTCTTTCGTTTGGAATGATACCATCGTTAGTTTTACCCCAAATGTACTGTCCAAAAAGTGCGTTGCCCTCGTATGCGAATCTGGAAGTGCCCCATCCACTCTCTATAACAGCCTGAGCTAGTGCGAGTGAAACGGGTACTTCATCAACTTTTATTAATAGAGAGTCTAATGTATCAGCCTTATATTCTTCCATTAAATTTTGAACCCAAATGGCTTCTTTTCGTGATATTTGATCGAAACTACTTTTGACTAATTTTATATTCTGATTCAAAGATGATAGTTTACTATTTTCTTGGACTATTAAGGGTAAAGTAATTTTTATAAACAGTTCTTTTCTATTTTTAATGGATTTTATACTTTTTAGATCTTTAGGTAGTTGAGAAACTTTTATATTTGGTATCGACTTTGTTTCTCTGATTTGATCAATCTTAGTATGATAAATAATTTTATTTTCCTGCAGAGTTTTTGCAGTTTTTAAATCAATTATGTAAGAAACCTGAATATCTTTTTCAGCATGATCCAAAGGTATGTCTTTCTGCGTATAAGACTTTTGATAAAAAGTATTAGCATATATCAGCGAAGTTAAAACCGTTAAGACGATGAGTAAAAAAATAAAATAATATATTTTTAACAGAAATTTAATATTTTTATCTTGAGTAATTAAAATATTCATAGCGATTATTCTTCTATAGTACCTGCTCAACTTTTTTGACTTCAGGAACGTTATGTTTAAGCATATTTTCGATACCATTCTTCAATGTAACGGTTGCACTTGGACAGCCTGCGCAACTCCCTTTCAATGAAAGATAAGCTATACCACTTTCATATTTAATAAATTTTACATCTCCACCATCTTGCATAATTGCCGGTCTTATCTTTGAAAATAATATACTATTGATCATATTAACTACTTTCAGGTCATCGTCATGAAACTGTATATTATCTAATTCATTACTTTCATCGTCTCTTTTATCAATAGCTGGGAGGCCAGAGTTAAGATAATTAGAAATGACTTGTAATATTGAAGCCTTAAGTTGGTCCCAGGTATAATCATTTTTATTAACTGAGATACAATTTTTATTAAATAATATATTTTCAACCCCTTTTATTTTAAAAAGTTCGTCTGCTAATACTGAGTTTCTGTTATCTTGTGATTTATTAAATTCAACTGGTTTTTCACAAAGCTCATGATCAGTAAGAATGAACTTTAGTGAATTTGGATTTGGAGTTGATTCGGTTTGTATAAACATAATACTTTTAGAGTTATATAGATAGATTCATAAATTTTTAAAGTTTTGATACAGTTATTTATTAAGTTACTGAAATTAAATTAATTTTTAGTCTGATCGAGATGCTAAATCATCTATTAGCTCGTCTGAAAGTCCTTGTGGGATTATGACAACAGGCACAGGTAATTTTCCAGATTTTTGTCCTGCCAAAAGTGATACAAGTGGTCCTGGCTGATCCGACTCAGCCGCAGCTAAAACAAGAAATCTAATTGCGTTGTCCTCTTCAAGTGTCTCTACAATTTTTTCACTTGTGGTACCCTCTTTTATTATAAGCTCAGGAACAATATTAGTCAGATCATTAATTACTTTAGACCATTTTTGAAGTTTTTCTTGCGCTTTCTCTCTTGCTTCTTGAAGTATTATATCTTCTATTGACTGCCATTGTTGAGGGTCAAATTGTTCTATCACGTTTAACAATGTTACTCCTCCCTTTGTACTCTGCGCGCGCTTAGCGGCAAACCTGATCGCAACGTTTAACTCTTTAGAGTCATCAACTATTACTAAAAATTTTGATCTATGCTTCATTTCTGTGTAGTCCTACAATGTCATATACATCATTAATTGTTTTTCGGGCAACTTGATTTGCTTTGTTTTGACCATCTAACAAGATTTCTGAAAGATAGTCTATGTCTTGCATCAGTTTTTTAACTTCTGTTGTTATAGGATTTAGTCTTTCTACCAACACATCAGATAAATCAGACTTAAATTTTGAAAAATTTTGACCTTCATATTGTTTAACTAGCTTATGTTTTTCAATTTCAGCAAAACCTGAATAGATATTTAGTAAGTTATTAACCTCAGCTAATTTTTGTACTTCCTCAATTTTTCCTGGCATCACCACATCTGCAGTTTTTGCTTTTTTTATCTTTTTTATAATGTCATCACTCTCATCTAAAAGACTTATGCGTGAGTATTCAGATAGATCTGATTTACTCATTTTTTGACTTCCATCTTTAAGAGACATAATTCTTGAAATATTCTTATCTATAATTGGCTCAGGGATCGGAAAAAAATTCTCACAATTAAAATCGCGATTAAATTTCTGTGCGATGTCTCTAGTGAGTTCAAGATGCTGCTTTTGATCATCGCCAACTGGAACGTGTGTTGCTTTATAAACTAGTATGTCAGCAGCCATTAAATTAGGATAAATAAATAGACCTGAACTGGCATTCTCTTTATCTTTCCCAGCTTTGTCTTTGAACTGTGTCATTCGACTCAGCCATCCCATTCTTGTAACGCAATTAAATATCCAAGCTAACTCTGAATGAGCGGATACACTACTTTGATTAAATATTACACTGTTCTTTGGATCAATACCGGATGCAATATAAGTTGCTGCAACTTCTAAAGTATTTCTTTTTAAAATCTTAGGGTCTTGTTTCACAGTTATTGCATGTAAATCAACTATGCAAAAAAAACAATTATAGTTATTTTGCATGTTTACAAAATTTTTAATTGCCCCAAGATAATTACCAATATGGAGATCACCTGATGGTTGAACACCTGATAAAACAGTATTATTATTAATTGTACTCATTTTTGTAAAATCTTTTTAATTTCAGAATATTTAAACGGCTTGTAAAATGAAATTAGAATAAAATAAAGCAATATTGAAGAAAGTACTGAAAATAAAAGAAATATAATTTCATAGTCTTGAAGAAAATTAAATAGAATTTCCAAATAGTTTTCTAAAAAAATTAAATACAGATACATGATAAACGATACAATAATAATAATTGTGCCAGGAAAGATAATTCTTTTACTAATTTGGTAATAATTATTTTTATACAAGCTATAGTTCATTAATAAAACGCTTATCCATGCTGATATGCTAGTAGCTATCGGAATTCCAACAAAACCTAAATTGACAAATAAGACTATGCTTAATGTTGTGTTTATAACTAAATTTATTGCAGTAATAGACAAGGGAGGTCTTGCATTTTCATATGCAAAAAATATTGGTGTATAAATTTTCATTAAAATAAATGCTACAAGACCTAAAGAATAGAATTTGAGAGCTTTAGAAGTAAACAGTGAAGAGTTTTCGTTAAATTCACCTCTTTCGAAAAGTACGGCTATTATTTGCTCTGAAAGTGCAAAAATTCCTACAGATGCAGGAACCGCGAGCAGCAATGAGTAAACTAATGTTTGTTCTATTGTTTCATGAATTTTTTCAAAACTCTCTGATCTTATCTTACTTGAAATTGAGGGCAGCATGGCAACACCGATTGCTATGCCAATAAGGGCAAGAGGTAATTGGTAGATGCGATCAGCATAATAAAGGTACGAAATGGCGCCACTCTCGTATGAGGCAATAATTGTTCCAATTAAAATATTTATCTGCAACAGTCCAGATGAAAAAAAACTTGCTGTAAACAACTTTACAAAACGCTTAACGTAACTAGTGTATATTTTCCTAGAAAAGAAAAAAAATATTTTTTCTCTAGCTAGAGCAATAATAAGAAATACGATCTGTAAAAGACCTGCAACAATAACGCTCCAGGATAAGAATGTTAAAAAATCAGCCGCTGTATAAGCGGCAGTGATCAGTGCTATTATCAATGTTATATTTAATATTATTGGAAGAGCTGCTGACAATGCAAACTTGTTATGTGAATTAAGAATTGATGAACAAATTGATGAAATACTTATTAAAATTAAAAAGGGAAAAATAATTCTTGCAACTGCAACTAGCTCATTAAATTTATCATTATCGTTTGTAAATCCAGGGGCTAAAATTGCAACAAAGGATGGCATAAAAACTTCAATTATTAGAACCACCAGAGATGAAGCTACTAAAAAAATCAGAAAAATGCTTCCTGAAAATTTTTTTGACTCATGACTTAGATTGTCTTTAATTAATTTAGTATAAATAGGTACGAATGCTGAGTTAAGTGCTCCTTCTGAAAAAATTCTTCGAAACGTATTTGGCAGCCTAAAAGCAACAAAGAAAATATCAGCTATTACTCCTGTCCCTAAAAAGTTAGCAATCAAAATATCTCTTAAAAAACCAAAAACTCTACTTATCGATGTAAATAAAGAATAAATAAGTGAGGACCTTATAACGTTCATATAAACATTGTGTATTAATCTATTTTGATTTAAATAACTTCAAAAATAAAGGTTCATTCAATATATATCTTTTGAAATTGAAAAGCAGGTAAAAACCTATATAAAATCCAAAAAAAGAAAATATGACAAAAAAAGATAGAGAAGAGCATTTCAGCGAAAAAGAAGCATTAGTGTTTCATACCCAAGGTAAGCCAGGCAAAATAGAAATTAAAGCTACGAAACCTTTAGAGACACAAAGAGACCTATCATTAGCTTACTCTCCTGGTGTTGCGGCTCCTGTAAATGCTATAGCAGAAGATATAAGCACTGTTTACGACTATACAAGCAAGGGTAATATAGTTGCAGTAATATCAAATGGAACTGCAATATTAGGCCTTGGAAACCTAGGAGCTCATGCATCAAAACCAGTTATGGAAGGAAAATCTGTTTTATTTAAAAGATTTTCGGATATCGACTCAATAGATTTAGAAATTGATACCGAGGATGCTGAAAAATTTATTAACTCTGTAAAGTATTTAGGACCATCTTTTGGAGGAATAAACCTTGAAGACATTAAAGCTCCTGAATGTTTTATAATCGAAGACTCACTAAGAGAACAAATGGACATACCTATTTTCCATGATGATCAACATGGAACAGCAATTATTTCTGCTGCAGCACTTATTAATGCAATGGACCTTACAGGAAAAAAAATTAATGAAGCCAAAATTGTTGTTAATGGAGCGGGTGCTGCAGGCATTGCATGTCTGGAGCTCTTAAAAGCGATGGGTATGCCACATGAAAATGCAATATTATGTGATACCAAAGGAGTTATTCATACTGAAAGAAAAGAAAATATGAACCAGTGGAAATCTGCACATGCAGTGAAAACAAAGTGTAGAACTCTTGAAGATGCATTAAATGGAGCTGATATTTTTTTTGGCCTCTCAATTGGTAATATCATTAGTCAAAAAATGGTTTTATCTATGGCAGAAAAACCAATTATTTTTGCAATGGCTAATCCTGAACCTGAAATATTACCTGAAAAGATTAAAGAATGTAGAAAAGACGCGATTATTGCAACTGGAAGATCAGATTATCCTAATCAGGTTAATAATGTCTTAGGATTCCCCTATATATTTAGAGGTGCATTAGATGTAAGGGCAAAAACAATTAATCTTGAAATGAAGATTGCTGCGGCTAAAGCAATAGCTGATCTAGCCAAGGAAGATGTACCAGATGAGGTAGCCAATGCTTATCCTGGGAAAAGACCTCAATACGGTCCAGATTACATTATTCCCTCTCCCTTTGATCCAAGACTTATTAGTAAGGTTCCTCCAGCAGTTGCTAGAGCCGCTATGGATACTGGTGTTGCAAGGAAAGCAATTGTTGATATTGAAAGTTACTCGAATGAATTATCTGCTAGACTCAATCCTTCTGCTGGTCTTCTACAAAAAGTTTTTCAAGAAGTAAAAGAAAATCCAAAAAGAGTAATTTTTACTGAAGGTGAAGAAGAAGACATGATCAGAGCTGCAGTAATTTTTCTCAACAATAGAATGGGTACTCCGATATTAATTGGAAGAGATGACGTCATAAAAGATAAAATGCAGGAAATGGGATTAGATTTTTTTGATCAAATGGAAATTCACAGTACTAGGAATAAATCTGAACATGACAGGTATGCCGAACATATCTATCATCGTTTACAGAGAAAAGGATTTTTAAAAAAGGATTGTTTAGATCTACTCAATCGGGAAAGAAATGTTTTTGCTGCATGTATGGTATCTTTAAAAGAAGCAGATGCAATGGTCTGTGGTTTAACAAGAAGTTATGCTGCTTCCTTGGAAAGTATCGAGTATGTGCTTGACCCAATACCTAATAAAACAATTCTTGGCATGACAGTAATGCTATGTAATGGGAGAACTATTTTCGTTGCCGACTCAAATGTACATGATATGCCAAATGCTTCACAATTAGCAAACATCACACAAGAAAGTGCTGAGGTAGTAAGAGAAATATTTGGAATTGAACCAAGAGCCGCTCTGGTTTCATACTCAAATTTTGGTAAGCCTTATACTGAGAGATCAGTATACATGAGAGATGCAAAAAAAATTCTTGATGAGAGAAATGTAAACTTCGAATACGACGGAGAAATGGGCGCTAATACTGCTTTAAATGAAAATTTAATGAATCTTTATCCTTTTTGTAAATTAACTGGGCCTGCAAACTTGTTAATTATGCCAGCTATTCACAGTGCAAGCATATCAACTAAGATGCTTCAGGAATTAGGAGGAGGTACACTAGTTGGACCATACTTGGTTGGCTTTAAAGAAAGTATACAAATTGCACCTTTAGGAGCAAATGTTGCTGACATTGTTAACTTAGCTGCATTATCAGCCTTTAAAAGTTAGTTTTTCAAAAAATATGCGATCTCTTTGAGTGCTTGTTTTGCCTCAGGTAAAAAACCAAATATTTGCCAAACATGAGGTAGATTGTTGTATACGCTTAAAGTCACTTCATTGTTTCCATCTTTTATTTTAGATTCAAGATCCAGAGAATCGCTATACAATATTTCAATATCACTAACCTGTATCAAGGTTTTTGGATAGTTAGAGTATTTTGCAAATACAGGGGATATAAGAGGATTTTTATAATCTTGATTTGGGGCGTACCATTCTTTGACAGTTTTCTGCATAGAGAGCGATGTGTTTAGCCAATTATCGTAAGATAAATAAGGATCTGACTTTGAATTTTCCTTAATGCTTCTTCCCTCGCCAGTAAGGTCTGTCCATGGAGATAATAAAAATAGTTTTGAAGGTAATTTTTGATTTAACTCTTGTAATTTCAATGTGCTGACTAAAGTTAAATTACCTCCAGCTGAGTCCCCTCCAAAATAAATATTTTCATTTTTAAATCCTCTTTCTAATAAGGCATTATAACTGCTTATAGTTTCGTCGATTGCTCTAGGAAAATTACTTTCAGGTGATAATGGGTAATCAATAGCAAATATTTGAATTGAGGATAACTTAGCTAATGTTATAAGCATATTTTGATGTGTCTCTGGTGATCCAGCTACATAACCCCCTCCATGAAGATAAAGTATGCATTTTTCTTTATCGGAGTTTTTATTTGTAAAATGTAAAGTTCTCGTTTCACTTAAATAAATTTCTTTAATATCGATAGATGATTTGCGTTTATTGAAAATTAATTTTTGCAAAAGTTTAGAGCCTAATGAATTATCTTGATCAACGTAACCTTCCTGATTCATCATCTTTCTTGCTTCAATGTAGGATCTTTCTTCAACAGGAGGTTGAACATTTTTTACATATTTTTTAAGCATGAAGTTGAGTATTTTTGATTGTATGCTCATATCGAATTAATTAGTTTTTAAAAGCTGATCCCAAATTATTTTTGAAATATCAATCTTATGAAGTTTTTTGATTTCTTGTATGCAGGTTGGTGACGTAACATTAATTTCTGTTAAATATTTACCAATTACGTCAATGCCTACAAAAAAAAGTCCTTCATCTTTTAAAAATCCTCTGATTTCCTTACAAATATTTAAATCTTGTCTTGATATTTTGACTGCTTCGCAATTTCCTCCCACATGAATATTTGAGCGTATTTCGTTGTTCTTGGGTATCCTTCTCAAAGCTGCAATTGGTTCTCCATTAACAAGAATTATTCGTTTGTCTCCATGTTTGATTTTCGGAAGAAATTTTTGAATTATAAATGGTTCTGTATGCTGATCTATGAAACGTTCGATGATTTGATTATAGTTTTCATCTTCTTTATCAAGTAAAAATATACTTTCGCCTCCATTGCCGTAGAGAGGTTTAATTACGCACTTTCCATTTTGTTTTATAAAATCATTTATTTCCTTTTTTTCTCTAGTAATAACCGTTGGAGGTATTATTTCTTTATAAGATAGCATTGAAATTTTTTCTGGTGCGTTTCTTATCCCATTTGGACGATTTATAAATTTAGTAGGCCCTTTTACTTGTTCTAAGAGATGCATAGAAGAAATATATTCCATGTTGTAAGGCGGATCCTGTCGAATGAAAACATAATTGAAATTATCAACCCTTACTTGTTTAGGATTACCAATTACATAATTTTTTAATTTATTATCTTTAAAAGAAATTTCTCTAGCCTGAGCATATACCAAATTATTTTTAAATGTCAGACTACCTGGTAAAAAATAAAAATTCTTATTTTTTCTTTTTTGGGACTCTAGAATTAATGGTAAGGAACTATCAGTCTTAATATTTAGCTTATCAATTTCATCAATTTGAAAACCTACGTTCATTTAAATTAAAATTCATCAGTTTTGATTGAGATGTAATCTATTACTTCTTCAACACCATATATATCTCTAGCGATATTTATTACTAAATCTCTTTCATCCTCGCTTCCAGCAATACCTATGATGTAAACTAGCTTATTAACTGTCTCAATACTATAATTTAATGAATTAACATTTTCATTCAATATAAGTTTTCCCTTTACCTTTGTGCTTATAACAAGATCATCAGCGAAGTTAATTATACTATCTGAGTTTGATATTTGGATTTCATTAATAACAGTTTGTACTCCTTTTACTCCCCAAGCAATCCGTGTTGCTTCAATTTTAAGATCTATATTCTCAACTGTCCCAGTCAATAACACTCTTCCTTGTGACACCTCAATATCAATATTAAAAAATAATTTTTCGTTTTGATCAAAATATGTATTTTTTATTAGAGTTTTTATAATTGTATCATCAACAAACTCTCCAATTGATCTATCTTCTTGATTGACTGTAACTACCTTAACAGCTGTGCCGGTTGCTACTTGTGCACAGTGAGCTATCAAGATAGAGGGTAGTATTATATAAACTAAGGTATAAACAAACTTAATGTACATTATAAATTATTATTATATATCAAAATTAATATCATTGCTTATTTTTTATTAGTAACTGATATACCTCTCTTTTTGAAAGATTAAAGAATGTTGAAATAATTTTTGAAATTTTAGATGTATTAAGCCCTGCAGCAAAAAGTTGATCAGATAATATTGAAATTTCTTCATTTGAAATTTTATTTTCTTTACTGTGGCAAAGAGGCTTCACCACAAATGTTATTTCACCTAAAATTTTTTTTCTGTTTCTCAGTTTTTCAATTACTTCTGTAATATTCGAGTTAATGACTTCTTCATTCTTTTTAGTTAATTCTCTTACAAATGTTACCTCACAACTACCATGATGATCACTGATAAAATTAAGTGTTTTTAGAATTCGCAGAGGTGATTCAAAATATATTACTGCGCATTCAAGTTTTTTTATCAAATCCAATTCTTTTAGAGCTTCATTTTTATGTCTTGGAAAAAAACTTCTAAACATAAAAGATTTTTGAGCAAAACTTGACAAAACATAGCTTGATATGGTTGCTGATGGACCAGGTAACGAAAATACATTAATTTTTTTTTCGTCACAAATTTTTATAAGATCTGAACCAGGATCCGAAATTATTGGTGTGCCAGCATCAGATATTATTGCAATTGATAATCCCGCTTGTAATTTTTTTATTATTAATGGAATAGAGTTTTTTGAGTTGAATTTATGAAATGGTTTTAGTTGGGTTTTAATTCCATATTTATTCGTTAATTTTTTACTTATGCGAGTATCTTCACATAAGATTAAATCTACACAAGACAGAATTTTAAGAGATCGTAGGGTAATATCACCTAAATTGCCAATTGGAGTTGCCACAATGTATAATCCATTTTGAACCTTTTCGTATTCTAATAATTCATTAATATAACCATTGTTTAGTTTTATGTTCATATGTATCTAAAAAAAAAATTTATTCTACTAATAACTATCTTTGCATTCATTGGCTTTCTTAGTTGTGAGACTCCAACTAATTACCAAACTGAAACTACCACATATAATAAATCTATAAAATTAGATAATAAGAGTATAAATAATAAGAATATAAATAATAATTCATTATCAACGCAGATTTTGAATGAAGAAAAGGATACTGCTCAAAGAGAATTTCTTAATATTGTTTTGATGCTCCCTTTAAGCGGTAAACATTATCAATTAGGTAAATCGTTATTAAACTCCGCTCAATTGGCAGCTGAAAAAAAAAATAATAAGAAAATAATATTTACAATAATTGATACAGGTGATGAAGAGCAGTTATTATCTCGATTATATAACGTACTTGAAGATGATATAGATATAATTATCGGGCCAGTTTTCTCCGATAAAGTAAATCAGGTCAGGGAAGTTACAAAAAATAAAGATATACCCATTGTTGCATTTTCTAATAATTCTAAAATACAAGATAACAGGTTATATGTATTTGGGCTTAAATTAGAAGATGAATTAAATGAATTATTAACCTATTCCATTAAGCGTAATTTAAAAAAATATGCTGTATTAATTCCAAGAAATGAATTTGGAAGTCGTGTTGAAAAAGAAATTAAACAATTTGAGTCTAAAAATAATTTATCGACCTTTAACTTTACTTTCTATAATCCAAATTCTCCAGATTTTTATGATGTTTCAAAGAATGTTTCTAATTTTGAAGAAAGAAAAGCTAATTTAGAAAAGAAAATTAAACAATTGGAAAAAGAAAATTCTGAAAAAGCAAAAGAGGAATTGAAGAAGTTAAAAAAATTAGATACTTACGGTGAATTAAATTTTGAAGCCCTGATAATTTTCGCGCAAAATTTTCAAGAGGTGTCAAACTTCAGTTCTATACTTCCATATTACGACGTAGACCCTAAAAAAATACAATATATTGGAAGTTCATTGTGGGCTAAAAATTTATCACTAAAAGAACCAGGTTTAGATAATGGATACTTCGCTTCACTTGACATAGATAATCGGAGAAAATTTGAGGATATGTATTTAGAAGTTTTCAATTCTAAGCCACACTCTTTAGCAGCATTAAGTTATGATATTGTTGGACTCATCAGTAATCTTCATCAAGACAAAAACAATTTCACAATAGAAAAGCTGCATAACTCCAATGGCTTTATTGGTATAAACGGATGGTTTAAAATGACTTCAAATGGCAATGTCTCACGTCAACCAAAAATATATAAAATAAAGAATCAAAAATTTAGTCTTTTAAATTAATCTATAAATCTTTCTAAGTATGTTTTCATTTTTTTAAATGCTATTGATCGATGACTTATTCTTTCCTTATAATCGAAATTCATTTCACCAAATGTTTTTTTATAACCAATTGGTACAAAAATAGGATCATATCCAAAACCATTTTTGCCTAGAGGAGGAAATTGAACATGTCCATATTTTTTTCCTTCGAATACTCTGTAATTGTTATCTGGGAAATAAATGGATAAAGCACAACAAAAAAAAGCTTTTCGAGAACTCTTGTTTACATAATTATTTTTAAGAATTTTTTGGTGTATTTTTCTGATTGCAGTGTTGAAATTTTTATCCTTTCCTGCCCATCTGGCTGAATATATTCCAGGCTGATTACCAAGCGATAGAATACAAAGGCCACTATCGTCAGCTATGGCAGGAATGCCTGATTTTTTAGCAGCATTTTTCGATTTTATTAGAGAATTTTCTTTAAAAGTTTTTCCATTTTCGATTGGTTCATTGATACAAAATTTTTTTGCAGAGTAAATTTTGAGACCCATTGGCTTTAATAGAGATCTGATTTCTCTTACCTTTCCTTCGTTATGACTAGCAATAACTATTTCTTTTATATTTTTAATCACTTAAAATTTTTTTTTGCATTTGGATGATCTCAGAGATCCCTGATTTTGCAAGTTCCAACATTGCATTAAATGACCTCTCCTCGCAAAGCTTCTTTTCCGAAGTCATCTGTACTTCGACCAATTTACCACTTTCTGTTATTACAAAATTTGCATCTACTTCAGCATTTTGATCTTCCTCAAAATCTAAGTCTAAATAAGGTTCACCATTTATAATTCCACAGCTGATTGCGGCAACATATTCACTAATTGGATTTTTTTTTATAATTTTTTTATTAAGCATATAATTTATGCATAATTGAAGTGCGATAAATGATCCTGAAATTGAAGCGGTTCTTGTTCCACCATCTGCTTGAATAACATCACAATCTATTATTATTTGTAATTCTCTTAAATCTTCTAAATTAACAATAGATCTTAATGATCTTCCAATTAGTCTTTGTATTTCCTGTGTTCTACCAGATTGTTTACCTTTGACGGCCTCTCTAGACATTCTCTCATAAGTTGATCTTGGTAACATTCCATATTCTGCTGTTACCCACCCAGTCTCTGAATTTTTTAACCATCTTGGTAAATTTCTATCAAGCGATGCACTGCAGATCACATGCGTATCACCACATTTAATTAAGCATGAGCCCTCCGGATTGCATGAAAAATTAGGAATTATTTCTATATCTCTTAATTGGTTAATATTTCTATTATTTCTCATTGAGTGATAAATTATACTATGTATTGACGAAAATAATATAGATCATTACATAATTAAATATGGCCAAAAATAAAAATAAAAAGAATTTAGACCCCAAGCCAGCTAAAGTAGATGAAAATTCTGAAGTAAAAACAGAAGATGTGGGTGCTGATGATAATGATAAGCTTAAAGAACTTGAAAGTAGGCTTCTAACCAGCCTGGCTGAAAATGAAAATCTAAGAAAAAGATTTGATAGAGAAAAAGAGGACTTAAGCAATTATGTGATTTCAAATTTTGCAAAAGAGATATTGTCGGTTCTCGATAATCTCCAAAGAGCTATAGCTTCAGTTAAAGTCAAAGAAGTAAAAGAAGAATCAGACAGTCTTTCACAATTATTCGAGGGCATTGAGCTTACCGAAAAACAAATTATTTCTACTTTTGAAAAATTTAAGATTGAACAAATTAAATCACTAGGTGAGCAATTTGATCCGAATATTCACCAAGCGATGTTTGAAGTTGAAAAGGATGATCAAGAAGCAGGAACTGTTGCTGAGGTTGTTCAAGAGGGATACAAAATTGGAGATAGACTTCTAAGACCAGCACTTGTAGGCGTGGTAAAGAAAAAAGTTAAATAATATCAATAAGATAGTATAATAATAATTAAAAATCTCATTTTACTCTTTTTTTAAGCAAGGGGTTGTACTGCAAAATCAACTACCCATATATAAAACAAATATCAATTCAGAGTAAGAGTATGGCAAAAGTAATAGGAATAGATTTAGGGACTACAAACAGTTGTATCTCGATAATGGATGGGAAGGACCCTAAGGTTATTGAAAATGCTGAGGGATCTAGAACTACGCCTTCAATTATAAGTTTTGGAAGTGATGAAGAAAAGTTAGTTGGACAACCTGCAAAAAGGCAAGGTGTAACAAACCCTGAAAATACATTTTTTGCGATCAAGAGACTTATAGGTAGGTCTTTCGAAGACCCAATGGTCAAAAAAGATGCAGACATGGTGCCTTTTAAAATCATTAAATCTGAAAATGGTGATGCATGGGTAGAGTCAGGATCTGAAAAATATTCACCATCTCAAATTTCTGCTTTTGTACTTCAAAAATTAAAAGAAGATGCAGAAAGGTATTTAGGTGAAAAAGTTGAAAAAGCAGTCATCACTGTTCCTGCATACTTTAATGATGCGCAGAGACAAGCTACTAAAGATGCTGGTAAAATAGCTGGACTTGAGGTTGAAAGAATAGTCAATGAGCCAACTGCTGCTGCACTAGCATATGGTTTAGATAAGAAGGATGGCAAAACTATTGCTGTATATGATTTAGGCGGTGGCACTTTTGATATTTCAATTTTGGAAATTGGTGATGGAGTTTTTGAAGTAAAGTCAACTAATGGTGATACATTTTTAGGTGGTGAGGACTTTGATACTCGTCTTTTAAATTATCTTGCTGAAGAATTTAAGAAAGAAAATAATATTGACCTTACTCAGGATAAATTAGCACTCCAAAGATTGAAAGAATCTGCTGAGAAGGCTAAGATCGAATTATCTTCAACATCTCAAACAGAAATTAATTTACCATTTATTACAGCTGATCAGTCAGGACCTAAGCATTTAAATATCAAGGTGACAAGAGCAAAGCTTGAAACACTTGTTGACGATTTAATTGAAAAAACAATTAAACCATGTGATGCCGCTCTCAAGGATGCCGGCTTGAGCGCCGGTGAAATTGACGAAGTAGTCTTGGTTGGTGGAATGACAAGAATGCCAAAAGTTATAGAAACTGTTAAAAACTTTTTTGGTAAAGAACCAAATAAAGGAGTGAACCCAGATGAAGTTGTTGCACAAGGTGCAGCTATTCAGGCTGGTATTCTTCAAGGGGATGTTAAAGATGTATTGCTGCTTGATGTTACACCTCTATCCCTTGGTATTGAAACTCTTGGTGGCGTCTTTACAAAATTAATTGATAAAAATACAACAATTCCAACAAAAAAAAGTCAGGTATTTTCAACTGCTGATGACAATCAAACTGCTGTAACAATACGAGTATGTCAGGGTGAGAGAGAAATGGCTGCTGATAATAAATTACTTGGTAACTTTGACTTAGTAGGCATACCACCTGCGCCTAGGGGTGTTCCTCAAATTGAAGTAACATTTGATATTGACGCTAATGGAATCGTAAATGTATCTGCAAAAGACAAAGGCACAGGAAAAGAACAACAAATTAAAATACAAGCATCGGGTGGTTTGAGTGAAGAAGAGATCGACAAAATGGTCAAGGAAGCTGAAGCCAACGCGGAAGCTGATAAGAAAAAGCGAGAAGGCGTTGATGTTAAAAACCAAGCAGACACAATGATACACTCTGCAGAAAAAAATCTAAAAGAATTTGGTGATAAGGTTTCTGAGCAAGAAAAGAATGCAATTGAAAACGATATTAAGGCTTTAAAAGAAGCTGTTGCTTCAGATGAAACCGATAAGATTAAAAGTGGACTTGAAGCATTAACTCAATCATCTATGAAATTAGGTGAAGCAATGTATAAGGCTCAACAACAAGATGCTCCTAATCCAAACGAGCCATCTGACAATACAGCTGGTGGATCTGACCAGAATAATGAAAAAGTTGTTGATGCTGAATTCGAGGAAGTCAAAGAAGATAATAAGCAATCGTAAGCAGGTAAGCTTATGTCAAAAAGAGACTATTATGAAGTTCTTGGCGTTTCCAAGTCAGCTGATGACTCTGAAATAAAAAAAGCCTACAGGAAATTAGCAATGAAATATCATCCTGATCGTAATCAGGGAGATACAGATTCGGAAGTTAAATTCAAAGAGGCGAGTGAGGCATACGCTGTACTTCATGATAAAGAAAAACGTTCAGCTTACGACCAGTTTGGTCATGCGGCAGTGGATGGTAATACAGGCCAGGGCGGTTTTGGTTTCGATTTTAATTCATCAGCTTTTCAAGATATTTTTGAAGACTTTTTTGGAGACTCATCCTTTTTCGGTGGTGGAGGAAATCGTAGAAGAAAAACAAATAATCGTGGCTCAGACTTAAGATATGATATTACTGTTAGTCTTGAAGAAGCGTTTAATGGTAAAAAATTTAAAGTAAAAATTCCAACTCAAGTTCAATGCAGTTCTTGTTCAGGTTCTGGCGCATCTCAAGGAAGTCAGCCAGTAACTTGTCAGTCATGTGGAGGAAGGGGACAGATTCGCTCGCAGCAGGGTTTTTTTTCAATTCAACAAACTTGTCCAACTTGTCAGGGAAGTGGTTCAACTATTTCGGATCCATGCAGACCATGCAGCGGAACTGGGAGAACTCAGAAAACAAAGAGTTTGATGGTGAAAATACCAAAAGGCGTTGATGACGGTTCTAGAATAAGACTATCTGGAGAAGGTGAAGCGGGTCTGAACGGCGGACAGCAGGGGGACTTATATATATTTGTAAATGTAAATGAGCACGAAATATTTGCTCGTGAGAATGAAAATTTATTTGCTGAGGTCCCAATATCTATGGTCGATGCTGCTGTTGGTGGCGCTATTGACATACCGACAATAGACGGCGGTAAAGCTAGGCTAAAAATACCTCAAGGTACTCAATCTGGTGACCAATTCAGATTAAAATCAAAAGGAATGCCTAATGTTCGCAACGGTTATTTAGGTGATTTGTATATTCAGGCGAAAGTTGAAACACCAGTAAATTTAAGCAAGAAGCAAATTGAAATATTGAAATCCTTTCAAGAAACAAGTGATCAAAATGAGAGTCCTTTAGCATCGGCTTTTTTTAAAAAAGCTAAGGATTTTTGGAAAACAAAAGCTTAAAAAACTTACTTTTTCAATTATTTCGATTATCCTAAATTAATGAAAAAAATAAAAATTGTCATAACTGGCGTAACCGGACGCATGGGAATGCAAATCGCTAAAAGAGTTTTGAAAGATAAATCACTTGTTTTGTATGGTGCAACCGAGAGAAGCGGGCATAAAGCTATTGGCAAAGATTTGGGTCAGTTACTCAAAACAAAAAAATTAAAAATTAATGTCACCGATAATATAATTCCATTATTTGCTAAAACTGACGCTGTTATTGACTTCACAACTCCTGAAGCAACTATGATACATACAAAATATGCAGCTCAAGCAAGAATAGTACATGTAATTGGAACTACAGGTTTTAATAGCTCTCAATTAAAAAAAATTAAACTCGCTGCGCAGCATGCAACAATTATAAAATCAGGTAATATGAGTTTAGGTATAAACCTAATAAATAAATTAATTAAAATAAGTTCCTCAAGTTTAAAAAATGATTTTGACACAATAATAAACGAAACGCATCATCGACATAAAATTGATGCACCTTCAGGCACTGCGGTAATGATGGGGCAAGCTGCAGCAGAAGGTAAAAATAAAAAATTTAAAAATATAAAAAAAATCTCTCGTCTCAACACAAAGGCTAAAAGTACTAAAGATAAAATTGTAGTCTCATCCTTCCGCAAAGGTGAAGTAATTGGTGATCACGAAATTATTTTTTCAAGCAGGGATGAGGATATTACTATCAAGCATACAGCGAAAGATAGAGGTATTTTTGCTAACGGAGCAATACAAGCTGTGAAATGGGGCATGAACAAAAAACCTGGCCTATTTGACATGTCGGATGTACTAAATATAAGTTAGGTTGAAAAAGAACCATAATGTTAAAGGCTGATAAGGCAAAAAAAATTATTAGTATTTTAAATAAAATTTATCCCGAAACCCCAATTCCACTAAATCATAAAAATAATTTTGAATTATTAATTTCTGTTCTTCTAAGTGCACAGTGTACCGATAAAAGGGTCAATGAAGTAACTCCTTTTCTTTTTAAGAAAGCAAATAATCCTGCGAAAATGGAGAAGCTGCCAGTCAAAACCATTTATAATATTGTTAGGCCCTGTGGTCTTGCTCCACAAAAATCGAAAGCTATCTCAAAGCTATCAAAAATATTAATGAAAAATTATAGTGGTGAGGTTCCAGAAACCTTTGAAGATCTAGAAGCGCTTCCTGGAGTAGGTCATAAAACAGCTAGTGTTGTAATGTCACAAGGTTTTGGTCACCCGGCATTTCCTGTTGATACTCATATTCATCGACTTGCCCAAAGATGGGGGTTAACAAATGGTAAGAGTGTAAAGCAAACTGAACATGATTTAAAAAAAATATTTCCTGAAAAACTATGGAACAAGTTACATTTACAAATAATATTTTATGGAAGGGAATATTGTGAAGCTCGAAGTTGTTTTGGAATAGAGTGTAAAATATGTAAAACTTGTTATCCAACTAGAAAAAAGCCAATTAAAACAAAAAAAGCATAAATAGTTATAACAATAAAACACCTTTAACTGTCTATTGTTTGCTGATAACTTTATTCATTATGATTAATAAAGAAGTAGCACTCATTATCGGCGCGGGTGACAGCCTTGGTTCTGCGGTAGCGAGAGTATTTGCACAAAATAACTTCATTACTGTGGTTGCTAGAAGGAACGGGGATCAATTATCGCCGCTTAAAGAAGAAATAGAAAAAAATGGCGGAAAGTGTTTCGCATATAGTTTAGACGCAAGAAAAGAAGAAGATGTAATTAACTTTATTAATAAGATTGAAACAGAGATTGGTGAAATTAATGTGGCCGTATACAACATTGGAGCCAACATTCGTTTCAACATTTTAGAAACAACCTCAAAAAAATATTATAAAGTATGGGAAATGGCGACTTTTGGAGCTTTTCTAATGGGAAGAGAAGTAACAAGAAAAATGATACCGAGAAAAAAAGGGACAATCATATTTACCGGTGCGACAGCAAGTATAAGAGGTAAAGAGGGATTTGCTGCTTTCTCCGGTGCTAAACAAGCGAAAAGAGCTTTGGCGCAAAGTATGGCAAAAGAATTAGCGCCAAAAGGAATTCATGTCGCTCATGTTATTGTAGATGGAGCAATTGATACGCCGTGGGTGAATAAGCTTTTTCCTGAGTATGTCAAAGAAAAGAAAAAAATTGATGGTTTGATGAAGCCAGATGATATTGCACAAAACTACTTGATGATACATAATCAACCAAAAAATGCGTGGACGTTTGAGTTAGATTTACGTCCTTGGGTGGAGACATGGTGAGTCAAGAATTTGATATTGTTGGTATAGGAAATGCAATTGTAGATGTAATCACCGATGTCAATGATGAATTTATAAATCAACAAGAGCTAAGAAAAGGACTTATGTCACTTGTAGATTTAGATACTATCAAATCCCTATCAAACAAAATTGAGATAAAAGCTAATGTCTCTGGAGGATCAGTCGCAAACTCAATCGTTGCATTAGCTCAAAATAATATCAAATCTGCTTTCATCGGCAAGGTAGGTAAAGACGAAGTTGGAAATTCATTCATTCGAGGTCTTGAAAAAGAAAAAGTTGTTTTTGCAAATAAAGCTCAATCAGATGAAAGTGAAACTGGAAGGTGTCTAGTAATGGTAACGCCAGATGCACAACGAACAATGAGTACATATTTAGGAATTTCTCAAAAACTAAAATCAAATGATATCAATGAGGATGTTATAGCACTGTCAAAAATTACTTATCTTGAAGGGTACCTTTGGGATCTTGATGATGCACAAGAAGCAATTAAAAAAGCAATAAAAATTTCTAAAGGGGCAAACAGGTTAGTTGCATTTAGTGTGTCTGATGTTTTTTGCATTGAACGATTTAGAGAAAGTTTTTTAAACCTAGTTAATAATGAAGCTGATATAGTTTTTGCAAATGAAGAGGAAATTAAATCGCTTTATCAAAAGGATAGTCTTGATGATTGTCTCGAAATTATAAGTCAGCATGATAAAATATTTGCTATCACACTTGGTGAAAAAGGTGCGATGATTGCTAATAAAGATCAACTTATACAAATAAAAGCTCAGGAAATTGAAAATTTGGTCGATACTACTGGAGCAGGAGATCTATTTGCTGCAGGCTTCTTACTTGGATACATAAATGGTGAAAATTTAGAACAGTGTGGGAATGAAGGTGTAACATTCGCCTCTAAAATAATTCAAATCTACGGAGCAAGGTTATGAGCAAAAAATCTATTATGATAACAGGTGTCTCTACTGGTATTGGACTAGGAACACTTAGTTATTTTGTGAAAAACGGTTTTCACGTTTATGGAAGTATTCGTAATTCAAAAGATGCAAACAGATTAAAAAATATTTATAAAGATAATTTTACACCTCTAATCTTTGATGTAACAAAAGAAGCTCAGCTAAAAAAGGCTGTCACATTTTTGAAAAAAGATCTTAAGAGTTCAAATCTTCTTGCTTTAGTTAATAACGCAGGTGTAGCAATATCCGGCCCCTTATTACATCAAAGGGTTAAAGATTTTGAGAAACAAATTGATATTAATTTAAATGGTGCATTTAGAGTCATAAAATATTTTGCTCCATTGTGTGGAGCGGGAAAAAATAATAGTTCGAGGAAGGGTGTAATTTTTAATATAAGTTCAATTTCTGGAAAAATTGGAATGCCTGGCGTTGGAGCCTATACTGCATCTAAATTTGGATTAGAGGGCTTAAGTCATAGTTTAAGAAGAGAATTAATGAGATACGGAGTCGATGTTGTAGTTATTGGACCAGGTCCAATAAAAACTGAAATTTTTGATAAAATTGATAAAAAATTTTTAAACAGCCTCAAAAAAACTGATTATGCAAAGGAAGTCAAAGGAATACCTAAAAGAATGAAAAATGCCAAAAGGATAGCTTTTCCAGCTGAGGAAGTTGGAAAATTAATATTTAACGCACTACATAATCCAAACAGAAAAACACGGTATGCCATCACGCCAAGTAGAATGATGTATTGGACACTTCCAATGTTATTACCCGACAGAGTCTTAGATCAATTAATCAAAAGACGATCGGGAGGATTGTAAAATTTTATTTGATTCTTTTATAACATCATCCGCTGAAATTAAATTAATATTGCTACCACCAAATTTGACTGATGAAATAAAATGAATGTTTTCAAATTGATCGTTTAGAAACTTAACAGCGCTGGTTGGACCACATATTTTCAGCAATGGACATAGATTTGTTGATAGCATTTGCCCAGTGCCACTATCATTAGTAATTGCCATACTTAAATATTTTGTAGCACCCATTACTACCTCAAGTCCCGGAAAATTAGACAATTCCTCCTCAGGAAACATTGGTTTTTTAATTTGATTAATTATATCTTCCTTTAAATGAGTCTCTTGTGGGCCAAGAAAAAAAACTATTTCAAACCCTTTTGCTTCAAAATATTTAGCCACATCTATGAATTTTTTGTAGTCCCATATCCTCTTTGGCGTATTAGAGCCAAGTGAAATGCCAAAATACTTTTTATCTTCTTGGAAAACTTCTTGTAATTCTTTTAGTATTTCATTTGGAATTGTTATAGATGATGCTTGTTGTTTTTTATAACTTGATACTAAATCAAGCATCTCAATAATATTATTTACGTAAAATTGCCTTTTTGATTTTTTGTACTTGGGTTTATAGTTTGAAAACATCCAATTAGCAGAGGCGGAGATGAATTTTGAACATTTAATTCTTCGCAACGCAATGGTGCGTAAAACTGCTTTTTGTGTATCAATGATTATATCAAAATTAATATTACTAAGATCATATTTTGAAGATATTCTTTTCCAAAAAAAAGGGCTTAAGTTTACTTGCTCCCAAATTTTGTCAATATATGGCTCAGTGAATTTTTTTAGACGAGAATTATATTCAGTATAAATAGTATCTGTCATCCAATGTATTTCTGATGTTGGGAATCTTTCCCTTAACTGGTGGACAATTTGAAGTTTTAATATTCCATCCCCAATTTGTTCACCATTACTGAAGATAAGAATCTTTTTCATGAAATTATGCGTTAGCTTTCTTCAGATACTTTTATAATCAATTTACCTTCGTTTTCGCCAGAAAATAACTTTTTGATTGCAGTGCCCGCATTTTCAATCCCTGGAATAATATGATTTTTATATTTAATTTTGTCTTCTTTTAACCATTGTGTAATATCTTGGTAGGCTTCCATATATCTTTTGAAGTAATCAAAAACAATAAAGCCTTTAAGCTTAATTCTCTTTATCAATAAATTTCCCCAAGCAGGCCCTGGAACAATTGATTCAGCATTATATCCTGAAATCAAACCACAAAGACTTATTCTTCCATTGATGTTCATGCGAGTTAATACTGCCTCAGTAATGCTACCGCCTACATTTTCAAAATATATGTCAACTCCATCAGGACAAGTCTCTTTTAATTTTTGTCTAAGATTTTCAGACTTATAGTTGATAGCAGAGTCAATACCTAGTTCATCAACAAGCCATTTACATTTTGCGTCTGAACCTGCAATCCCTATTACTCTGCAACCTTTAATTTTTCCTATTTGACATACAATTGATCCAACAGCACCGGCTGCTGCAGAAACAACTAAAGTTTCGCCAGTTTGTGGATCAGTTATATCAAGCAAACCAAAGTAAGCTGTGAGGCCAGTCATTCCTAGAATACTCATGTAACAATCAAGAGGAAAACCTGTTCCTTGAGGAATTTGCCTTACTCCTTTCCCATCACTTACACAGTATTGCTGCCATCCGCCCATACAGTTCACAATTTCACCTTTTTTAAATTTTTCATTTTTACTCTCTTCGATTATGCCTATTGTACCGCCTCTCATGGTGTCTCCAGTTTGCATCGCATCAACATAAGATTTTTGTCCACTCATCCACCCGCGATTTGCAGGATCCAAAGAAAGATATATGTTCCTGATTAATATTTGACTATCTGAAAGATTGGGAACTTCATTTTCCTCCAAAACTAAGTCACCTTCACTAATTTCACCAACTGGAAATCTTTTTAAAATCCATTGTTTATTTTTCATTATTATCTCCAATCATTTTTTTAAGATTCACCTGAGGCATATCAACACTTACACAAGTTGATGTTGAGGTAACAACAGTCCTATTGTTTTGCTCCAATCTACCCTCCAAGAATACAATATTTTTTCCAGATTTCACCACTCGCCCATATCCAATAACTTTCCCCGGTTTAGTTGGATACAAAAAATTTGTTTTCAGTTCTATTGTTGGCGGTCTTTTTTTGAAATGATTTTGAAATATAAAAGCTAATGCAGTTGCATCATCTACCATTCCACTTACAATACCACCTTGGACGTCACCTGCAGGATTGCAATATTTTTTATCAATATCAAACTCAACTTTGATATTGCCAGCTGTGGTATCAACTTCAAGAACGGTCATATTAAAAAGATCGAATAATTTATTCTTATTAAACAGCTTGATGAGTTCAGCATCTGAGATTTTTTCAGTCATATTGATTATTCGTTTTCAGGTTTTTCAGGAAATACCATTGGTCCCAATGGTCTTCCCGCGAGTAAATGAAAGTGTAAGTGAGGTACTTCTTGATGCGCATCCTTACCGGCATTTGCGATGAGCCTGTATCCTCCTCCTCCAACTTTTTCACTTATACCCAACATATCTGCTACGTTTGAAATAGCCCGGTTGAAACCAACTATTTCTTCGTCCGAGGCATTTGCGCTAAAATCATTTATGTCTATGTATTCCCCTTTTGGAATTACTAAGGCATGTGAAGGTGCTTGAGGACGAATATCTTTGAATGACAGGACATATTCATCCTCATATATTTTATCACAAGGTATTTCACCTCTTAAAATCTTAGCAAAAATATTTTCCTTATCATATGACATCAATCTCTAAGTCCTGTTTTACCCTCTCTTTTTTCTAACTCTTCATAGACTTGATCAGGAGTAATATCAAATTTTTTCAACATGACTAACAAATGATAAATTAGATCTGCCGATTCATAAATTATTTGCTCTACATTATCTTCTTCAGCGGCCTCCACGGTTTCAAGTGATTCCTCTTTTAACTTTTCTATACATTTACTTTTACCTTCTGATATAAGTTTTGCCGTATAAGATTTTGAAGGGTCTTCATTAGCATGTGAAATAATTGTATCAAAGAGCCGAGCTAATACATCAACTTTTTTACTGCTCATTCCACTCCCTCAACAATTGCAAAAATTCTATCTTTTTTGTCTCCCAAGATTTTTTTTGCATTTTGATATTCTTCTGAGTTATAAGCCTGTTTAGCTATTTCAATTGTCTCATACTCAACTATGACGTTTCTTTTAAACTCTTTACCTTCCATAGTTGTTTGTTCACCACCCCGTACTAAAAATTTACCATTGTATTTTTTAACCGCCTCAGTTGCATGCTCTGCATACAATTTTTGCTTGTCCGGATGTAACACATTGACTTTTACTACCCAATAACCTTTCATAATTAAATCCTAACTGCTATATTTTGTTCAGCAAGATATGTTTTTACATCTTTAATACTATATTCTCCGAAATGAAAAATAGAAGCAGCTAATAGAGCGCTAGCTCCCCCTTTTAATACCCCTTCAACAAAGTGCTCGAGGTTTCCAACACCACCTGAAGCTATAACAGGGATATCAATAGAGGATGAGACAGTACTCAATAATTCATTATCAAATCCTATTTTTGTTCCATCTCTGTCCATTGAAGTTAATAATATCTCACCAGCTCCTAAATTAGCTACTTCAATACAATATTCTAATGCATCAATATCTGTGGACTTTCTTCCACCATGGGTAAATATATTCCAACTTTTATCTCCATTTTTTTTTGCATCTACTGCTATAACTAATGTTGAGGAACCATATTTCTTTGCTGCTTTTGCAACCAGGTCAATGTTTTCAACTGCAGCTGTATTTATAGACACTTTATCAGCTCCATGGTGAAGCAAACGAGATATATCATCAATGGTCCTGACACCTCCACCTACAGTAAGTGGTATGAAACAATTTTCAGCAGTTTTTTTTACAACTTCAAAGAGGGTTTCTCTATCGTCACTTGATGCAGTTATATCTAGAAAGCAAAGTTCATCAGCTCCCTCAGAATTATAGATTTTTGCTTGTTCAACAGGATCTCCAGCATCAACTAAGTCAACAAAATTGACGCCTTTGACAACTCTCCCTCGATCAACATCTAAACAGGGTATGATTCTTTTTTTTAGCATTCTATCTAACTATCTTTAATGCCTCAACAATATCAATATTTTTGTCATAAATTGCTTTACCTACAATTACACCTTTTATTTGTGAGTAATTTTTTTTCTTTAGGTTAATAAGGTCCGAAATATTTGATACCCCGCCTGATGCAACACAGTCAATTTTTGTTTGAACCATTACATTTTCTAGCATTTCAAAGTTAATTCCTTGCTTCATACCATCCCTCATAACGTCAGTAATTATTATTGAGTTGATATTAAGATCTTCAATACTTTTTAAGAAATCAGAAATTTGTAAATCTTTTACCTCACTCCAACCTTTTGTAGCAATTTGGTTTTGCTTAATGTCGAGAGCAATTGAAATTCTATTAGGATAATTGCAAACTGATTTCTCAAAAAAAGTTTTATTTTCAAACGCTGATGTTCCGATAATAACATTATTAACACCAATATTAATGAGTCTTTCAACTCTTTCTATATTCCTTACTCCGCCACCGAACTGAATCTCAAGATTTGTATTTTTTTTTATTTGCTCAATAGATTTAATATTTTCAAAATTGCCCTTAAGCGCACCATCTAGGTCGACGCAATGCAAATATTCCACTCCAGAGTCTTCAAAGATTTTAGCCTGTTCTAACGGTGACTCGTTGTATGTTGTAGATTGTTTAAAATCACCTTGTATTAATCTTACACATTTACCGTCTTTTAAATCAATTGCTGGAAATAAAATCATGAAGGTTCCCACAAGAGAAAGTTTGTAATTATTTGTTTTCCGTTATTATGACTTTTTTCTGGATGAAATTGTGTACCATAAATATTTTCCTTGAGTACTGCTGCAGTAATTGGATTTGGATATTTTGTAGTTGCAATACAATTTTCATTTTTTTGAGTTCTAAAGTAGTAACTATGCACAAAATAAAAATCAGTATTTTGTGAAATATTATTCAATAATTCATGATTGCGAAAAGTGACTTCATTCCATCCCATGTGTGGAATTTTATAATCAACTGGAGCCTCGATCTTGATTACTTCTCCGGGTATCCATCCAAAGCCCTCACATTCACCAAATTCTAAAGATTTTTCTGCTAGTAATTGCATTCCAACACAAATGCCCATAAAAGCTTTTTTTTCGCCAATTACCACTTGTTCAAGACTTTCAAATAGACCGTCTATTTTGTGAATTGCATTCTTACAGTCTTGAAAAGCTCCTACTCCAGGAAGAACTAATTTATCGGCGTTTAATATTTCAGATGGTGTGTTTGTAACAATAATTTCATATGGATTTTCTAAGTTATTGTTTACGGCTTCAAATGCCTTGTGTACTGAATGTAAATTTCCTGAGCCATAGTTGATAATTACTAACTTCATTTATTCATTTGTTTAATAGTATCAACAACTTCCTCTACATGATTATTTACTTTCACTTTTCTCCAAACCTTTACGACCTTGCCTTTCATAATGAGAAATGTAGATCTATCTATGCCCTTGTACGTTCTGCCATACATACTTTTTTTAATCCATACACCAAATTTTTCACAGATTTTATCACTCTCATCAGAAAGAAGGTCAAATTTTAATTTATATTTTTCAGCAAATTTATTTTGTTTTTGAACGGTATCTTTGGATATACCATAAACTCTTACCTTTAGATTATTTAACTTCCGAAGGTTGCTTTGGAAATCACAAGACTCTTTTGTACAACCTGGAGTATCCGCTTTAGGATAAAAATAAATTACCGTGTCCTCTTTTGTAGGAAATTTAACTTCTTCATCTTTCTGATTTTTAAGTTTAAATGAAGGTAGCTTTTGGCCTTCTTTAATCATTATTAAAGTTGTCCTTTGGTAGAAGGAATGTTCATTCCCTCTCGCTCGTTAATCGCAACAGCATTTCTTAAACTTCTTGCCAAGGCCTTAAAGCAAGACTCAATTATATGATGGTTATTTTCTCCATAAATATTTTCCACATGTAATGTTGTTCCACTTGCTTGTGCAAAAGCTTGGAACCATTCTTTAAATAATTCAGTATCAAAGTCACCTTGAGAAGATGTTATCTTTGGAGCACTAAATTTTACTTTCCAAATTAAATAAGGTCTATTTGATAGATCAAGCGCAACTCTTGATAACGTTTCATCCATGGGAATATATGAGTGCGCATAACGTGTAATACCTTGTCGATTACCTAATGCTTTTGATAAACATTCGCCAATTGCAATACCTGTATCCTCAGTTGTATGGTGATAATCAATGTGAGTATCTCCTGTAGCTTTTATCTTCATATCAATCAGTGAGTGCTTTGAAAGTTGTTCAAGCATGTGGTCAAGAAATCCTATGCCAGTCTTGATATCGTACTTACCTGTTCCGTCGATATTAATATCGACAGAGATAGAGGTTTCTTTCGTGTCTCTTTTATACTCTGCTGTTCTCATAACAAAATCCAGTCGGTTTCTATCAATAAATCACTGAATTATCTATAAAAAATGTAATTTTTAATGAAAAGTCAGGGCTTGAAGTTAATAAATAAATAGCCACATAACATACAACATGGAAAATCAACAAAGTCAATCATGGCACGGCACAACCATTATTAGTGTAAGAAAAGGCAATCAGGTTGTTGTCGCGGGAGACGGACAAGTTAGTCTTGGAAATACTGTCATTAAAGGCACTGCCCAAAAGGTTAGAAAAATAGGTGATGGTAGTGTTATCGCTGGTTTTGCCGGAGCAACTGCAGATGCATTTACTTTATTTGAAAGACTGGAAGCGAAACTAGAAAAGCATCCTAAACAGCTTACCAGAGCATGTGTTGAACTGGCGAAAGATTGGCGTACCGACAAATATTTAAGGCGCCTAGAAGCACTTCTTACAGTTGCAGACTCTTCTACATCGCTTCTAATTACTGGAATGGGTGATGTGTTAGACCCTGAAGGGTCAATTATTGGAATTGGTAGCGGTGGTAATTATGCACTATCCGCTGCTAAAGCGCTGATTGATACTAATCTTACCGCTGAAGAAATTGCTTTAAAGTCACTAAAAATTGCTGGCGAAATTTGTGTTTTCACAAACAGCAATGTTACACTTGAAAAAATTGAGTATTAGATAATGCAAGCATTTTCACCAAGGGAAATTGTTTCCGAACTTGATAGATATATTATTGGCCAAGATGATGCAAAAAAATCTGTAGCCATAGCATTAAGGAATCGTTGGCGACGTCAGCAATTACCAGAAGATATGAGAGAAGAGGTTCTTCCAAAAAATATTTTAATGATTGGTCCTACTGGAATTGGTAAAACTGAAATTTCTAGAAGGCTCTCAAAATTAGCGCAAGCTCCGTTTATAAAAGTTGAAGCAACAAAATTTACAGAAGTTGGGTATGTAGGTAGAGATGTGGAATCTATTGTTCGTGATTTGATTGAAATAGCAATTACAATGGTTCGTGAAATAAAGAGAAAAGAAGTAAAAGCAAAAGCACAATTAGCTGCTGAAGAACGTGTGTTAGACGCTTTAGTTGGACCAGGTTCAGGGCCTGCTACAAGAGAAAGTTTCAGAAAAAAACTTAGAAATAATGAACTCAATGAAAAAGAAATTGAAATAGCTGTTCAAGATACAGGATCATTTCCAACAATTGACCTTCAAGGTGGACAAGGTGCTGGTATAGGAATGATAAATCTAAACGACATGCTTGGTAAAGCTATGGGACCAAAAACTAAAAAGAAGAAAACAACAGTTGCGGACTCATATGAGATACTAGTAAACGAAGAGTCCGATAAGTTAATTGATACTGATCACATTGTGAATGAGGCAAAAAAAGCAGTCGAAGACAATGGCATTGTATTTATTGATGAAATAGACAAAGTTTGCGCAAGAAGTGAAAGGGTTGGTGGTGATGTTTCAAGGGAAGGTGTTCAAAGAGATTTGTTACCTTTAATTGAGGGAACAACAGTTAACACTAAACACGGAACAATCAAAACTGATCACATACTTTTTATAGCTTCTGGAGCCTTTCAACTGTCAAAACCATCTGATCTATTGCCAGAATTACAGGGCAGATTGCCAATAAGGGTCAATCTCAAAGCACTTTCACAAGAGGACTTTAAACGTATCCTAACAGAACCCAAATATAGCTTGATAAAACAGTATGAGGCACTGATGGGTACTGAAGATGTAAAAATCAGTTTCAGCGAGGACGGAATAGATGCCATAGCAACCTTAGCTGTGGATATAAACTCAACCATTGAAAATATTGGTGCTCGCCGTTTGCATACCATTCTTGAGAGAGTACTAGAAGATATTAGTTTCTCAGCGGCAGATAAAGGTGGAGAAAAAATTACAATTGATGCAAACTACGTTAAAGATAATGTGAATGAGTTATCTAAAGATACTGATCTTTCTAAATTCATTCTCTAATTTTTATGTCACTAAAAACAAAAAAGACTCATTTAAACAAGATAAAGGTTCGTTACTCAGAAGTTGACTGTCAGAGAATAGTTTATAATTCACATTATTTGACATATTTTGATATTTCTCTCAGTGAGATGCTCGAAGACTGTTTTGATCAGGATGAATATGTAAAACAGACTAATAACGATTTTCACACAGTTAGTGTGCAAATGAATTTTAAAAGTCCTGCAAGATTAAATGATCAACTCGAAGTTTACACAGGAATAAAAAAACTTGGAAACTCGAGTATGACTTTTACACAAGAAGTTTATAGATCTGGATCCGATGAAATTATAAATGAAGCAGTTATTACTTGGGTTAACACAGACCAAAAAAGTATGAAGTCTTCTAAAATTCAAGATAATATAAAAGAAAAGTTAAATAAGTATTTGATAGATTAATCAGAGGTCGCCGTTAATAACCAATTAGAAGTTTTTTTATCTTTTATTTTTTCAAAAGTCCAAACATCTGTAATTTTTTGCACCTGATTAAGACTGCCTGAAATTACTTCATCTTTACTATTTTTAATACATGTAATCATTTCAGAAATAAATCTCACTGTTACTTCCATAGGATTTTTTTTCAGGTCTTTGTGAACAATTTCAGATTTTTCTATACCTATAAAATTAAATTCTACGGTTTCATTTTTACTATTTCGTTCATCTATTACTGACGTAAAGCTATTTAATACCTCACTAGATAACAAGGACTTAAGGGCATCTTTATTACCATTTTCAAAATTTGTGACGATCGTTTCATACGCATTTGATGCACCGCGTAAAAAATCGTCTTTATCAAACCAACCGTCTTCTCTTGAACCTGAAGAAACTTTTGGTTCGATAGTTACAATTTTTTCTTCTGAAGATTGTTGAGGAGTTTCATAGTTATATGAAGTTTTATCTGTTTTCTCATGGCCGGTTCGTCTTCCAAGCACACTTCTAAGTCGCAAAAGAACTATTCCTGCTATTATAGCTAGAATTAGAATGTCAATATATTGAAATGCTTCACTCATATAGTTAAATATTATAGAGTCCTTATTTAGGTATTTAAACTAAACTTTCAACAATTACTTACATATTTTGTTTTTATTTATCGCACTTTTTATACTTATCCCAATCATTGAAATTAGTTTATTTATTGAAATTGGGAGCATTATTGGATCGTTCTACACCATAATCCTTATATTCGTCACTGCAATTGTAGGTGTATTTTTTGTCCGTCAACAAGGAATAAGTACATTTCAAAAGTTAACATCTCAATTGCAAAATTTAGAAACACCTGTTCAGACGATGTTTGAAGGGCTGGTCATTCTTATCTCTGGTATTCTTTTAATTACTCCTGGATTTTTTACTGATGCTTTAGGTTTTCTAGGATTGATACCATTCTCTAGAATAATTTTCATAAAGTTAGTAGCAAGTTACATTCTTTCTAGATATGGTAAGCGAAGTAATCAAAATGAAAATACTATTGAAGGTGAATTCATTGATATAGATGAAGAGGAAAAATAATAGTGGATGTAAAAACGAAAATTATCACACAATTTGTTAGAGACTTATCATTTGAAAATCCTAATGGGCCAGGATCATTTCAAACAGGTAGCGATAGGCCCACTATTAATGCAAATGTTGATGTCAAAGCACAAAATAGAAAAGATACCAATATTTATGAAGTTGAACTGAACGTAAGTGTAAATGCTTCACGCGCAGATCAGAGTTTGTATATCGTGGATCTAAAGTACGTTGGAATATTTGAAATTGAAAATCTCACTGACGATGTTAAAGAAGCTTACTTACTAGTAGAATGTCCAAGACAACTTTTTCCATTTGCAAGAAGAATTATTTACGACTTGCACACTGACGGTGCATTGCCACCACTTATGTTAGACCCTGTGAACTTTGCTGAACTTTATAAAAAGAAAACAAGTAATAATTAATAGCGAATCAATTTAGGTTCACCATCCACAATTTCAAAAACTGGCTCAACATTAGGTATGTCACTTTTATTTTTGTTGTTCATAGTAGACAGAAGCTCAGCAGTATCAGTGAAACCACAAATCATCTCAAGATTTTTTATTGTTGGCATAATCATAGGAAAATTTCCAGATTTACTCTCTTGAAGGGCTTCTTCAGGATTAATCCATTTGCTTTCAACTCCCTCCACTCCATCGTGTACAGCTACCTGGTCGGTCGTACGGGCTATAAAAAATCTAGTGCTGTATCTTCTTTTCTCTATTTTTGGAGTAACCCAGTGTGAAATATATGCAAGTTCATTTGTTGCTAATTCTAGATTTAAAGTATCTATCATTTGATAAAAAATATTTTCACCTTGTAAAATTTTGCTTTTGTATTGATCTATTATTGTAAGATCATCCTTATTGAGAACGGTATTTTTTAAATTTACTCCCTTTTTATTCGCAAGAAGAATTCCACTTTCCTCAAAGCACTCCCTGATACATGCAGCCCAATATGAAAGGCCATTTTTTTTTAATCCAAGCCTTTCGGATGCCAAGGCATCATCAAGATGAGGGCTGTATTTTAAATAATTATTTGAGATATCTTCATTATCAATTTTACCCCCTGGAAATACCCATACACCGCCAAAATTTGTTTTCATCGATCTTTTAATCATAAACACTTCTATCCGCTGGCTGGTGTCTCGTATAAGCAATACTGATGCAGCTGGAGTAGGTACTTTTTGATAATCGCCGTTATCACTAGGAATATGATTAATTTTGTTATTCACTCGTTTGATTGTTTTTAGATTGATTAATTTTTTTCCAAATAGAGTGCTCGCCTAATGTTTGAATAAATTCTTCATGCAATTTTTTTTCTTGATCAGAAATCCGTGGTGCTAAATTTCTATTCTTGATCTTTTCAATGTCAAAAGATGAGGTAGAATTCGCTTTTACCGACTTAGTGCTTAGATCCAGGCTTAGTTCGCGAGCATCCATTAGTTCTATGTAAACACGGACTAAGAGTTCGGTATCAATAGTAGCTGAATGTTTTTCCCTCTGCTTATTGTCGATTGCAAATCTTTTACAGAGGGCATCAAGTGAAACACTCTGGCCAGGAAATTTTTCTCTAGCAATCGAGACAGTGTCAATTTTATCATTTTTAAGAGATTCTTTGCCACAAGTATTAAGCTCGTAATTTAAGAAACCAACATCAAAGTCCACATTGTGAGCAATAATTGGATCCGTACCTAAAAACTCTAAGAACTCTGATACAATATGCTCGAACAAAGGTTTGTCTTTTAAAAATTCGTAGCTCAATCCATGCACCTTAAATGATGAATCAGGCACATCTCGCTGGGGGTTAATATATTGTTGGTATGTTTTACCAGTGGGAAGATAATCAATTATCTCTATTGCAGCAATTTCTATGACTCTGTGACCCTCTGAAGGCCTTAATCCGGTGGTTTCTGTATCAAGTACGACTTGTCTCATTGATTAAAGAAGGTATTCCACGCCTTTGGATTAATCAATTTAATTTTTGCAGCAACTTCTTTTACCTCTGATTTGGTATCTTCAATATTGCTGTCGGTTGAGATGATATAATCTGCTTTTTTTAATTTGTCCCTGTCTGGCATTTGCTGATCTTTAATAGCATTAAAAATCTCTAATGGTACTTTTCTCTCCAAAACCACTCTGGATTGTTGTGTTGCTTCAGAAGCTGTCACAACAACAGAAACGTCCACATATTTTTCTCCTCCAGTTTCAAAGAGTAGTGGGATGTCTAAAACACAACCCATCTTTCCTTCTTCAATTAATTTTTTTATATAAATTACTTGGTATTTCCTTGTAACGGGATGAACAATTTGTTCTAGATCTCTAAATTTATCAGGGTCCTTATTTAAAATATCTCTTAATGCTAATCGATTGACTGCACCATTTTTCGTTGAGCCTGGAAATTGTCTCTCAACTTTTTCTATTACTTCTGCATCGTTTTCGTAAATATAATGAACTGTATCGTCAGCATTATATACGCCGTAACCGTGCTCTTTAAACATTTGAGCAACTGTGGATTTTCCCATCCCAATAGATCCCGTTACACCAACCAACAACACTAGTTAACCCCCAATACACTCATTAAATCTTCATCGATCTTAGGTATTGTGTCGTGCCACAATTTGAAAGACTGTGCAGCTTGATGGATTAGCATCTCCAGTCCATTTTGAACTGTGCAGCCATTTTTCTCAGCGTGTCTTAGAAAAGTTGTCTTGCTTGGATTGTATATCAGATCATAAACGTGTGCAGATGAATTGAGGCTTTCAAAGTCTATTAAGTTGTTTTCTTCACCTTCTTGTTGTCCTAAGCTCGTGGTGTTGACAACTA
The DNA here is from genome assembly GCA_902564295.1 of uncultured Pelagibacteraceae bacterium. Taxonomy (GTDB): domain Bacteria; phylum Pseudomonadota; class Alphaproteobacteria; order Pelagibacterales; family AG-422-B15; genus CACNXQ01. Next base: position 116,602 of record CACFAO010000001.1, read on the forward strand.
ATTGTGAGGATCCGACAAACTCTCTGAGTGTTGTTTCTGTTAAGATTTTTGCTTCTACACCGAGGTCACTGCAGAGTGATTCTGCGTTTTCTCTTGTTCTATTATAAATACCAATCTCACACTGCATGTGTGTTAGCGCATATACAACCGCCCTTGCTGATCCGCCAGCTCCAAGCACTAAACATAAATTGTTATTTAGGCCTCTGTTTGCAATCGATTTTTCAAAACCAATCGGGTCGGTGTTATCCCCGTAAACACCATCTTTATTTACTGTAAGCGTATTGACTGCTTTGAGAGCTCTTGCAACATCGGATGTGTTGTCGCAATATTTGTACGCGTCCTCTTTAAGGGGGACCGTAACGTTTAAACCGTAGTAGCCCTCTTCTATTAAGCGGTCAACATCCCTAATAAAGTTTTCTTTTTTTACATTTATTTTTTGGTAGGCGCCCACATCAATTTTCTCGCTTTCAATCCAGTGATTATGAATTTTAGGTGAAAGACTGTGATCTATTGGGTCTCCAATAACTGCTGTTTTTTTATGTGCCATTGTTTTCAAATAGAAGATTGTTGTTCCAAAGGAACTGGGTTAATTGAATTAATGATATGCCTTGTATTGAAAAAAGGTCACTCCCAATATTTTCAAAAAGTTTAATTCCTTCTTCCTCAATTGCATAGACACCTACAAGACCAAGAACGTTGTCATCGACTTTATTTAAATATTCTTTTATCAGGTCCTCGTTGAGCTTTCGCATTTGCATTTTAGATCTGTCTACATACTTCCAAATAATATTGTTGTCTTGAGCGACTGTTGTGACAGTTATGAGTGTGTGGATACATCCGCTCATTTTCAACAATTGGTCTTTTGCTTCGTTTCTATCCCTAGCCTTATTAATTAATTCACCTTTTAGATCCAACCCCTGGTCTGATCCAATAACAAGGGCATTTTTATAAGACATTGAGGGTTTCAAGGCTTTCATCTCTGCAAGTTTAACCACTATCTCTTCGGGTGTATTTTCACTCATCGACAACTTTACCTCGTTCTCATCTACTCCATGAGCAACGGCCTCAAAGCTTATGCCGGCGTTGCGTAACAATTTAATCCTTGTTTCGCTTTTTGATGCCAAAATTATATCTCTGTTCATTAACCTGTATAAACCCCCTAAGACCTGTGAGTACTTTTACTATCTTTTCCCATCTTTAATTTTTAACTTATTTTTCTATCTTTATAGAGAATTTTTGCAAACTTTGTTCACTTGTTAGAGATATTGCAGTTTTCTTCCACGTCGGTGTATAAGGTTAAAAAGCATATAAATCAAAGCGATTGTTCTGTGTATCGAATTGTGGGCAAAAAGCGACTTTTTATATATACACAATTCCACAGGAACATAAACAACTACAACTATATATAATATTATAATGAGTATATTTATAGATACACTTAAGGGTCAAAAAACAAAACCAACACCAGTTTGGTTAATGAGACAAGCAGGAAGGCATTTGCCTGAATATATAAGTATCAGAAAACAGTTTACAAACCTTATGGACATGTTTCTTGATCCTTTGACAATATTTGAAGTTTCTTTGCAGCCTGTAAACAGATACGGTATGGATGCCTGTATTGTGTTTTCAGATATTTTAATAACCCCTTTTGCTGCGGGCTCAAGCGTTAGTTTCATTGATGGACAGGGTCCCGTAATAAAATTTAATGAGAACATGAGTTATAATCTTGAAAAAACCTTACCTCTTGCAACAGGAATAAAAAAAATTAAAGAAAATACAGATGTCCCATTAATAGGATTTACTGGCGGAGCATGGACGACATTGTTTTATTGTTTATATGAAAAGACTGAACGTCAAAAACTAAAATTTGAAGATGTAGAAAAAAAGACTCCACAAATAGACAGTTTAATCGAGCGAATGACACAAGCAATTATTCAACACGCTGAAATGCAAATTGATTGTGGGATTGATGCCTTTCAAATATTTGAATCAGCGGCAGGACACTTAAATGATGAACAGTTTAATAAATGGTGCGTCCAGCCTACAAAAAAAGTTATTGAGAGTATAAAAAAAATAAAAGACATTCCTATTATTGGCTTTCCTAGAAACACCAATCTTGCATGTTATAAAAAATATTCAAATATAGATAAGCTTGACTGTATTACCTTAGACTATAATTTTCCTTTAGATAAAATTAATGAGCTAAACGATAAAATTGTTTTTCAAGGAAACCTGGATCCTAAACACCTATTAAAAGACTCTCAAAATCTTAGTCAGAAAATTGAAGAAATATTGTTTGCTTTTAGAGAAAGACCACATATTTTTAATTTAGGACACGGAGTTTTACCCGAGACATCAATTGAGAAGGTTGAGCAAATGCTCTTACAGATAAGGTCAACATGAAAACAGCGGTCGTTTTATTTAACTTGGGCGGACCAGATAAACAAGAAAGCGTAAAACCTTTTTTATTTAATCTGTTTAATGATCCAAACATATTTAGACTTCCAAATCCCTTCAGGTATCTATTGGCAAGACTTATATCTTCCCGTCGTACCAAAGAGGCCACTGAAATTTATGCTGAAATAGGTGGTAAATCTCCTATACTTGAAATTACAAACTCCCAAGCAGAGGCACTTCAGGAAGAGTTAAAAAACAAAGGTATCGAAAATAAGGTATTTGTTTGCATGAGATATTGGCATCCAATGACAGCCGAGGTCGTTTCAAAAGTCAAAGACTATAACCCAGACAAAATATTTTTACTGCCCCTTTATCCACAGTACTCCACCACCACAACAAAATCTTCTCTGGATGCATGGTTCAACGAAGCACAAAACCAGGAATTAAATACAAAAACAAAATACACCTGTTGTTACCCATATGACGCAAAATTAATTAAAGCCCATCAGAAACTGATCCAAGACAAAATAAACCACATCAAAGATAAAAAAGTAAGAGTTCTGTTCTCCGCTCACAGTTTACCTGTATCAATAATTAAAAAAGGTGATCCATATCAGTGGCAAGTGGAGCAAACAGTAAAGGCGGTCATGCTGGGCATTCATGGTTATGAAGATCATGTTTTGGCTTACCAAAGTAAAGTTACCCCGGTTAAATGGCTTGAACCAACAACACCAAGTGAAATTGAGAATGCAATTAACGAAGATAGGGCGCTGGTTATTGTCCCAATTGCGTTTGTCTCGGATCACTCTGAAACACTTGTTGAATTAGATATTGAGTACCAAGAACTTGCAAGCGAACTAGGCTGTAAGCATTATTATAGATCTGAGTCTTTAAATATTGATCAAACATTTATAGAAAGCTTATCTGAAATAGTTAGTGAGTCAGAGAAAGTTGAAAGCGGAAATATCAGGCAAAAGATATGCCCAGCAACGTTTAAACAATGTGATCAAGAATTAAGATGAATTCAATTTTCTTATATAATTTATTTCTTAGTTTACACATCATCAGCGTTATAGCTTGGATGGCCGGTTTATTATATTTGCCAAGATTATTTGTTTATCATTGGAGTAAAGAGGTGGGGTCTGACTCGTCAGAGACTTTTAAATTAATGGAATTACGTTTACTTAAAATTATTATGAATCCAGCAATGATATTTTCATGGTTGTTTGGTTTAGCGTTGATATCAAATTTGGGTATTGATGCGCTGTTTCAACTGTGGCTTCAGTTAAAAATCATATTTGTGATCCTCTTGTCTGGAGTTCATGGGTATTTCTCAAAATTAACAAGAGAGTTTCAAGAAGATAAAAGGCCAAAATCAGAGCGTTTTTTTAGAATTATCAATGAATTTCCAACGGTTTTGATGATAATTGTCGTATTTCTAGTTATTTTTAAACCAATATAAAACTTGCTATATTTAACGATTACGGTTAGAAAGCAGCTTCCAAACTATTTTCCACATTATCATCATCACTAATACGAATGGCTAAAAACTTAAAATTAAGAGACCTTAAGAAAAAAACTCCACAAGAACTTCTTGTTTATGCAGAGGAACTTGGCGTTGAAAACGCCAGTTCAATGCGTACACAAGATATGCTTTTCGAGATATTGAAAACTCTTGCGAGTGATAATAAAGATATAGATGGTGAGGGAGTTTTAGAAGTTTTACAGGATGGGTTTGGTTTTTTAAGATCAATGGAAGCAAATTATCTTCCAGGTCCTGATGATATTTATGTAAGCCCAAGTCAAATTAAAAGATTTGGATTAAGATCAGGAGACACTGTTGAAGGTCCAATTAGGGCACCAAAGGACGGTGAACGTTATTTTGCATTATTAAAAATTGATACAATCAACTACGAAGCAACCGAAAAAAGTAGAAACAAAATTAACTTTGATAACTTGACACCTCTTTATCCTGATGAGCAAATCAGATTAGAAACCGAAAAACCAGCAAGCGATCAAAGTTCAAGAGTAATTGATTTAGTTGCACCAATTGGTAAAGGTCAAAGAGCTCTTATTGTTTCACCGCCAAGAACTGGTAAAACGGTATTACTTCAAAATATTGCACATTCAATTACTGATAATCATCCAGAATGTTATTTAATGGTTCTATTAATTGATGAGAGGCCAGAGGAGGTTACAGATATGCAACGCTCTGTAAAAGGAGAGGTTGTCAGCTCAACATTTGATGAGCCCGCATCTCGTCACGTGCAGGTTGCCGAGATGGTTATTAATAAAGCAAAAAGATTAGTAGAGCATAAAAAAGATGTCGTTATTCTTTTAGACTCCATTACAAGACTGGGTCGTGCTTATAATACGGTTGTTCCAAGTTCGGGAAAAGTATTAACAGGTGGTGTTGATGCAAATGCACTACAAAGACCAAAGAGATTCTTTGGTGCGGCCAGAAATATTGAAGATGGCGGTTCATTAACTATTATTTCAACTGCTTTGATTGATACAGGTAGTAGAATGGATGAGGTAATTTTTGAGGAATTTAAAGGTACCGGTAACTCAGAAATTATTTTGGATAGAAAAGTTGCTGATAAAAGAATATATCCTGCAATTGATATTACTAAGTCTGGTACTCGAAAAGAAGAGATACTGCTTGATAAAGACGAGCTTCAGAAAATGTATGTTCTCAGACGTATTTTGAACCCAATGGGAACAATGGACTCTATTGAGTTTTTATTAGGTAAACTAAAAGAAACTAAGGATAACGCAGATTTCTTTCAGTCAATGAATAAGTAGACTATCCTTCCGCCCTCATCAACGACCTTATCTGATAACTTTTAGAAATCTTTTTTGATCCCTCAAGGTTCCATAAATCAATTATCATAAAAAATTCAATTTTCTTAACTCCAAGTTTTGAAATTAGCTTTGCGGCCGCACTAGCTGTTCCACCGGTTGCAATTAAGTCATCGACAATCAAAACCTTATCTCTAGAAGTGATCGAGTTTTTGTGTACCTGGATTTCATCCATTCCATACTCTAGCTTGTATTTTTGTTTGACTATTTTTCCTGGAAGTTTCCCTTTTTTTCTTATAGGAATAAAAGGTAAGCCAAGCTTGTAGGCAACAGCTGATCCAAAGATAAAGCCTCTCGCTTCTATGCCAGCTACTTTAGTAAATTTATTTTTTTTACAGTATTTAGAAATTTCATTAACAACTTCGGTAAAAAGCCTCTTACTGTCTGTGATTGAAGTTATATCTTGAAACTGAATACCTTTTTTTGGAAAATTAGGAATTACTCTAATTTTCTTTTCAAGATTATTTTTTAGTTTTTTGTTCAATGTTCAGTAAATTTCTTTTAGTACTTAATCCACCCACTGATGTAAATCCTGTGAGTTTGCCGTCACTTCCAACTACTCTGTGACATGGAACTGTCATCATAAGATTATTTTTTCCCAATGCTCCCCCTACAGCTCGGGGCGAAGTTCTCAACTTCCTTGCAATGTCCCCATAAGTTGTCGTCCTACCATAAGGTATCCGTCGTAAATAATTCCAAACACGATTTTGAAATTTTGTGCCCATTTGTCTCGTTGGAAAATTAAGAGATCGTCTTTTGCGCGCAAGATACATTTTAATTTGAAGCGCAGATCTTTTTAGAAGCTTATCCTCTGTTTTGTTAGGCTTTTTCCTTGTTCTATGAACTGCAATTATTCTATTTTTGCTCGAGACAAGCTCAATATTGCCAATGATTGATTTGAAAACGTAGCTGCTCATATATATAAGATATTATAATTTTTTGACCTTATGACTAACAAATTTTTTGAAAGACACGTATTTTTTTGCACAAACCAAAGACCCGAAGGTCATCCAAAAGGTTGTTGCGCTACTAAAAATTCAACTGTGCTACGAGCCTATATGAAGAAAAAAACAAAAGAATTAGTCTCGGATAAGAAAATAAGAATAAATGCATCAGGCTGTTTAGATCATTGTGAATTTGGTCCTACACTTGTTGTTTATCCAGATAATGTTTGGTATTCGTGTAAAACAGAAGAAGAGGTGGACGAAGTAATTAATGAACATCTGATCAACGACCGTATTGCCGAAAATCTCCAAATAAAAAAATGACAATTTTTGCACTATCAACTGCCAGCGGTGTTGCGGGGTTAGCGGTTGTAAGAGTCTCGGGACATCTAGCGCTCACCGCTCTTAAAACAATTTCTAGAAGGAGTCACTTCGATCCGAACGTCTTAACAAAATCAGAATTTTATGATCCAGAAAGCGGTAACTTAATTGACAAAGGTCTCGCTGTGTTTTTCTCAAAACCCAAAAGTTTCACAGGTGAAGATGTTGTTGAGTTTCATGTTCATGGCGGCCATACAACTGTTCAGCTCTTACTCAAATCACTTTCTAATATTGATCAGTTAAGACTTGCTCAACCTGGTGAATTTTCAAAAAGAGCATTTGTAAATAACAAAATGGATCTTACAGCAATTGAAGCCATGGGGGATCTAATTAATGCGCAAACTGAAATTCAACATAATCAAGCACTGTCCCAGATGAATGGCTCATTGAATAAATTATATTTATCATGGAGAAAGTCTCTAATAGAGTTAGTTGCTTATCTCGAAGCGGATATAGATTTTGCAGATGAAGACATTCCTGAAAATGTTCTTAACAACATCAATTCAAAAATTGAAAAACTTTTAGACGAAATGAATGAGCACTTAAAACAACGTAATCAAGGAGAAATATTAAGAGACGGTTATAAAGTCGCCATCATTGGATCTCCAAATGTTGGTAAATCAAGTTTGATAAATTCACTTGCTAATCGTGATGTTGCAATTGTGTCTGATAGGGAGGGCACGACCAGAGACGCGATTGAAGTAAGGCTAAATATTGCTGGATTTCCAGTCATTTTAACAGACACTGCGGGTTTAAGAGACACTGAAGACGAGATCGAAAAAAAAGGAATTGAAATAACTCAAAGTAAAATAAAAGAAGCAAATTTAGTTTTGGAATTATTTGATGATCCAAATGATGTTGAGTTACATCAGGATCGACTTACAGTTCTAAATAAATGTGACTTGCATAGTAATTATAAAAAAGAAGGCTGTATCAATATTTCAGTTTCAAATGGAAGTGGTATTGATAATTTAATCAATAAAATTGCTGAGCACGTATCAAGCAAATTCATAAGTTACACCGATACAATACCAACAAAGACTCGATACATTCTAGGTGTTCAAAATTCAATACAAAGCTTACTAAATGCAAAAAGTATCGATTTAAAAGTTAATTCTGAACTTATGGTTGAAGAGTTAAGATTAGCCATTCAAGAAATTGGAAAAATAACTGGTCATGTTGATGTTGAAGAATATTTAGAAGTTATTTTTAAAGATTTTTGCATCGGTAAATAAAAAAATAATTGATTGCAATTAGTCTAAGTTAATTTAATTAACTTAATCATGACTAGTTATGATGTTGTTGTAGTTGGAGGAGGGCATGCTGGCTGTGAAGCTGCGACTACCTCTGCACGTGTTGGTGCAAAAACCCTCTTAATCAGCCATAAATTTGATACCATTGGTGAGATGTCCTGTAACCCTGCAATCGGTGGTCTTGGTAAGGGCCATTTAGTAAGGGAAATCGATGCTCTGGATGGAATAATGGGGCGTATAGCTGATTTATCAAGTATTCAATATAGATTACTCAATAGAACAAAAGGCCCTGCAGTAAGAGGACCAAGAGCTCAATCGGATAGAAAGCTCTATAAACAACACATGCAGGAGGAGATTGAAAATACAGAAAATTTAGAACTCCTGTTTGACCCTGTAGAAGATTTAATTTTTGATAATAATAAACAAATTGCTGGTGTGATTTGCGCAAGTGGTAAAAAAATATCTACCAAAAAAGTTATCATTACAACTGGTACATTTTTGAATGGCTTAATCCACTTAGGTGATAAAACTATTCCGGCTGGAAGACATGGCGATTCTCCCTCAATAGGACTTGCAGACTCACTCTATAAAACTGGCTTTAACATTGGACGTTTAAAAACTGGGACACCTGCGAGACTGGATAAAAATACAATAGACTTTTCTAAACTTGAAAAACAGGAAGCTGACGATGAGCACTCTTACTTTTCATTTTTAACCACAAAAACTCATAATGAACAATTACCGTGCCACATGACGTATACAAATGAGGCCGTTCACGAAATAATTGAAAAAAATATAACAAAATCAGCTATTTACTCAGGTCAAATCAGTGGCACAGGGCCAAGATATTGCCCTTCTGTAGAAGATAAAGTTGTAAAATTTGCAGAAAAATTGAGGCATCAAATTTTCTTAGAACCAGAAGGACTTGATAGTGATTTAATATATCCAAATGGCATCTCAACTTCATTACCACCTGAAGTACAGGACGAATTCATAAGTAAAATCAAGGGTTTAGAGAATGCTAAAATAGTAAGACACGGTTATGCAATTGAATATGATTTTATTGATCCACAAGAACTTCACCAAACGTTGGAAACAAAAAAAATAAAAGGTCTTTATCTTGCTGGTCAAATAAACGGCACAACAGGTTATGAGGAAGCTGCTGCGCAAGGGCTTGTGGCAGGTTTGAATGCTGCAATCTCCCAAAGTAATAAAGAACATGTTTTTTCAAGAAACGACTCATACATTGGTGTAATGATTGACGACTTAACTCTAAAAGGGGTTACTGAGCCCTACAGAATGTTCACTTCTAGGGCAGAATACAGATTGTTATTAAGAGCAGATAATGCAGATTTAAGATTAACAGAGGTTGGGTACAATTTAGGGTTAGTTGAAGCTGGCAGATATGAAAAGTATTCAGCTAAAAAAATTGAACTGGAAAAAGTCAATAAAATTGTTAAAAATCAATATGTTACGCCTAATGCACTTTCAAAGATTGGAGTTCAAATCAACCAAGATGGCAAGAAAAGATCAGCTTTTGACTTATTAGCTTATCCTAACATCGATATTGATAAAATTGATGAAATTTTTAATTTAAATCTTAAGCAATATAGTAGAGAAATTCTTGATCAAATAACAACAGAGGCTCATTACAAAGGCTATCTTAAGAAGCAAGAAAGTGAGATTATTTCACTTACTAAAGAAGAAAAAGTTGAAATTCCACCTAATCTTAAATACGAATTAATTCCTAGTTTATCAACAGAAATCATTGAAAAGCTTACAAAAATTAAGCCTAAAAACTTATCTCAAGCATCAAGAATTGATGGTGTTACACCTGCGGCCCTCAGTGTTATTTTATCATATATAAAAACCAAAGCTAAATCACAAAAATTAGCTTAATATCAAAATAATGATTGATTCGCCTGATGCTCTAAAAGAGCTCTTGCCAAATGTTTCACGTGAAACAATTGAAAAATTGGCTGAATTCAGAGAAATGATTTTGGCTGAAGACCAAAACTTAATATCAAAGAATGATAAAAACTTTATCTGGATAAGACATTTCTATGATTCTTTAAGATTAGCTCAGTTTATAAATAGCAATGGAAATGATATCATTGATATTGGCAGCGGTGCTGGCCTTCCAGGTATACCAGTTTCGATATTATTTGGCCCAAGAAATAAGGTTTTTTTATGTGAAAATAGACCTAAAAGAGTATCGTTTCTTAACAAATGTATTGTTAACTTAGATCTTAAAAACACTGAAGTGATTCCCATTAAAGCCGAAAAAATTGAAAATAAAAAATTTGATATCATATTAGCAAGAGCTGTTAGCCAATTAAAACATTTATTATCAATTAGTTACAATATATGCAAAAAAAATACTACATTGCTTCTGCATAAAGGTGTACATATAGATGAAGAGATTGTGCAAGCTACTAAATGTTGGAATTTTAATCACGTTTTGCACGAAAATGAGAGAGAAAAAGGTTCTTTTATTTTGGAGTTAAAAAATTTAATAAAATCAATAACTTAATGAAAAGCAAAATAATAGCTATATCAAATCAGAAAGGTGGAGTGGGAAAAACTACAACAGCAATAAACTTATCCACAGCCTTAGCTGCAATTGGGGAAAAAGTTTTGATTATCGATCTCGATCCTCAAGGAAATGCAAGTACAGGTTTAGGAATAGATTATCAAAACAGGAATAACTCGATCTATGAAGTTCTTTCATCTCAATGCAATTTATTTGAAGCAATTCAAAATACAGATATAGAAAACTTAAAAATCATTCCATCTACTGTGGATCTATCAGGCATTGAACCTGAACTTGTCGAAGTAAACGATAGAGCTTTTACTCTTAAAAAAATTTTAACGGAGCAAAATTCTTTAGATGATTTTAGTTTTGTTTTTATTGATTGCCCGCCAGCTTTAAGTCTTCTCACTGTCATGGCAATGACTGCGGCAGACTCAATAATTGTTCCGCTTCAATGTGAATTTTTTGCATTAGAAGGTCTTAGTCAATTAATAAAAACAATTGATAGGGTAAAACAAAATCTTAATCAAAATTTAACAATCGACGGGATAGTACTTACAATGTTTGATGGAAGAAATAAACTATCTTCACAAGTTGCTGAAGATGTTAAAAAACATTTAAGTCAACAAGTATATGAAACAATCATACCTCGTAATGTAAGAGTTTCAGAAGCACCTTCATTTGGAATGCCTGCTTTAATTTATGACCAAAAAGCTGCAGGCAGTCAGGCATATTTAAGATTAGCAGACGAGATCATAAGACAAAATAAAGAACAGGAGGCCGCTTAATGAGTTCATCAATTTCAAAAAAAGGTTTAGGCCGTGGCCTCTCATCTCTCATGGGCGATACTAAAGACATATCAATTCAAACCGAAACTTCAAATAAAGAAATAAAAATTTTAATTTCAAATCTTAAGCCAAGTCCATCTCAACCAAGAAGATTATTCGATAAAAACAGTATTAATGAATTAGCGGAATCGATAAAATCAAAAGGACTGGTACAGCCCATTTTAGTGAGACCTTCACCAACAGAGTCTGGAACATATGAAATTATTGCCGGTGAGAGAAGATGGCGAGCAGCCCAAATTGCACAACTTCATGAAGTTCCTGCGGTTGTCAGAAAACTAGATGATGTAGAGGCTTTAGAAATAGCAATCATTGAAAATGTACAACGCTCTGATCTATCACCGATTGAAGAAGCTGCTGGATATAAAAGATTAATTGAAAACCATGGTCACACCCAAGAAGTACTCGCAGAAATTGTTGGCAAAAGCAGAAGTCATATTGCAAATATTATCAGACTACTCGGCTTGCCTCAGTCAATTCAAGATATGATTTCAGAGGGAAAAATTTCTTCAGGACACGCGAGAGCTATCATGAATAGTGCTTTTCCAGAACAGTTAGCTGAAAAAATTGTTAATGAAAATTTGAGTGTAAGAGCTGCTGAAGACCTTGTAAAACAAAGAAAATCGGGAGTTAAAAAAGTAAAACTAAAAGATCCTGACACCATTGATTTAGAGAATAATTTAACTGCAAAGCTTGGACTAAATGTATCTATTGACCATAAGGGCAAAAAAGGTGGTTCAATTAAAATTGAATATAAGTCTCTTGATCAGTTAGACATGGTTACTTCTAAATTAAAAATCTAACTTTTAAAATATTGCTTTCCTTTATCTGCTAATAGCAATATTGATTTTTCACAATTTAAATTTGCTAATTTACTATTCAACTTACAATAAATTTCTGTTTCTAAAAGAATAGAGAGGTTTGCCTCAATTGCTTGTAAAGGCCATTTTAGACAATGTTTTTGAAAATTGTCTTTTTCTTTCCAAAATACTGGTGGCCTTAAACTCTTAATAGATTGTTCAAAATTATTCCCTTTTTTCATTTCTATTTTTGTTTGTTGAATTCGTAATAAATAATTGATTAAACTTCTAATTAGGCTAATAGGGCTTACCCCCTCAGTTAATAACTTATGAATTATTTTGGAACTTTTGGGAGTGTTCCCAAACATTACATTTTCATTCATTTTACTTAAGTTTTGAGAACTTGCATCATTGAGTAAATTTTTTACATCTTCTATTTGAATTTCTTTGTTTTTGTTATTGTAAAATATTTCAATTTTTTCAAGTTCATTTTTACTTACCATCCTATCAGCGCTTAAAGATTGAAGTAAGTAATTTTTTATGTCCCGATTAATTTGAAAATTATTTTTCTTGATAAATTCATCAATATTCTTCATTAAAGATCGACTATCATCTTCATAGCATGCAAGCGCAAAGCAATCATTCTCGCTTTCAAAAAATTTTCTAATCTTAGACGATTTAGCTAAATTGCCATCTCTTATGACAATCATTGCTTGTTTTGGAAAATTTAAAATAACATTTTCAATTATATTTAAGTGTTTATCTTTTATTGTGTCCGCGATAACAATTTTTCCTTTATGGAACATCGAGACAGTTCTAATAACATCATCAAGTATTTGTGGATCGTTATCCAAATCTTTTCCAGAAATGTTGACTTGCTCATAATCTCCTGACGATAAGTAATTTTGAATTATTTTTTCTATTTGTTCTTTTACAAGCCCTTCATTGGGACCATAAATTAGAATATTTAATAACTGGTTGTTATCATCAATTAATTTTTCTAACTGATGTTCTTTGATAATCATTTATTTTGAAATGATGCTTTGTATTCTTGAACTCATTAATTGAAGAGCATTTTTAGTTGCAATTTTGGTCATACTTTTCTTTGTATCTTCATTACTTATTTCTGACGCAACAACATCATACTGTGCGTAACCCCTTGTAGCACCTGAGGAAATAACTTTATCTGATGCTATCTCCACAAGCTCATAATTGAGTCCGATTTCAATTCTATATTTTGCAATTGTTCCATTTGTATTAATAATTAACGGTGTTAGATCCTCACTTATGTCAAGCTTAACCATGTACTCCTGATCTGTACCTGAAAAAACATTGTTATTAATTTCTTCAATAATTTCCCTCGATACCTGATTAGTGATTTGTACTGAATAATTTCCAGAACTCACATTACTTTCTGAAAGTTTATAAATTGGTTTAAAACCACAATTTAAAAACAAAAAGAAAATTGATAAGATTGCTATAATCTTAATCATGCTCTTAACTCCGATACTATTTCAGATAAATAGCTTTCATATTTTTTCCATGCACCAATTGATTTTTTGTTGATTGGTTTTCTTACCTGTTCAATACTCGCTGTCCTAACTTGCCTTTTATTTTTGTGAAACTCTAAACATTGTTTCTCCCATTTGAGCTCACAAAATTCAATCAACTGTTTTGAAACTCTTTCTTGGTTGTTCACTAATTCTTCGTTGTCTAAAACAAAAATATCTTCACCATAATACTTAAACCAAAACTTCATAAGATCTTCATGAAGTTTATAATATTCAACCAACATTTTTTGATTGTATGAATATTGATGTGATACTTCCACAAATTTATGCGAGAACAATGAAAAACAATTGTCAATAGGATCTCTTTTACAATATATAATTTTTGCTTCAGGTAAAATATGCTTAATTAAACCTATAAAGATAAAATTGTGTGGCATCTTATCACAAATGTAAACAGCATTCTGTTTATCGCGTTTTACTAACTTTTCGAGATATTTTTTTCTTACTATTTGTAAATTTTTTTTATTTTTTAAAACGTTCTCAAAATTAGCTATCTGTTCTTCGCTTGGTTGGATAAGACGACAATCTGTAACCTCCGCTAAATAATCTAATTCTCCTGCACCAGTGATTTTCGAATGTGAAGAGAGTATTTGCTCGCATAAAGTAGTACCGGATCGAGGCATACCACATACAAATATAGGTATTTGACTTTTTATTTTATCTTCAGATATAGATTCTATTTTTCTTTTAAAAATTAGTTTCAATTTTTTAAAAAAATTTTTTTCAATATCTAAATCAAAGCTTTTTAATGCATATTGTGCATCATTTCCTTTTACAAGGTAAGTTCCAGCTAATTTATAATCATGTTGATTTTTGAAGTACTCGAAAAAGGAGTGACAAATTAATGCTTTATCTTCTAAATTGAGATTTTCTTGATCTAGTAACTGATCGTAATATTCAATATGCTCCTTTTTTAGCTTGTTATTTTTGTCTTTGGTGAAGCCCAATAAGTATGCAACATTTTTATAATCCTTTTTAAATCCTTCTGAAGATATTTTGTTAGCTTTTTGAAACTCTCCCATTTCTCTATACGCAGTGGCCAAGTTATGTTTGAAATTGTCATTAACAGGATGTTCTTTATTCAACTGTTCAAGAATATTGATTGCTTCCTCAAGTTGGTCGTTAATAATTAAAGCTTTGGCATGTTGGTTCAAAGCCAGAGGGTTATTTGGTTGGAAACTGAGAGATAATTGTGAATAAAAAATTGCATTCTTCGGATCATTAATCTTGTGATAATACCCCGCCAGATTATTAATTGTTGGGACATAGCTAGAATTAATTCTAAATGACTGGTTTAAGCATTTATAGGCAAGATCATAATTTTTGTTTATCATATGTATTGTTGCCAAATTACTTAGAGCCTGAAATCCTCTTGGGTTAACTTTTAAAGCTTGAAGAAAATAATTATAGGCTTTTTCATAATCTTCTAAATCTTGATTCAGTATACCTAAATGTCTTAGGGCTTCATAATTTTTTGGTTCCGAAGATAAAACTTTATTATATAAAATTTCAGCTTCTTTATATTTTTTGTTTGTATGTAGCCCTATGCCTTGAAGCAAATCTTGGTTTACTGATTGATTTAATTTATTGTTTTTTTTCTGCTTTCTTCGCTCGTGTCTATTCATGTTTTAACAACGATATTTAGTATTTTATTAGGAACGTAGATTGATTTTAATATATTTTTACCCAACAGTGCATCTTTAACATTCTTTAAATTTTGTATTTCTTTCTCGATCTCACTTTCCGATGCATCTTTTGGAACCACCACTTCTCCCCGTCTTTTACCATTAATTTGAATTACAACAGTTACCTCCGTATCCTCTAAATAGTTAATGTTCGCTGTAGGCCACGGCTCACTCATGATAGAACTTTCTTTTCCAATTAATGACCAGCATTCTTCTGCTAAGTGAGGTACCATTGGTTCGATCACTCTAACTAATATGTGTATGGCTTCGTTAATTGCCTCTTTCCCTTTTTCTTCTTCAACATCAAACTTAGAAATGGCATTAACAATCTCAAAAACTTTAGCTATAGAAACATTCATTTGAAATTTTTCAATGCTTTGAGTAATTGTATGAAGATTTTGATGTATAATTTTAATGAAATTTAGGGTTTTTCCAGAATAAGTCACTGCATGACCATTAGTTGTCTGTTCTAAGTTCATTTTATTGTTTTTAACTAATGTCCAGATTTTCTGGCATATTTTCCATGCACCATTTATACCTGAATCTGTCCAGTTAATATCTTTCTCAGGCGGACTGTCGGACAACATAAACCACCTTGCAGAGTCCGCTCCATATGTACTTATAATTGATTCAGGGTCTATTACATTTCTTTTAGATTTTGACATTGATTCAATTTCCCCCATGGTGACTTCTTTACCAGTAGAAACTTGAAAATATTTAGAGTCCTTTTTTTCAACATCACTTGGAAAAACCCATTCTTTTGAGTCATTTTGAAATGTATTGTGGCAAACCATTCCTTGGGTAAATAAGCTATCAAATGGTTCGTCCAAACTATTTATGTCAAGAGCCTTAGTAAAAAATCTTGAATATAGTAAATGCAAAATCGCATGTTCAACACCACCTACGTACTGATCAACAGGCATCCAATAATCAATTTCACCTATATTAAATGGTTCATTTGTCTCAAGCGGAGAGCAAAATCTTAAAAAATACCATGCTGAGTCTACAAAGGTATCAAGAGTATCCGTCTCTCTTATAGCTTTCATTCCAGTCTCAGGACAATTTGTGAATTTCCATGTTGGATGATTATCAAGGGGGTTACCGGGTGTACTCAAGTCAATATCAATCGGCAGTTCTAATGGCAGTTGATCCTCTGGAACCTCAATAACTTTGCCATCTTCCCTGTACATTATTGGAATTGGGCAACCCCAGTATCTTTGTCTAGATATACCCCAATCTCGAAGTCTAAAATTAGTTGTCTTTTTTCCAAGTTTTAAATTTTCAATTTTTTTTATAATTTCCCTCTTTGCATCTTCAATTGAAAGATTGTCTAAAAATTCTGAATTAATAAGCTTACCATTTCCTGTATATGCAATTTTGTGATCAAATTTACTATTGTCAGATGGATTTATAACCGGAATTACATCCAATTTATATTTATTAGCAAAATCCAGGTCTCTCTGGTCGTGCGCAGGACAGCCGTAAATGGCACCAGACCCATAATCCATTAAGATGAAGTTTGCAATATAGACAGGCAATAATTTATTATTAATAAATGGATGCTTAATAAATAATTCAGTTTGGATTCCAATCTTTTCATTTTTAGCTATTGATTCTTCATTAATTTTTTGTGATCTCAAATGCTTCACTTGATTATCAAGTGTCTCATTTTCTTTTATGAGCAGGTCCACATAAGGATGAAAGGGAGATAGAGCACAAAATGTAGCCCCAAAAATTGTATCTGGACGTGTTGTGAAAATTCTTAATTTTTTATCATTAAATTTCTCTAATTTCGAGGAAATCTCAAAATCAATTTCACAGCCATATGATTTCCCAATCCAATTTTTTTGCATTGTCTTTACTTTTTCAGGCCATCCTGGCATTTCATCAAGTGCAGTCAGAAGTTTATCTGCATAGTCTGTGATTTTAAAAAACCACTGAGAGAGTTTTTTTTGTTCAACTTCAGCACCAGATCTCCAACCTTTGCCATCAATCACCTGTTCATTTGCAAGAACGGTATTTTCAACTGGATCCCAATTAACGAGGGATTCTTTTTTATATATTAAATTTTTTCGAAAAAATTTTAAAAATAGTTTTTGCTGATTTTGATAATAGAGCGTATCACACGTTGCTATTTCTCTAGACCAATCAATTGATAGACCCATCTGCTTCAACTGATTTTTCATTGTTTCTATATTTTCGTATGTCCATGTCTTTGGTGATGTTTGGTTTTCTATTGCTGCATTTTCTGCGGGTAATCCAAAAGCATCCCAGCCCATTGGATGCATTACATTGTAACCTTGAGCTCTTTTGTATCTTGCGATCACGTCCCCTAATGTATAGTTACGGACATGACCCATATGAATCTTTCCTGAAGGATAAGGAAACATTTCAAGAATGTAGTATTTTTTTTTACCTTCTACTACTTTGCTCTCAAAAAGTTTGTTGCTATCCCAATAGGATTGCCATTTTTTTTCTATTACTTTTGAATTATATTTATCGGACATCAATTAATCCTCATCGGCTTATAGTTCCGATGCGATTTTCAATGATCTTGCTGAAGTTAAAATGCTCTCTTTTATTTTTAAACTTTGTTCAGAATTAATTCCTTGGTCAACCCATCTATCATTATCTAAAGATTGAGTAAATAACGACACAACTATACTTTCATCCGTCATTTCCTGATCAACCACGCGGATATTTATTTTAATTCTATTTTTACCATCATCTAAACTATACCAATCTGTGACTATAATACCTGAGATAGAGTCAACAGAAACCAAAGGCATAAAACTCACTTTATCTAATGCAACATTAAAAGTAATTGATTTTACCTGGAGAATATCGGTGGATGAGTCCAGTCCTAATATTCCTCGCATGGTGAAACCCGAGTCACCATCTAGTATTGTACTTCCTGTAGGTAGATTTAAATTTCTATCTTGAGCCTTTTCTGTTAAAACTCTTTGTTTATCAGACTCATAAGTTTCAGGTTCGTCTTGCATGCTTTGTATCTGCGCACAAGACACACAAAAAATGATTAAAAGTCCTGAAATTAAGGATATTTTCATAATTTGGTTGAAATTGTCGGTATTGTTTAATTGCATATCTTTTAAACTAAAAAATTGAATTAATCCATTTTTCTTATTTTTTCAACAGAATCAATAAGTTGCATAAATGCAACACATTAAGATAAAAATGTTGTATTTTTGAAAATATCTTTAAAAAACACCACGATTTTTGATAAAACTTATCTCAGTTAAATTTAACTATGATCAATTATCATATGAAAGGAATTATTATGAATAGATCAAAATTAATGGGAGCTACTGCGTTGGCTTCAGTTATGGCTGCTGGTGCTGCTCAAGCTGAAATGTCAATTAGTGGTTACTTCGCTGGTACTCTAACAGATAACGACGGTGGTGGATTAGCATCAACGTTCTCTACAAACTCTGTTTACGTATCTTACAGTGATGCAATGGATAACGGTATGGGCGTTGGTCTTACAATGTCTATCACTGCTGCTGGCATCAAAACTGACGTTAACTTCGACACAGGTATGGGTACAATCGGTCTAGGTATCGGTCAAGACTCTGCTGTGGACGGTAATGACTCTAACCCAGCTTGTTTCTCACTTGTAAACTGCTGGAACGTTGCATTTAGTGGTAAAGGCGGCGGAACTGGAGTTTATGATGATGGTGACGCACCTTCTGGAAACTCAATTGCATACTCAAACTCATTGGGTGGAGTATCATTTAAAGTTACTAGAGGTATGGAATCAGCAACTACTGATCCAGTAATGTCATATGCTGCTAAAACATCAATCATGGGTGCATCAATCGCTGCTGGTGTGTCACAAATTGATTACAAAGCTGCAGCTACAGCTGACAAGGATCCAAACTTCATGACTGTTGGTTATTCAATAGCTGGCCTTAACTTAGGTTATGCTGTGTATGACTCAGACGACGGTTCTGAAGAAACTCACATGGGTGTAGGTACATCTGTAGCAGGAATGGACGTTGGTGTTCAATTCGCTGACAGAGATTTCACTACTGACACTGATTACATGAGAGTATCAGTAAATAAAGGAATGGGCGCTGCTTCTTTCGGTGTTGATTACTTAGAAACTGATGAAGCTGGTGGATCAGCTAATGACACTGATAAGTGGGTCTTTAACTACGTAGTTGGATTCTAATCATCTAATTAATAGTTTTTGATTTAAAATGCCCTACAATAACTTGTAGGGCATTTTTTTTATGAGCACTTACAAAAATTTTTTAAATATTTTAGAAAAGTCCATCCAACTTGCTAATAGAGACACTGAAGAAGTTAAGCTCATTGCTGTTAGCAAGAAGAAACCTGTAGCTGATATACAAAGGGTCATTGATGAAGGTCACTTGGAGTTTGGCGAAAATCAGATCCAAGAAATCGAGCAAAAGTGGCCAAATCTCAAAAAAATAAATTCAAATATCAAACTTCATTTTATTGGAGGTATTCAAAGCAGAAAAGTGCACTCGATTCATGAAAACTGCGATGTGATACATTCAATCGATCGAGCAAAAATTGTGAAATTATTTGCTGAAATTGAAAAGTCCAAAAACATTCATAGAGAATACTTTATACAAATTAATACAGGGGACGAACCTCAAAAATCTGGGGTTTTACTTAATGAAGCCGAACAATTCATTGCAGATTGTATTTCAACATCTGAGCTGAATATTGTTGGGTTAATGTGTCTACCGCCAGTCAATGAAGATCCTAAAAAACATTTTACAAGATTAAGAGAACTAGGAAAAAAATTTAATTTGAGATCTCTAAGTATGGGTATGTCAGGAGATTATCAAGCTGCTATAGAGTGTGGTTCAACTCACATAAGAATAGGAACTCATATTTTTGGTGAGCGGGATTAAATTTTTATCAATAGCTCCGTTTTAGAATCTATAGCTTTAGCTAACTCAATCATATTGTTCTTTTCGATTGCAACACAACCTTCTGTTCCCTCAAAATTAGGTTTACTTATGTGCAAAAAAATAGCACTTCCTTTGCCAGGAATAATCGGATCAGTATTATAATTAATTACACATAAAATATCATACAGATCATCTTCTCGATATAAATGCTCTGCACTTGCTTCAAAAGGAAACTGTATATACTGATTATAATATTTATTCTTAGGATCATCACACCAACCATCATTCTTTAAAATGATTTTGGATGGAATATTAAAAATCAATTCTCCTAACTTATCTGCTCTATAGAATATTTTCTCAAATCTATATTTACCGGCAGGTGTTTTGTGGTCCCCTTCAATTTTATCTTTTGTCAGACCATTACGACCTATAGCGCAAGTATATTGACCTAGATCAGAATACAGATAATTATTTTGCACTAATAAATTCATAATTTATATTATAGTTATATTTAAAATGAAAAAAAAAGTAATCCCAATTATCCTTAAGAACGAGAGATTGTATACCACTATTAAAGAAGTTATTGAATTCAGTAAATACTATAAAAATTTTGAATTTAAAATTAGTAAAAAAGACGAATTAAATAATAAAGATAAATTAATCCTCATTACTGATGATGTATTGGCAATGAATGATATTTCATACGTTTCAGAGTTTGATCTAGCAATAATAATCAATTCAATCGGTAAAAAATTAAATACAGATAAATTGAATAAACAATTTATTTTACTGAATACCCCTTTAAGCATTAGAGATTTATTTGAGAGAGTCGCTGGCAGTTTAGAACAAATAGAATCACAAACAGCGAGAAAACTAAATTTTTCCAAATTTGTTTACGATCCAGGAATGAGGTCGCTATCTAACGAAGATTTCTTCATTAGATTCACTGAAAAGGAGTCACAAATTTTCATGTGCTTAATGGATAATAGTAATAGACATATTTCAAAAAAAAATCTTTTGAAAAAAGTTTGGAGTTATAATGAAGACATCGACACTCACACTCTTGAAACTCATATTTATTCTCTGAGAAAAAAAATTGAAAAAAATCTATTGCTTAAAGATTTAATCATATTTGAAGACAAAAAAGGCTACTTCTTAAATAAAAAAATATTATAAATTATACGTTGAGTAATAAATGTTCTCGTTCCCAAGCACTTATAACGTTTTGGTAAGCATCATGTTCAGTTTGTTTTATTTCTGTGAAAAGCGTAACAAATTCTTTGCCTAGAGTCTCAGAAAGTTCATTGCTAACTTTCAACCTTTTTAATGCATCGGGAAGGTACTTAGGTATGTTGTGCCTTCTTTCAAACGCATCACCTGCAGTTGGCTTTTCTGGTTCCAATTTCTCTCTCAATCCAAGATACCCGCAGGCCAAAGAAGCTGCGATGGCAAGATATGGATTAGTGTCTGCACCTGGTATCCTGTTTTCTATTCTTCTTGCCTCAGGAGATGATGTTGGAACTCTGAACGCAACTGTTCTATTTTCAATGCCCCAATGTGTATTAATAGGAGCAGAAGCATCAATAACAAATCGTCTATAGGAATTAACATACGGAGCAAACAACAGCATTGCATCTGGTAAATAATTTTGAAGACCTCCAATAAAATATAAAAATTCTTTAGAATTATTACCATCTTGATCGCTAAAGAGGTTTTTGTTCGATTTTGTTGAAACTAAATTTTGGTGTATATGCATTGAGCTTCCTGGCTGACCCTGATACGGCTTAGCCATAAAAGTTGCATGAATACCATGTTTGAGTGCGACCTGTCTTACGGCTCTCTTAAACATGAATGCCTGATCAGCTAATGCTAGCGGGTCTCCATGATTTAAATTTATCTCGATCTGTGAAGGGCCTGACTCATGCACAAGAGTATCAACGCCAATTTTCATTAGCTCACAATAATCATAAATATCATCTGTTAACGTATCAAATTCGTTTACTGCATCAATTCCAAATACACGACTGCCTGTTTCTCTGCGGCCAGATTTTCCAACAGGTGTTTTTAGGGGCAAGTCGGGGTCAAGATTTTGCTCACACAAATAAAATTCTAATTCTGGTGCTACAATTGCTCTTAAATTTTCTTCTTTTAATGCTCTAATAATATTAATTAAAACCTGTCTAGGTGCGATTTCAGATGGATCACCCGTACCATATTTGAGATCACAAATAATTTGAGCTGTTGGCTCTTTATTCCATGGAATTTTTCGCAAAGTTGATAAGTCAGGGGACATGAACAAATCTTCCTCAACATAATCAATCACTTCGCTTTCATAAACCCATTTACCAGAAACTGTTTGACCGAAAACTGAGTCAGCAAGCTTAAGGCTTTGATCCTCAATAGATTTTAAAAATCTTTGAACAGGAAGTATTTTTCCTTTTGACGATCCAGCCATGTCAGGAAAGATACATTCTACTTCAGAAATTTTATTAGACTCAAGCCACTGCTTAAGCTCATTGTTTGAACTGACCGTCATTTAAATTGAAATGTTTTTTAACCTGCCTATGGTTCTAATTATACTTAACCACAAATAAATTTTGACTTATAAATATATTTTTTTTAATTTTTGTAAACTTAAAAACTGTTTTGTTGCCAAATTCGTCATAAATATCCCATTTTTTAAGATCTAGTGACGATCGATCAAATGTGAATTGAATTTTACTGTCTGTTGGACCCCCTTTTGTTGTGAGCAGTAATTTATAAAATTTATCTTCCTCTTTAAGTGATACAATATCAAATTCATTATTTATTTTTATGTTGTCTGATAAAAGTTTTTTCAAGACACTGTTACCTATAGCATAACTTTCAATTTGAAAACCTTCTTTGTCTACTAATAACATTAAACTTTTATTAGTTATTATGTCTTCATATCTATCTTCATATTCAAACTTAGACTTATAGGGTTTTAGAAAAAAAAAGTTTCCAAATGATGTATTTCCATCAGAGTCAATCTGTTCAAATTGACCGGACATAGACTTAATATTATTCCAATTTTTTTCTATTCCTGAAATAACTTCATTTGACAAAACATTTTTCAAAGTAAGTAATACCAAAAGGAGTCCAAGAAAAAAATATTTCATTAGGAGTTTAACTTCTCAAAATAAATTTCCCTTTTACCAACATGGTTGGCAGCACTTATATACCCACTTTCTTCTAGTTGATCCATTATTCTTGCAGCACGATTATATCCTATTTGTAGTTTTCTCTGCAAAAGACTTGTAGATGCCTTACCCTCATTTTTTATGATTTCTAAAGAGTCTTTTAAAAGACTATCGTGATCACTTTCAGACATTAATCCTATATCATTGTCATGATCTTCTTCTTTTAATATTTCATCATCATATTCAGGGTTACCTTGTTTTTGAAGTGACTTAACAATATTTTCTATTTCATTATCAGATATAAAAGGTCCATGTATTCTTGTTGTAATCCCTCCTGCAGTCATCATCAACATATCCCCTTTACCTAAGAGTCTTTCAGCACCTTCGTCACCTAAAATTGTACGGCTATCAAATTTGGAACTTACTTGAAAGCTAATCCTGCTCGGGAAATTAGCTTTAATTGTTCCAGTAATGACATCCACACTTGGTCTTTGTGTAGCCATAATTAAGTGAATTCCTGCCGCCCGTGCCATTTGAGACAATCTTTGAATGGCATGCTCAATTTCTTTTCCCGCTACCATCATTAGGTCTGCCATCTCATCGACAACAACAACAATAAAAGGCATCTTTTTATTTTCTATTTCTATCTGCTGGGTTGCTGGTTGACCAGTCTCTGGATTAATGCCTGAGGGGATTGTTCTCACTATTTTTTCAGATTTGTTAATTGCTTCAACTATTCTTTGATTATAATTTTCAATATTTCTAACGCCCAATAAGGACATTTTCTTGTAACGAGACTCCATTTCTCTAACCACCCATTTAAGTGCAACAATTGCCTTTTTGGGGTCAGTCACAACAGGAGTGATAAGGTGAGGTACACCCTCATATACTGACAACTCAAGCATTTTTGGGTCAATTAATATGAATTTGCAATCTTCGGGAGAATGTTTGTAAAGAATTGAGGTTATCATTACGTTTATACCAACTGACTTTCCTGATCCTGTTGTTCCAGCAATCAAAAGGTGTGGCATATTTTCTAAATTCGCAAACTTAGCATTACCGCTGATATCTTTGCCAAGAGCTAAAATCAAATTCTTTTCATTATTTACAAACTGTTCATTTTTGAATAGTTCACTTAAATAAACGGGGTTCTTAATTGTATTTGGTATTTCTATTCCAATTACATTTTTACCCGGAATAATTGCAACGCGTGCCGACATGGCGCTCATATTTCTTGCTATATCATCAGATAATGAAATTATTTTAGACGCCTTAATGCCCGGTGCAGGTTGTAATTCATACATCGTCACTATTGGACCTGGAGATACTTTGATAATTTCTCCTTCAATTTTAAAATCAGTTAAAACATTTTTTAGTTTCTCTGCATTTAAATCAAGCTCTTCTTGATTGACAGAACTTTCCTTACTCAGCTCAGGCTTTGATAAAAAATTTATATCTGGAGCTTTATAAGAATTATCTTCAAAAATAATTTCATCCTGCTGATTAATTTTTGTTTGTCCTTCGTTTTCATAAATATAACTTGAAACAGGTTCATTTTTTAAATTGTCAAAATCAATTTTAGGTTCATGGTTTTTCTTATTGATATGTACTTCAATTGAACCTTCTCGAGCTGAACCTTTGATAAAATAAGATTTCGTGATAACAAATAATTTCACGCATACCGAAATAAATGTTTTTGTCAGCTGCCATGCAGCTTTTAATAACTTAACCCATTCATCTAATTTTAAACCCATTGTAAAATAAAGAGAAACTAGAAAAAAAGTAGAAATAGAGACTATAAAAAAGTAATATAAATAATCATTAGTAAAAATATTTGCTTGTTCTAAAATAATTAGAGTCTGGTTCGCAATAAATCCATTTGATATTGGTACATTTATTGCTTCAAAAAAAAGAGCGAGTAGATAGAGAGTAATAGGTAGAAGTAAAAAATTTAGAGCAAACAGTTCTAATTTTTTTGAAAAAAAAAGTTTATATGACCAACTGGTTAGGACAATACAAATCAGTAAACTGCCATATCCAAAAAATTGTATGAGAAACTCTGATACGTTTGCTCCAATATAACCTCCAATATTTTTTATCTCGAAATTATTTAAATTGAAAATACTAGGATCAAAACTTGAATAGCTTGCTAAAGATATAAGTATAAATAGACTAAGTAAAATTGAAGTAATTCCACTTATCTCAAGCAATCTTCTGATTATAAAAAGTTTAATCGTGTCGGGTAAAAGCTTCATTATTTACAAAAAAATAAAAATATTCAGATTCTATTAGTATTTGATTCATCTTGTTATTATATAGTTTCTTAAACAATTAACTGACTAAATTATTCAAATAATAAATGAAATATGAATTTACTATATTCGGATCTGGTATTTCAGCCAAAATAGTATCCAGTCTTTTGGCGATGAATGGTTTTAAAGTATGTCTAATTTCAGATACAAATCAAAATCAAGAAATTTTAAAATCTAATCTTGTTACATTCTTATCTAATGGATCAATAGATTATCTATCGTCAATGTATCAAGGTATTCAACTATTTGACGAATATCCTGTAATTGACTCAATTTATTGTGAATTAAATAGTTTTGGCGCAATTAAGCCCCAGTCAATAAAATTTAATGATGGAAAAAACTCTTTAGGAAAAATTATTAAAAACACTGATTTAGAAAAATTCCTAGATGAAAAGATAAGCCAATTAAAAAATATAAAAATTATAAATGGTAATTATCCCACAATGGTCGAAAACAATTTAGATGGAACCAAACTGACATTACAAAACAGTGAGGAAATTCAAAGTGACTTATTTATTTTGTCATCAACAAAAAATAATATAGCAGATCTAATAAAAATTAATTTTATAAAAAAAGATATAGAGCAGGAGGCGCTATCTTTACGCATTAAAGGCGATATCAAGAATGCAAGTTGCGCAGTGCAAAAATTTTTATTAGATGGTCCGTTAGCACTATTACCTTATTCTAAAGATGAAGCATCAATTGTTTGGTCTTTGAAAAAAAATTCTAAATTACTACGTAAAAATGATGAAGAGCTTAAGCAAATAATCAACAAACATCTTGGTGAACATATCTCTTCTTTAAAAATTATTAATAATGAAAAATATAGGCTTCAATTTGTATATGCGAAAAATCTAATTTATAAAAATACAGTGTTGCTTGGTAATATTGCTCACAATATCCACCCCATCGCTGGGCAAGGTCTAAATTTAACGATAAAAGATATAGCGGCGTTTATAGACCAAATAATGAAATACAAATCATTGGGATATAAGAATAATGATCAAATGGCTTTAGAAGATTTTGAAATGAAAAGAAAAATAGATAATGCAGCTTATTCTTTTGGCACTTTCTTACTTGATGATATTTTTTCTAGTAATAACAGGTTTATAAACTATACAACGCGAAAAGGTTTAGGTTTAATTGAAAGGAGCGAGACACTTAAAAAGTTTTTTATCAGAAGTGCTACGGGAGAAAATTATTTTCAATCGTTTTAATGCAGCTGATCACTCTTTTCCCCAGAAAGGTCAAAAATATAAGATTGATAAAGCGCCTCGAGCGCATGCCCTCTTGTGATTAATGTCTTTGCTTCAAGAAGAAGTTGTTTCTCTTCTGGAGTAAATGGAACTAGTATTCCAGAATAATTAATTAATTGTTCAGTTGGAGTTTGTTTAATAATTTCCCAATCAGCTAAAATTTTTCTATGTTCTAGATAACGTTTAACCAAAGCTAAAAGTTTTGATCTATCAATACTGTCACTGTTTTGGCTTTCAGTATCAGTCTTATAATTATCATAGTTGGCTAGAACTTGTCTGTAAGGCGTGGTTACATCTAATTCCTCATCAACTTCAAATCTTACAATACCAGATAATGTAATTAAATATCTGCTATCCTCAGCTTCATTAAATGATGAAATACGACCAATACAACCAACTTTTTTTAAAGATTTATTTCCAGCTTCTTGACTTTGCGACGCGGGCTGTATCATTCCTAAAAGGCGACCCGGGCTTGCAAGTGCATCATCTATCATCTGAACATAACGTGGCTCAAAGATATTTAAGGGTAGCTGAGTGCCTGGGAAAAGAACTGCCCCAGTAAGTGGAAATATTGGGATTTTTCTTGATAGTTCCTGAATATTGACGTTTTTCATATCGTTATTGATAATACATTAGTTATTAAGATAATGAAATAATCCGCTTATCTTGAAAAACAAGGGATTTTCTATTAGAAACTTGTCTATTACGCGAGTGTAGCTCAGTGGTAGAGCGAAACGTTGCCAACGTTTAGGTCGAGGGTTCGACTCCCTTCACTCGCTCCATGAGTCAAATTTTGTGAGAATTCATCAACAGAAAAAATTAGAATTTCTATTTAAAAAGCTATTCGGCTTTTCAGAACCTTACTTACTAAAAAGAAGAGCGACCAGGTATTTCAAAAAAAATACTGAAAAAGAGATTAGGGTTCTAGATAAATTAGTTGATGGTTCTAAAGCATCAATAGATATTGGCGTTTACCGTGGAGTATATTCTTATTTTTTGTCAGACTTATGTAAATATGTTTATGCCTTTGAAGCGAATCCACTTCTGTATAGTAAGCTGGTAGATGGCTTTAAATACAAAAAAAATATTAAAATAGAAAATGCTGCAGTTTCTTCTGAAAGTGGTGAAGCTGAGCTTAGAATTCCCATCAGAGATATAGCGGCAAGTTTTGACAATGAAGAGAAATACAAACTTGGCACTGCTACAATTCATAAATCTAATAATCTTGAAAATGAAAAATTTGAAACCATTAAAGCTATAAAAAAAATATCTTTAGACGAATACAATTTTGAACATGAAATTGGCTTTATAAAAATTGACGTAGAAGGGCACGAATTAGAAATTTTAAATGGTGCTAGAAAATTTATTACGCAAAACATGCCCACGATGTTAATTGAAATCGAAGAACGCCATTCAGGAGTTCAGCCTCATACTGCAATCAACGAAATAGAACAACTTGGTTATAAATGTTTTTTTATTGATGAAAACTTTACTTTACAGGCTACTAAAAACTCCAAAGACTTACAAAACAATAACTTTATTTTTATTCCAAACTAAAAAATTAACATGCAGAATTGGTTTAATTGTATATTCTCTAATTTATGAGAGCTTCAAAACTAGGTCGATATTCATGGACGATGTTTGATTGGGCAAATCAGCCTTTCTATACATTGATCATGACATTTGTCTTCTCTGTTTACTTTACAGATGTCTTTATAACTGGCGACGATGGTGCTCAAAAACTAACACTCACACAAACAATTTCAGGACTAGCTATTGCTCTCTTAAGTCCAGTCCTAGGGTCCATTACGGATATAAAAGGAAACCGAAAGCTATTAATGGGAATAACGTCTGCACTGTTTGTGCTTGGTATGGCGTTGCTTTGGTATTCACCTCCAGGCGCGCCTGACGGTATTTGGCTTGTGATGTTTGGTTTAATACTTGCATCCGCAATGGTTGGATTTTCAGAGGTCTTTAATAACTCAGTTCTAGCAACGATCGAAACTCCTGAGAATTCCGGTTGGTTAAGTGGTATGGGTTATGGAGTTGGTTATATCGCAGGTCTTATTGCATTAATTTTATTTTTAATAATATTTGTTTGGCCTGGTGGTGAAACTGAAAATTTATATGGTTTGAATACGAGTGAATATGAACACGTAAGAATTGTAGGACCACTATGCGCAATTTGGTATGCTGTTTTCATTATTCCTTTATTTTTATTTACTCCAGATCTTAAAAAAAATGATGTTACTGTTATCAATTCAGTAAAAATTGGTCTTACAAATTTCATTAATACTTTCAAAGAAGCTAGAAAGTATAAAAATATATTCACGTTCTTAATAACAAGAATGTTTTATCAAGATGCTTTGAATGCCCTGTTTGTAGTGGGTGGGGTTTACGCAAGTCTTGTGGTTGGAATGTCGCTCACCCAAGTCTTAATACTTGGAATTATTTTAAATATCTTGTCAGGACCAAGTTCAATTTATGGAGGCTATTTAAATGATCTAATTGGATCTAAAAATGTAATAAACTTGTCTCTTTGGGGATTGCTAGTTTCAGGACTCTTAGGATTATCAATTGATAAAGATACAATATTTTATTTTTTTACAGTTAATGAATATTCAGCTGATGTTGAGGAATTTACATTTGGAATATTTAATTCTGTAAGTCAAGTTACATACATTTGTGTTGTCATTGGTATTTCAATTTTTTATGGCCCTGCCCAAACTGCATCACGAGCATTAATGGTTAAGCTTTCCCCGCAAGAAAAGATGACTGAATTTTTTGGCCTTTATGCTTTTGCTGGAAAATCAACTGCATGGCTCGTTCCTGGATTGATGTCGATAATTCTAGCTTTCACCAACAGTCTGCAATATGCAATGATTTCTATAGTTCTATTTAATTTAATTGGTATTTTGGGAATGTATTTTGTTTCAGAAAATGATTAATAAGTATCTTCATTTAGTTTCTTCAACAAAATCCCAAATTACAATTTTCATATTACTTAATATATGTGGTCTCATATTTTTTCTTCTTCCACATAATATTTTTTCAAACATGCTCGATCTTGAGCTCTATTATGGAAAAGAGAATGTTGTCAGTAATTTCAATGCAATAGGTCCTGAGGGTCGAAGTGTCTACGTTCTCTCTTCACTTATACTGGATACAATTTATCCTGTTTTATATACGTCATTATTTCTTGGGGCTTACGTCAAATTATTTAAAAGTTCAGGAGTAATTTTATTTATACCTTTAATCGCTTTTAGCTTTGATATTTTAGAAAATCTTCAAATTACGAGACTGGCCTTAAACTTTCCAAATGTTAACGAAACACACGTGTCTTTAGCTAGCATGGCTACTTCATTTAAGTGGATTGCTATTTTAATTACTGTTTCAGTTTTAATTTATGGAATAATAAAAAAAAGAAAGAAATAGATCTCTCAATGTTCAAAAAAAAAATCCAGAAGTTAAGAAAAAGTTTTTTAAGACGGTTTTTATTTTTAATAAAAAAAGAAAAATTATCTTTCAAACTAAATGATATACAACTTAATCTAGATATAAGAGACTCAATCGACCGTGAAATTTTTTTTACGGGTTATTATGAAGAAAAACAAATTCAATACTTAGTTGAAAATATTAAAAAGTATAACATTAAACGTTTTATTGATGTTGGAGCGAACATTGGAGTCTATGCATTAACTATAGCAAATAGTATTCCAAATATAACAATTGATGCTTTTGAACCGCATAAAGGAGCTTTTGAACGAATGGAAGAGAATGTTAAGCAAAATAATTTTTCTAATATTATTAAGTGCCATAACCTTGCTTTGTCCGACGAGAATAAAGAAGGTTATCTTTTGGCAAGTTCGAGGTTTGGAGAATACCAATCTGGTGGTGCAAAATTAAGTTCTGAAGGCAAGATGAAAATAAAACAAGTATGCGGAGACAATGTTCTTTTGGATGTAAATAAAACAATCGCAGTTAAAGTTGATGTAGAAGGACTGGAGTTATTGGTGTTACAAGGACTTGTTAATTTAATTAAAAATAATCGTATTTTCTTACAAATAGAAATTTTTGACCAAGAGTTTGTAAAAACTTCAAGTTTTCTTGAAGAACACAGTTTTAAATTAATAGAAAAGGGAACTTTCACTCACCAAGACACAGTTAAAGACTATTTTTATATTAATTTTTAATGTCTGAAGTGTCTTACACCAGTAAATACCATTGAAATACCTGCTTTATTTGCAGCTTCAATCACCTCATCATCCTTAACAGAGCCGCCAGGTTGAATAACTGCTTTCGCTCCAGATGAAATTGTAACAAGCAGTCCATCAGCAAACGGAAAAAATGCATCTGATGCAACCACTGAATTTTTAAGTGAGTTTTCTTCAGATTTTTCCATTTCACTATTTTTTTGCGAGGCAATTTTAGCACTATCAACTCTGCTCATTTGTCCAGCACCGATACCAATTGTTTTTTTATTTTTGACATAAATAATCGCATTTGACTTTACATGTTTGCAAACTTTAAACGCAAACAACATATCTTCAATTTCATTTTCACTTGGTTTTTTTTCTGTGACTACTTTTAGATCAGATTTAGTAGTATTTGCTTCGTCATTTGATTGAACTAAAATTCCTCCTTCAATACTTTTGTAGTTTCTAGAATTATTATTTTTCTGTACTGATGATAAAGTCAAAACTCGTAAATTATTTTTCGATCTAAAAACTTCCTTAGCTTCATCACTTACATCAGGCGCAATAATAACTTCAGTAAATATTTTTATAATCTCAGAGGCTGTTTCTTTATTGATTGTTTGGTTAAGTGCGATGATACCCCCAAATGCACTAGTCGTATCACAGGATAGTGCTTTCATATATGCTTCACACAGTGACCCCCCGCTAGCAACACCACAGGGATTTGCATGTTTGATAATTGCAACACTAGGAGTGTCTACATCAAATTCTTTAATCAACTGTAACGCTGCATCAGCATCATTAATATTATTATAACTCAACTCTTTTCCTTGAAGTAACTTTGCATGTGGTATCCCTGATTGTTGCATTGATGACTTATAGAGACTTGCTGACTGATGAGGATTTTCACCGTAGCGAAGTATAGAAGATAATACTGCAGAAGTTGAAAACTTTTTAACTGGTTCCTCTGTAATTCTGTGAAACCAATTACTGATTAAAGAATCGTAATAAGCAGTGGTCGAAAATGTTTTTGCGGCAAGTTTCTTTCTTAATTTCAATGTGGTTGAACCATTGTTTTTATTGATCTCATTAATGAGCTCATCGTAATCGCTAATATCAGTAACCACTGTGACAAATTGATGATTTTTAGCCGCTGATCGCAACATTGCTGGGCCACCAATATCAATATTTTCTATACAAATTTCCTCATTTTTCTCTGATTTTATCGTTTCCTCGAAGGGGTAGAGATTTACAATTATTAAGTCAATATCTTCTATTCCATGATCCTCTTGAGCCTTTACATGGTTTTCGTCGTCTCTCCTTGAGAGTAAACCCCCGTGAACATTTGGATGTAATGTTTTTACACGTCCATCCATCATTTCTGGAAAATTGGTTAAAGAAGATACATCGGTCACATCAACACCCATGTCTGCGATTGCTTTTGCGGTACCACCCGTTGAAACTATTTTAATATTATGTTTTTTGAGCGATTGAACAACTTTTTCTAAAGCCGATTTATCTGAAACAGAAATCAGCGCGGTTTTAATTTTTATATTCAATTTAGTGGCCTCTTAGTTTTTCAATGTTATTTGCATACTCACTTGGACC
Organism: uncultured Pelagibacteraceae bacterium; assembly: GCA_902564295.1. GTDB lineage: Bacteria > Pseudomonadota > Alphaproteobacteria > Pelagibacterales > AG-422-B15 > CACNXQ01. The sequence goes on from CACFAO010000001.1 coordinate 149,313, forward strand.
ACCTTTAAAGGTTGTGGTGCCCGCAACAATCATATCAGCCCCAGCATCGATTACTGATTGAACATTTTCAAAATTAATTCCCCCGTCAACTTCTAAATAAATTTCTCTACCAGACTTTTTAATTTCTTCTCTAAGTTTTGATAATTTATCCAAAGCAGTTGGAATAAATCTCTGACCGCCAAAACCTGGATGGACACTCATGACTAAAATGAGATCAAGTTTGTTCATAAAAGGTTTAACAACTTCCCATTCTGTATCAGGATTAATGGCAAGTCCCGCTTTCACATTTAAAGATTTAATTTTACTTAAACATGCTTCCGTATCATCATTTGCTTCCGGATGAACTGAAACAATATCTGCTCCAGCTTCAACAAATTTCTCAATATAAGGTTGTACAGGATCGATCATTAAATGAACATCAAACGGCAGTGAAGATTTATCTCTTATAGACCTAACAACATCTGGACCTATTGTGAGATTTGGAACAAAGTGTCCGTCCATTACGTCAACGTGTATGAAGTCAGCCCCGGCTTGAGTGATATTAACGACCTCATCTCCTAATGATGAAAAGTCTGATGCTAGTATAGAAGGTGATATTTTAACCGACATTATTGTGAAGCATTATTTCTCTGTATAACAGAAAGGTTTGTTGTTTCCCACTGTTTTCATACTTTGATTAGCGATAAATAGAGATTACATTATACATATGAATGATAAAAAAACAGAGGTTGTCGAAGACAAAGAAGACAAGAAAACTGACACCAAACTGCCTAAAAAGAAAAAAGAGATAGGCGGTGCAGACGGTCCAGAGCCAACCCGTTTCGGAGACTGGGAAAAAAAGGGAATTACCTCAGACTTCTAGAATATTTTAAAGTACTTTATCAAATTTAGATGGCTTCCAATCTTTTGGTGCCAATTCTAAATCTTCAAATTCAAAAGCGGGCGCGACGGTGCATCCAATTAAGCTATATGAACCAGTAGATTTCAAAGCAAACCAAGTTCCTTTTTCTATAGTGTAAATAAAATTATTATTAGATCCTATCTCATCAATTTGAAATTCTACACCATCCTTAGAAGTAAATATATTTAGAGGACTGCCAGAGTAAAAGTGTAATGTTTCCGTTTTTGTTATTCTGTGCCAGTGAGAGTTCTCGTGTGCTTCAAGTAAAAAATATATGTGAGTGACATCATCATTTCTAAAAATCTCAACATAATGTCCGCCCTCAGGATGTGGTTCCATATTATGCTTTTCTATTAAATTTTTTATAAGTTGTTTATCCAATTACTTATTTCCTTAATATAAAATTCATCAAGTTCAGGATTGAGAAAACCAACGATATAATGTTGTTTGATATCTTTCTCGCCTGACTCAATAATTACTATTTTACTTTTTTTGTTTCCCCATTTATCTAGTCTTTTTTCAGTTTCATAAGAGTTTATTACATCATCGTCGTAGTCAAAAAATGATAATGCTGGAATTTTATTTTCTGAAAAGTCTTTTTCTGCTACGGCACTCATGATGCGACCTCCTTCTACTCCATCAGATATCTCAAATACATCAGTGGAGTACTTAGCACAATCATATTTCTTTTGATCATTAATATAATCATTGCAATTCAAATTTATTCTATCAAGGAAAGACATTCTATAAAACCATAGGCTGTTATTTCTTATTGTTCCAACATAGGCTGGGGCAAAAAGAACTACTCCATGTAGATCTTTAGACAACTCCTCATCAAAAGAAGCCGCTGTGGTAAGTGCACCCCCAAGAGAATAGCCAATTAAAACAACTTTGTTACCTATCCTTTTAGCAATTTCTATAGCTTCCGATGTATCCTTTAAATAATTTTCTGCACTCATCTGCTTTGAACCAGGATGTTCACGACCATGGCCTGATAATCTTGATCAGAAAATATTCGCATCAAGTTCCTCCGATAATTTATCGAAAAATTCCTTTTGTTGAAAATTAGTTGTGCCAAATCCAGGTAAAAAAGCGATAGCAATTTCTGTCTTATTTTTTTTTGCGTTCGACCATATTATTTTTTTTTGTGCTTCTTCAGGGACATCTCCGAGACTTATTTCAGAATTTTTTAGATAGCTATCAAGACCTATATCGCTTGGTATGAATACTTTTTTAAAGTTTAAGTCAGATTGTCCCAGCAGAGATGCAATATTAAAAATCCAAATTAGAATTAACGTAACAACAACTCCTTTTAAAAACGATAACCAGAGATAGGCATAATCAGATAATGCCAATTTATTTTGTATCTTTAATAGATATTTTTTGTGAAAGTTGATCACTTATTCATTCGATTGTCGATTAAATCATCGACGACTGCTGGTTCGGCTAATGTAGAAGTATCACCAAGATTACCGTATTCATTTTCTGCAATCTTTCTTAAAATTCTTCTCATAATTTTTCCTGATCGAGTTTTTGGAAGTCCGGGTGCCCATTGTATTAAATCAGGTGATGCGATTGGCCCAATTTCTTTTCGAACCCAAGCAACCAGCTCTTTATATAATTCATCTGACGTTTCTTCCCCTGCATTGAGTGTCACGTATGCATAGATGCCTTGGCCTTTAATATCATGAGGGTAACCAACAACTGCTGCTTCACTAACTTTAGGATGAGCAACAAGAGCTGACTCAACTTCTGCTGTTCCCATTCTGTGACCAGATACATTTATGACATCATCCACTCTTCCAGTGATCCAGTAATATCCATCTTCATCTCTTCTACACCCGTCACCTGTAAAATATTTCCCATCAAATTGTGAAAAATACGTTTCAATAAATCTTTGATGATCACCGTAAACTGTTCTCATTTGCCCTGGCCATGAGTCTGCTAAACATAGAGAACCCTCACAAGCACCTTCAAGAATTTTTCCCTCTGCATCTAAAATTTCCGGTTTGACACCAAAGAAAGGTTTTGTTGCTGAACCTGGTTTTTGCGCAATGGCTCCTGGAAGAGGTGATATTAAAATTCCTCCTGTTTCTGTTTGCCACCACGTATCGACGATTGGACATTTTTTGTCACCAACGACATTATAATACCACATCCACGCTTCTGGATTAATAGGCTCACCAACAGTGCCAAGTAATTTGAGTGAGGACCTGCTTGTTTTTTTAACAGGATCTTCACCTTCCCGCATTAAAGCTCTAATCGCAGTTGGTGCGGTATAGAAAATATTAATTCTATGTTTATCCACCACTTCCCAAAATCTTGAGGCATTTGGATAGTTTGGAACGCCCTCAAACATGACAGTGACTGCGCCATTCGCTAACGGGCCATAAACAATGTAACTGTGTCCCGTAACCCAACCAACATCTGCAGTGCACCAATAAACGTCACCTTCTTTATAATCAAAGACATATTGATGTGTCATTGACGCATACACCATGTAACCACCAGTGGTATGCATAACCCCTTTTGGTTTGCCAGTTGATCCAGATGTATACAATATAAAGAGAGGGTCTTCCGCTGACATTTCCTCAGGTGGACAATCATCAGACTCTTTTTCAGTTAGTTCGTGATACCAAACATCCCTTTCATCGACCCAACCAATATCTCCACCTGTTCTTTTAACAACAATACAATGGCGAACTCCACCCGAAATTGAAATTGCTTCATCTGTATTTTTCTTTAATGGAATTGCCTTACCGCCTCTTACGCCTTCATCTGCAGTGATCACAATATCTGATTTGCAATCACTTATTCTTCCAGCTAATGAGTCTGGAGAAAAGCCTCCAAATACAACTGAGTGAATTGCACCAATTCTTGTACAAGCAAGCATTGCGTAAGCTGCCTCAGGAATCATGGGCATATAAATAGTTACACGATCACCTTTTTTGACTCCAAGAGATTTCATGCCGTTAGCAAGTTTTGATACCTCACTGTGTAATTCTTTATAAGTTATTTGTTTTGAGTCTGCCGGATCATCGCCTTCCCAAATGATTGCGGTCTGATCAGCTTTATTTTTTAAATGTCTATCAATACAGTTGCTTGATGCGTTAAGTGTGCCATCGTAATACCACTTGATTGAAAAATTATCTTTATTGTAAGAAACGTCTTTTACTTTTGTATATGGTTTAATCCAATCAATTCTTTTGCCGTGCTCACTCCAAAACTCTTCGTTGTTATTGAGAGAATTTTCATACCATTCATTATATTTATCAGTATTAATTTGTGCCTCTGCAGACCATTCACTGCTTACTTCAAACTTTTGATTTTCACTCATAAGGAAATTATCTTATTTGATACCACCGAGATTGCAAATAATTGTCCATGACTTTTTATCAATTGGCATAACCGAGAGGCGCGACTGTTTAACCAAGGCTAGGTGATTGAGTTTTGGATGCTCTTTTATTTGAGATAGGTTTACTTTACTTTTAAGAGCTTTCACAGCTGCGACGGATACCATGCCAAAACGCTTTGATTTATCTGTAGGATCAGGATGATATTTCTTAACAATTTTAACGATGCCAACAATATCTCTTTCTTTAACAGAGTGATAAAAAAAACAAAGATCGCCTATCTCCATTTTTTTCATATTGTTGGATGCTTGATAATTTCTCACACCATCCCAGCCTTCACCTTTACTTCCAGCTTTAACTTGCTGTTCCCATGACCATGTTTCAGGTTCTGATTTCATTAACCAGTAGTTCATGTTATTCCTTTGTAATTGGTCTATTTAAAAGTTCTTGAATTGTAACATCAATATTTTTCTTACGGTATAAAACTTTGTAAATAGAGTCATTGATTGGCAAATCCAATTTGTTTTCAATTGATAGTTTCTTGAGAGCTCTAACAGTAAATACTCCTTCAGCGATTGAAAACTTTTTTTCAATGATTTGATTAAGTGTTTTACCTTTTGCGAGATCAATTCCTAAAGAAAAATTTCTAGACTCTTTTGATGAGCACGTGAGAAATAAATCCCCCATACCAGACAGTCCAGCGAGCGTACTTTTTTTTGCGTTCATGGATTGGGCTACAATTTTTATTTCTGCAAAACTTCTTGATATAATTGAAGCAACTGCGTTTTCTCCATATTTTTTTCCAAAGACAATACCGCTTGCAATTGCATAAATATTTTTTAGAGCACCCGCTATTTGTGAACCAATAATGTCATCAGATAAGTAAGGCCTTAATGTTGGAGATTTAATGAGTTGTGCAATTTTATTTCCAACGCTTCCACTTTTTGAAGCAACAACGGTAGCAGCCGGCAAACCTTTTGCAATCTCAGCGGCAAAATTTGGTCCTGAAATGACAGCAATCTTATTTTTTGGAAATATAGAGGTTACGATCTCACTTGGTAATTTCAGACTATTCATTTCTATTCCCTTAGAGCAGCAAACAAATATCGTACTAGTTTGAATATCTTTTTTTAACTTTAATAAATTTGTTGATAAATATTGCACAGGTGAAACTAAAAATAAAATTTCACATGTGGCTACTTCGAGAATTGATGTAGTGCATTTTATTTTTTTACTTAATTTAATCTTTGGCAAATATCTTTTGTTTTCAGATATTTTATTAATATTATCACAAACACTTTTTTCTTTTGCCCATAAAATAACTTTTTCTTTTTTCGATATGATATTTGCTAGCGCAGTTCCCCATGCACCTGCACCAATCACACCAACTTTATATTTAATATTTTCCTTCAACGGCTCTCTTACCCTTCATAAAAATAGCATTCTTATCCAGAGGCCATCTTGGCCGGGGCTTAAAATTTAATTTATTGAATTTATTTCTTTCAAATCTTTCAATTCCAGCTAATGCAATCATTGCACCGTTATCAGTACAATACTTGATCGACGGAAATAAAAATTCACAATTTTCTCTTTTTTCAAGTTGTTTCAGTGAAATACGAATGCTTTTATTTGCAGCAACACCTCCAGCGACAACAATTTTTAAATTTTTTTTTGATTTTACGAGTTGTTTATATTCATTAATCGCATTTTGAGTTTTGGTGAAAATAATTTTATTTATAGTTGCTTGAAATGATGCAGACATGTCTTTTTTAAACTTTTCTGTACACCTATTTTTAGCAACAATATTTGCTACTGCAGATTTTAGGCCTGCAAATGAAAAATATGCATTTTTTTCATGAATTAACGGCATAGGAAGTTTAAATTTTTTTTCATTACCTAAAGCAGCATATTTTTCAATTTCGGGGCCACCTGGATAACCTAATTTTAGAAGACGGGCAGTTTTATCAAATGCTTCACCCAATGCGTCATCAATTGTTGTTCCAATTCGCTTGTAGTTATTAAAGTTTTTTATGATCGTGTATTCCGTATGGCCCCCTGAAACTAATAACAACAGATAGGGGTATTCTATTTCTCTTTCTAGTTTAATTGAAAGAGCATGCCCCTCTAAATGATTCACAGCGATGAAAGGCTTATTTAAGTAATGAGCAAGTGTTTTTCCAGCTACAACTCCAACGAGAAGTCCACCAAGCAAACCTGGTCCGGCGGTCGCAGATATTGCATCAATCTTCTTAAACGTCATTTTTGCATCAGACAAAGCTTTCAGTACCAATTTATCAATTATATCGGAATGTGCTCGCGCTGCTAATTCTGGAACAACGCCGCCATAAAATTTGTGAATATCAATTTGAGACTTAACTACGTTAGAAAGAACCCTGAATTTGTTGTTTGATTTCTCTACAATAGAAACTGACGTTTCATCACAACTCGATTCAATTCCTAATACGCGTATTATTTTTTTTGTCATACAATTAATAATGTATCATATATATATTTAAGAATATTTATTTATGTCAAAATTAAACCAAATTTCCGTTGGAATTAGAGAAAGTAAGTTATCGCGAGCACAAACCGATATATTGCTTAAACAATTAATAAACGCCACAGATAATATGAGCATCGAGTCATTTAGTATAAAGACTATAAAGACGAAAGGAGATATTCATAATGTTCATCGGCTTGATCAAATTGGCGGTAAAGGTTTATTTATAAAGGAAATTGAAAAAAATATAATAAATTCGTCGGTCGATGTTGGTATTCATTCCATGAAAGACGTTCCTGCAGAGGACAGTTTTAATGATCTTGAAATTATTTGTTGGCTTGAAAGAGAAAATCATCGAGATGCGTTAATATCAAATTCAGGTCAAAAGTTTTTTGACCTACCTCCTGGAGCCATTATCGGCACGAGCTCAATAAGGAGACGTGCTCAAATACTATCCTTGAGAAAAGATCTAAGAATTAAATTGCTAAGAGGGAATGTAGATACTCGAATTAAAAAGCTCAGGGAAAATAATTATGATGCAATCATTCTTAGTCTTGCCGGACTTAAACGATTAGGATTAATTGATCATGTAACAGAAGAACTGAATGAAGAGCAGTTCCCACCAGCAGCCAGCCAAGGCACTGTAGGAGTACAGTCAAAACGTGGCAGTATTTTAAAAAAATTGTTTGGATTAATTAATCATCATAAAACAGAAATTGAATCATTAACCGAGAGAGAGGTTTTGAAAAAAATAAATGCTAATTGTAATAGCCCCATATCTGTTTATGCAAAGATTACAGACAATATGATTTCATTAAAATGTGATATTTATGATCATGAGGGTAATAAATTATTTTCAAATAAAATTTTAGATGAAAAGAATCAATACGTAAGACTAGCTAACAACCTCGCCAAGTTAATTTTAGATGATATTGGTCAAGAAAAAATAGACAAATTAGATGAATTAAATGATTTTGATTACGCGCCCTAAACTTGAAGCAAAAGAACTCAGTGTAAAGCTTTTAGATATTAAAATTAATGTACATTGCGACTCATTGATATCTTTTAACTATGATAATACATGGGTAAAAAAACAAAACCTATTAGATGTAAAAACAGTTTGTCTACTTACAAGTGTTCAAGCTGCTTTATCAATAGAAAAAATATATTCTCTTAACCAATATTTTGAAAATGTGAAAATTATTTGTATTGGTGAGAGAGTTTCAAATTACTTAAAGGGGAAATCGGTCAAAAACATTTTATATACATTTCAAGATAGTAATCAATTGATGTCAGAATTAGATTTTCAAAATTTGAAAGAAAACAACTTGATTTATTTTTGTGGCAACAACTACAACGCACACTTAGTCGAACAGATAAAATCAAAAGATATTAAATGTGAACCAATAGTTGTTTATCATTCAGAAGTTACAAATGAACTAAAACCTGAAACTCGAGCGATGATTGAAACAAATAAAATTAATTGTGTTGCACTATATTCACAGTTTAGCGCAAATATTTTTATGGATTTGCTTCAAAAAGCAAAGTTATCAGAGTCCTTCCGTAATAAAAAATTTTTTTGTTTGAGTAAAAAAATATCAAAGATTGTAAATTCAGGAAACTTCAATAATACAGTCACCTCACCTCTGCCAAATGAACAATCCATGATAGATGTGATAAAAAAATCACTTTCTGTATAATAATTAAGTATTTAAGTGATTAGGGGTGGTTAGAGAAATGAAAATTTATTAAAAAAAGGCTATTTATAGCCATTTCTTCTTCAAATAAATATAACAATAAAATTGAAATAATAACTTTAAGATCTTGACTAATTTGTAGATTTTAGTTCAATACTCTAAATTATTAAATTCTAAGTATTTCTGTCTGTGATAGATTTGCAATAGATATGATAGTAATGTGTTTTTTACGTTACTCTTAATAGTATAAAGATTAACGTCAATTAAAATGAACAACTTAAACAGGGGGAAATGTTCATGAAAAGTATGAGAAGAAATATTACAGCTTTATTAGCTACAACGTTGTTAGTCTCACTAACTACGTTTTCAGTTAAAGCTCTAGAAATAAATAATCCAATGTTCAGTGGTACTGCAAACACTACGGTTACTTCAGGATTCTCAGTAAGAGCTTCTGAAAGAAATTGTATGCTTCAAGCAGGAGAAAGTTTTAATACCGCAAGCGGAGATCATGTATTAAACGCTACTGGTCTTGGAGGCGCTGCACTTAAAGCATCAGCTTACGGTGTTGATGCATCAAAGTTCCTGAGTGGTGGAACTAAAAACTATGATTATAGTGGCGTATGTTCAAAAAGATTAAGTGATGCTTATGGCAATACTTCAACCAACCCCCTTGATCTTGGTTCGCAAAATAACGACGATGGTAATTTGAACTATGATGACGGTGATATAATTGATGCCACACAAAAAGTGTTTACTGAAATTGATGGAAGTCTTGCAGATGGAACTGGACTTACTTTGTCATTTATTGCTAACTACAACCCTGTTAATGACATTAGTGGTGCAAATTTCGTTGCATTAACCTCTGACGCTAAAGACGAACTTGAAAGCGACTTTACTTTATTAAATGCGTATCTTACGACTGGCTTTGAAGCTGGCAATGCAGGATATGTAGATGTTACTCTAGGTCGTTATGTTACAAGTTGGGGTGAAGCAACATTCATTCCAGTTGGTGCAAATGGTTTGGTTACAAACGCGCTTGATCTAACTGCTTTAAGAGCTCCAGGCGCAAGTATTAGAGACGCATTGCTGCCTACAGAACAAATTACATTTAACGGTTCAATAGATAATGTTGGCTTTGAAGTTTACTACCAGTTCGCAAACGATAGTGTTGAAACAGATCCTAAAGGATCTTTCTTTGGCAACGATGTTGTTGGTGTCGGTGGTGATCGTATTCTTGCAAGTGGTGGATATCAGAATGAATTACAAGGCCCTGTATATTGTACTTATACATACAACGTAGCTCTAGGAAATGCATGTGATGCCGATTCAAAGGCTTATCATTTAGCAGCTGCTACAAGAGCAAACAATGATACCGAGGCAATTTTGCAAAGAGCATATCAAAACGCAACTCTTGTTGACTGGGCCACATGGACAGCAACTGCGGCTGCAGGAGATCATGGTCAATTGCTTGCAGGTGAGGCTGGTTTAAAAGTTAATAACACACTTGAGAATTTTACTACAGCTGCCGCTGGTTTAGCTAATCTTAACACTATCTATACTGATAATGTCGCTGAAGCTGCTTTTGATAACGCGGCGAGTGTTCAGTTAATGGTAAATGAACAAAAGTTTGTTGACTCAAAAGATGACGGTCAATACGGAATCAGACTTAATACGTACCTTGAAGATGTTGGTACTGGAGTCGATGTAAACTTCTACTATGCAAACTACCATTCAAAAGTTCCATACATTCAAATTGTTGGAGAAGGTGGAGTACTTGCAGGTGATATCATGGGATCTTACAACTACGCATTAGCTGATTTGCAAGGTTCTATTTTAAATGATGGAGCGGACGCCGCTGGCTTTATGACAGCCGAGGATGGAGCATCTGCTTCTCAACTTCTAATGCAACAAGCGCTACTTGAAGGCGGTTACGGCAGTGGATTATGTGCTGGCCTTGGTGCTTCTTTAGGTGCTGCTGCGATGGCGCCTGATGGAACAGCAAGCTTTGAGCAAAAAGAAGCTTATAAGAATATCACACACAAAGTTTTAATCGAAGGTGAGCTAGTGCATGATCCAAGCACTTGTTCAGTTTACGGTAGTTCAATTAATACAATCCTTGGTGTAACACCGGCAATTGCTGGTGCTGTGTTCCCATTAAACCAAGCAACTTATAGATTCATTTATCCTGAAGATAATGAAATCTTTGGTGTAAGTATGAACACAAATGTTGGTCCTACGACTGTTCAAGCGGAACTTTCATATCGTCCTGACTTCCCGCTTGCAACAAATGCGTCTGATCAAATTAACCAAATAGCTGATGCTGCTGGGGTTTCAGCAGCTTTAACTGCTTTCGGTCACGATACGTACGCCTTAACACCGGCAAATGCTACTGCAGGTGTTGTACTTCCAAATTTAGTTGATGCAGTTGCTGGAACAGGTACTTTTGAAAGTCTTGTTAAAAATGTAAGAAGATCATCGCTTCCATTTATTAGCGATACAGGAAGTGCCACAGCTGATTATTATTCTACAGCTTTTGTCAATTATGATGTGATGTCACTTGATATTGGTACCACTACCTCATTTACTGCATCTCATCCAATTACAAAAAGTTTAGGTGCAGACAGCGCAGTTCTTCTTACAGAACTCGCAATGGTTGAAATTGATGGCCTAGACAATAACACAAATGGTTTTGTTGCTCGCGGAGGTGCTGGATTTAATGAAGGTGCTGGTGAGTTCCTATGTCTTGGTGTTTTCCAGGGACTTACGGCTGCCCAGCTTGCAGGAGTAAATACTGCAATTGCTGCTAACGCTTCACTTGGAGAAGACTGGCAAATTGATTACGACCTTTCAAATGGTGCTGGTGTAAGTAACATTGGCGCAGGCATTGTTGATGCTGTATTTGGTAACGGTAGTTATTGTGAAGGTCAAATGGGTGCTGATGAGAGATCATACAGCTACAGAATAGTTGGTAGCGCAACCTATAATAACTTTGCAAATTCGCCATGGGCAGTATCGCCAAACTTCGCTTGGTCATCTGATCCATCTGGATATGGTCCAGCTTCACTCGGAGGATTCTCTGAGGGCAGATCTAGTCTTTCAATTGGAGTTACAGCTCAAAATGATGGCGTTGCAGCCTCATTAAGCTATGTGGATCAAATGGGCGACGACATGGATAACCTAAGAAATGATATGGACTTTGTTTCCGCATCAGTATCTTACTCATTTTAATTTAGGGAGAGGAATAAAATGAATATAAAAAAATTAATTATCACACTATTTGCTGCAACGGGCCTAATGGTTGCGTCTGCTGCTGCCGATGGACACAAGTATACGATCGATAATTCGAACTATACTGAATATACTGATATGTTGTCAGCCGGACAGGTTACAATGTTTTCAGCATATCCTGACACATATAAAATGCATGTGTATGAAACTGGAGCAGATTGTAAAGCTCCAACTGCCGTAACAGCCATTTCACAATCAAATGGTCAAATGGTGAATGATAACGAAGGTTTTGAAGTTCCAAACATGGGTCAGATTCCTTTCCCAAACCCTACGGAAGCTCAACACTTTATTTGGAATATGAGAATGAACTCAAGTCACGTTTCTAACGTTTTTCGTGTTGCAACGTCGACAAATGTTCAAGCTGATGGTTCTGTAATCGTTGGTCAGCAAGAAACAAATATTGTTTTCCCAAGAAATCCAAATGCTAAATCTCAATACGCTGATAAAAATATCTATGCAATGTTCATGCAGAAAAACCTTGGTCCACCAAGATCAGCTGGAACTACAACTCTAGTTCATGACTTTATTGATAGTTATGTACAGCCGCGTAAGGCATGGCAGTATAACCCTGCAACTAGACGTGTAAGAAGAGCACCTGATATCACATATGATACAGTTCTTCTTGCTGGTGGTGGTATTGTCGTTGTTGATCAGTATGGTGGGTTTAATGGAGCTCAAGATAAGTATGACTGGACGTATGAAGGCATGAAAACTATGGTCGTGCCTGCTTCTAATGATGCACTTGCTGAGAATGCAATTGAGACAACACATTCTCAATACCATTTAAATCCTGATTATGTTCGCTATGAAGAAAGAGATGTGCATATTATTCACGCCCAGTTAAAACCTGGGCAAAGACATTTATATGCTTCTAGAACGTTCTACATCATGGATGATGAGTTCTCTAACTTGTCTATCATGGACGCTTACGATGATAACCAAGAACTAATGAGACATTACATCGGAACGTATATTACTGGAGTAGAAGGCACGGATGCAACTCAGTGTAACATTCAAGGAGAATTTACATTTGACTTCGCTACAAGAACCTACACTGGTAACAACCAATTAGGCTCTGGTTTTAGCACTGTTCCAACTGTTTACAATGGTGATGAAAAGCCAGCTAGCTTCTTTACTCCTGATGGATTAAGACGTTACGCAAGGTAAAACTTCTACTTTTACTACTAAAATTCTAAACCCGACTTGAAAATTTTAAGTCGGGTTTTAATTTCTGAAATGGGCTATGAAATTAAAATCATTAGTATACTTATTAAGCTTTACACTTTGTTGTAATATTCTTGTAGCATCTCAGTTTAATTATGGGAGTGAATTTGCAGCAAAATCTCCTAACGCACATAAAGCTCTTATAAATGCTCTAGAAAAATCTGGTGATCGAATATTTGGCGTTGGTGTTCATGGTATTATTGTTTATTCAGATGATGAAGGTGATACTTGGACACAAGCAGACGAGGTACCTTTCACTAAAACTTTGACAGATATCAGCTGTCCAAGTCAGAATAAATGCTGGGCAACCGGACATGACGCAACTATCTTGCACTCATTTGATGGAGGACAAACGTGGGAAATTCAGTATCAAGATATAGATTTTGATGCTCCTTTGCTCTCAATTCACATGTATGACGATTATGAAGGGGTAGCATTAGGAGCTTTTGCTTTATCGCTTAGAACTGCAAACGGAGGTATCAGCTGGGATTATTTGTTTATCGATGATGATGAATTTCAACCTCATTTAAATTACACTTACGGAGACAATCAAGGCTGGAGAAAATCTGCACAAAATGAGGGCTATGCAGTAGGTGAGCTTGGTAAATATTACATCACGGACGATAGAGGTCTCAACTGGTTAGCAATTGAGACTGGATACATGGGTTCGTATTGGTCAGGAATTAAAGTTGATCAGGGCCAATCACTTCTCCTTGGCATGTCAGGTAATATTACACTTGCAACTCTTTATGGATTAAATGATCCAGTTCCTCCTGATAAAATAACATCCATAGCATGTTATGAGTCCGGATATTATCGTGGTGACTGTAAGGTATATGCCTTTGATGATATATTTATTGGCACAAAAAACAGTCTGACAAATGCCGATCTTCTTGATGATGGAAGAATTGTTTTAAGCGGAAACGGTGGAGTAATTTCGGTTGTAGACATGATAAGAGAAAAAAAAATTATAACATGTGTTAGATCTGATCGTCTCAGCAACACCTCAGTCATTCCCTTGGGTATTGACGAATTTTTAATTGCAGGTGAAAGTGGAGTAAGGAAGCATAGCATGGAAGAATGCTACCAGAACTTCGTTTCAGAGGATTCAACTTCTCAGGATGCTTTCTACGAAGTAAGCATAAATTAATGTCACGGGTTGCAGGTAAAGTTGCAATAATCACTGGCGCGGCCTCTGGATTGGGTTACGCAGCAGCAGTTAAATTGATGAGTGAAGGTGCAAAAGTTATGCTTTCAGATATTAATGAAGAAATGTTGAATACAATGCCTGAAAGACTTAAGGATTTTAGTGAGACACAATTTAAAACTTTTGTTCACGATGTCACAAATGAGCAGGCCTGGATTGATTTAATTGAAAGGACACAAAGTGAGTTTGGAAAAATAAACATTCTTATTAACAGTGCTGGTATTTCACTTGGCGCTGATATTGTTTCTACAGAATTTGATGTATGGAAAAAAGTTCACCAGGTTAACTTAGATAGTGTCTTTTTGGGATGTAAATATGCTATTCCAGTAATGAGTAAATCTGGACAAGGTTCAATTATAAATATTTCATCCATTTCTGGAATTGTTGCTGGTTGGAACACGGCTGCTTATAATTCTTCAAAAGCAGGTGTTCGCTTATTAAGTAAATCAGTAGCATTGTATTGCGCTAAAAAAGGATATGATGTTCGCTGCAATTCAGTTCATCCGGCTTTTGTAAATACACCAATTCTGGATCCTATTAAGCAAGCATTTGGTGCTGACGAAGCAGTAGCGAAGCTGTCTCGTCAAATACCAATGAATAAAATTGGTGACACTGATGATGTTTCTTACGCAATTTTATACTTAGCCTCAGATGAGTCAAAATTTATGACAGGGACAGAAATTGTTCTTGATGGCGGTCTAAGCGCAATGTAACTTCGTTTCTGTAAAAATGAAGTCAAAAAAAGCATTAATGATTGTCCACCAGCCTCGATCGAGCACAGGTGACGTAGGATTAAAATTACGTGACAGAGGTTATGAATTGGATGTTCGCCGCCCAGTCATTGGTGAAAAACTACCCGACTCAATGAATGATCACGATGTTGCAGTCATTTATGGCGGGCCACCAAGTGCCAATGATGATTTAGATTATATCAAACTTGAAATCGATTGGATCACAGTTGCCTTAGAGTCAAAAAAACCATTGCTGGGTATATGTCTTGGAGCTCAAATGCTTGCAAAAAATTTGGGTGGAACCGTTCAACGAGCCAAGGATCAGCAATTTGAAATTGGATTTTATGATTTACAGCCAACAGGAGAAGGTCATAAAATATTTCAAAATCAAAAAACATTTTTTCAATGGCATAAAGAGGGCTTTAAGGTTCCAAAAGAATGTGATGTTCTTGCTTACGGTGAAACTTTTCCGCAGCAAGCATTCAAGTATAAAAATGCAGTGGGCATTCAATTTCACCCTGAAGTAAATCTTAAAATGCATTTAAGGTGGTTGTATTATGCGGGTTATATGCTAAGAGAAAAAGGAGCTCAAAAACGTCAATATCAAATGGATCAAAGACTTAGTCATGGTAAAAAAATCAATATGTGGTTAGACTCTTTTTTAGATAATTATTTTCTTATAGATAAATCATGAACTCACTCATAATTCTCTTTGATCAAATTATAAATCTTTACACCTGGGTTTTGATCATCAATGTGATATTCAGTTGGCTAATAGCAATGAGTATATTTAATACTCAGAATCGAATTATTATCGCTATATATTTTGGAACAAAACGATTAACTGATCCACTTCTTAATCCAATAAGAAATTTTCTTCCAAACCTGGGAGGGATTGATATATCGCCAGTAGTCTTAATCCTGATACTTTACTTTGTAAGAAACTTACTTTACGAATATTTCTACTTAGGAATTCCTATTTAAATATGTCAGATGCAAAAATTATCGATGGAAAAGTAATTGCGGCTGATCTTAGAGCTGAAACAGCTGTCAAAGTTGAAGATTTTAAAAATAAATTTAATAAAACTCCGACCCTTGCTGTTGTACTTGTAGGTGAAGATCCAGCAAGCCAAGTTTATGTTAATACAAAGTCTAAAATGGCTAAAGAGATAGGAATGGATGTCGAGGATCATTTTCTAGATACTACTGTGTCTGAAGAAAAGCTTTTGGAATTAATTGATGAGCTTAATAATGATCAAAAAGTCAATGGAATTCTTGTCCAATTGCCACTTCCATCACATATTGATTCAAGAGTTATTATTGACGCAATTGATCCAGTAAAAGACGCTGATGGTTTTCATGCTATAAATGTTGGCAGAAATTCAATAGGAGGTGACTTGTTGAGTAAAACCTTTACTCCATGCACACCACTTGGATGTTATTTAATGCTTAAGAAAAGTATTCCTGATTTAAAAGGGATGCATGCTGTAATTATTGGACGATCTAACATTGTAGGCAAACCGATGGCCCAGCTTCTGCTTGAAGAGTCGTGCACTGTTACAATAGTACATTCTAAAACCAGAAATATTGAAGAAATTACTAAACAGGCTGATATTGTTGTTGCTGCAGTTGGAAGGCCTTTAATGGTTAAAAAAGATTGGATTAAAGAAGGAGCTGTCGTGATTGATGTTGGTATTAATCGAGTAGACCATCCAGATAAATCAGGCAAAACAAAGCTTGTTGGAGATGTTGATTACGATGATGTATTCAGTCTTGTGTCAGCAATTACACCCGTCCCTGGTGGTGTAGGTCCGATGACCATTGCGTGTTTATTAAAAAATACTGTAGACGCTGCTTTTAGACAGCAGTAACTTATTTTTTTTCTCTTAATCTCAGAGCATTTAATTTTATAAAGCCTTCAGCATCTTTTTGAGAATATACTTGATCTGATTCAAATGTTGCTAGATTTGGATTGTATAGGCTTAAAGACGATTCCCTTCCTGTAATCATTGTATTGCCTTTAAAGAGTTTAAGTCTTACTTTACCCTCCACTTTTTCTTGTGATTTATCAATCATTGATTGCATCATCTCTCTTTCAGGTGAGAACCAATAACCGTTATAGACAAGCTCGGCATATTTAGGTGCTAATTCATCTTTCATATGTGCAGCCTCTTTATCAAGTGTAATACTCTCTATTGCTCTATGTGCGTGATAGAGAATGGTTCCACCAGGAGTTTCGTAAATTCCTCTAGATTTCATTCCAATGTATCTATTCTCAACAAGATCAACTCGTCCAATACCATGTTTTCCACCTAGTTCATTAAGAGATTTTAATATTTCAAACGGCGTTAATGCCTTTCCGTTAAGCGCACAGGCGTCGCCTTTCTTGAATTCAATTATAATTTCTTCTGATTTATCAGGTGCCTCTTCAGGTGAAACACTTCTGGTATAAACATAATCAGGCGCTTCAACCCATGGATCTTCAAGAACTTTTCCTTCTGCAGAGGAGTGTAAAATATTTTCATCAATGCTAAATGGTTGTTCCCCTCTTTTATCTTTTGCAATTTCAATCCCGTGCTTATCAGCATATTCAACAAGTGACGTTCTTGATGATAAATCCCATTCTCTCCAAGGACTGATTATTTTTATATCAGGTTTGTGATAATAGTAGCCTAGTTCAAATCTAATTTGATCATTTCCTTTTCCAGTTGCACCATGGGATACCGCATCTGCATTAATCTTATTTGCAATTTCTATTTGTTTTTTTGCAATTAACGGTCGAGCAATCGATGTCCCAAGTAAATAATAGCCTTCATAAAGAGGATTAGCTCTAAACATTGGAAAAACATAATCACTTACAAACTCATCTTTTAAATCCTCAATAAATATTTCTGTAGTTCCTTGCTTTTCAGCTTTTGCTTTAACTTGTTCATAGTCCTCGTCTTGACCTAAGTTTGCAGTGAATGTTGCTACTTCACATTTATAAGTTTCTTTTAGCCACCTTAAAATGACTGATGTGTCTAAACCGCCTGAGTATGCAAGAACAACTTTATTTATTTTATCCATTTGCCCTGAGTTCACTTTTTCTAATTTTTATACTAGAGGATTTTAGTTGACCACACGCAGCCATAATATCTTGCCCCCTGGTTTTTCTAACTGGGCTTGCATAACCTGCATTTTTAATTATGTCACTAAATTTCTTGATATCTTCTTTACTAGAACATTCGTAAGGTGAATTAGGCCAAGGATTGAAAGGAATAAGGTTAATTTTTGCAGGTATTCCAGAAATCAGTTTTACAAGTTTACGGGCATCTTGCGCTGTATCATTTACTCCTTTCAACATGACATATTCAAAAGTTATTCGTTTAGAATTTTTTGATCGAGGGTATTCTCTACACGCCTTTATCAGTTCTTTAAGAGGAAATTTCTTATTTATAGGAACAATGTCATTTCTTAAGTTATCGTTTGTCGCGTGCAAAGAAATTGCCAATCTTGAGTCAACTTCATTACCCCATTTAATAATTTCAGGAACGATACCTGAAGTACTTAGGGTAATTCTCTTAGTAGACAATTGTATACCCTCTTTGTCTCCCATAATTTTTGCAGCATTTTTAACATTTTCAAAATTATAGAGAGGCTCTCCCATACCCATAAATACAATATTTGAAATTTTACGATCTTTTCCATTCGGCCAATCTGAAAGATTATCCTTTGCCAAAAGAAGCTGTGAAATAATTTCACTAGATGTTAAATTTCGAACCAGTTTTTGAGTTCCGGTAAAGCAAAACTTACAGTTAAGTGTGCAGCCAACTTGTGATGAAACACATAATGTTCCTCGATTTTCTTCAGGAATAAAAACTGTTTCAACAAGGTTGCCATCATTTAATTCCAAGAGCCATTTTTGTGTGCCATCTTTTGATATTTGATGTGTTTTAACTTTTGGTCTTTGAATAATAAAATAATCTTTTAGTCTTTTTCTAAGATCTTTTGAAACTGTTGTCATTTTGTCAAAATCAGTTTCACCTCTAAAATAAAGCCAATGCCAAAGTTGTTTAGATCTAAATTTTTCCTTAGCTTTTATTAAATCTTTATTAATTAAAGTTTCAGATATTTCTTTAAGACTTAATCCAATTAAGTCAATTTTGTCTTCTATCATTGTATTTTAAGAGCAGGCTTTGTCGATTGCTGCTAATGCTTTTGTGAAACCGATTAAAGAATATGTATCTGTAATTTTTGTTCCGCGACTTGAGATACTTTTAACTTTTACACGTGCCCCATTTTTCATATCTTTAATAAGTTGTTTGCCGTTCTCTCCATCTGCTAACCAAGCCCTTGATTCAACTGTAAAAAATTTATACTTACTACTACCAATACTCACCTCAACCATACTTTTTGGTTTAAATGTGAAACCTGTATCCACACTCGGCTCATGAAAAGTCTTATCATCTTTGAAATTCGTGATCATCAGAGCATGCTCACCACGATTAAGATCGGAGGGGTTCGTCGCTATTGGCTCTGATATGATATAACAAATCTTTGCTGTACCGTCTTTAAACTCTTTGGCCTGCCATGCACCACTTTTGCCAAATGAGCCCAGATGTACGACATCGATTACTGCAAAAGCACTTATTGAACTCAACAGTAAAATTGATAGAATAAGTTTGAAATTTATTAATTTCATAATCGCTAATTTATATCGAGATTCACAATTATGAAAGCAATTGTTTGTAAAGAATTTGGCCCTCCAAGCTCACTTGTTTACGAGGATGTTGAATTACCTGAACTTAAAAATAGTCAAATACTGATAGATGTTCACTCTGCAGGAGTTAACTTCCCAGATACTTTAATCATTCAAGATAAATACCAAGTTAAACCTCCTCTTCCTTTTTCACCAGGTGGTGAGATCTCAGGTGTCATTAGTGCTGTTGGAGAAAGTGTTACTGATTGGAAAGCTGGTGATGAAGTAGTTGCTATGATAGGTTTTGGTGGTTTTAGGGAACAAGTAATAACAAGTCCATCCAATATATTTCGAAAACCGAGTAGTATGGATTTTACTACTGCTTCTTGTTTTACATTAACTTACGGTACATCACACTACGCTCTAAAAAATCGTGGTCAACTCAAAGAGGGTGAAAATTTACTTGTCTTAGGGGCTGCAGGTGGTGTTGGTATATCTGCAGTTGAAATTGGAAAAGCAATGGGTGCCAGAGTTATTGCTGGCGCATCCTCTGATGAAAAATTAGAAGTATGTAAAGAGTATGGAGCTGACGAAATTATAAATTATGGAAAGTATGATTTAACCAACCGAGATCATGTGAAAGAATTTAGAGCAGAAATTTCAAAAGCAACTGGTGGCAAAGGACCAGATGTGATTTATGACCCGGTTGGAGCAGATTTTACAGAGCCAGCTTTACGAAGTATTGCATGGAATGGACGTTTCTTAGTTATAGGCTGGGCGGCTGGCTACATTCCAAAAATTCCAACGAACTTGTACTTAATCAAAGGCTGTTC
The DNA here is from genome assembly GCA_902564295.1 of uncultured Pelagibacteraceae bacterium. Classification (GTDB taxonomy): domain Bacteria; phylum Pseudomonadota; class Alphaproteobacteria; order Pelagibacterales; family AG-422-B15; genus CACNXQ01. The sequence goes on from CACFAO010000001.1 coordinate 169,725, forward strand.
CGCTGTTGGGGTGTTTTGGGGTCAATTTACAGCCCTAGAGCCACAAGAGCATCTAGCCAATATGAACCAACTAACTGGTTGGTATGAGGAAGGAAAGTTAAAAGCTCCAGTGACTGAAGTGCTACCGCTTGAAAAGGGTCAACAGGCTTTGGAGACAATTCTAGCCCGTAAGGCCACTGGAAAAATAGCACTAACAACTTCTTTTTATAAATCTTAGTAATTTACTTGCTTTTCTGGTTCATTTCTCTGGCCATATCTAAGTCCAGATTTGTTACTCCACCAGCGTCGTGAGTTGATAAAGTAACTTCGACAGTACTGTAGACATTAAACCATTCTGGATGATGGTCTTTTTTTTCTGCATAGATTGCCATCGATGTCATCCAACCAAAAGCTTCTTGAAAGTTATTAAACTTAAATGTTTTAGTAATAGCACTTCGGCCTTTCACAATCTTCCATCCAGAAAGTCTTTTTAATTTTTTTGTAAGTTCAGTTTTGGAAATTTTTTTCATTATGGTGCAGGATTTGGAATTTCTTTATGAATACTTCTTATGTCATTTATAATTTCTTTTGTAATATCAAGATCAACACTGTCTATACAAGTTTTCAATTGTTCCATTGTAGTCGCTCCAATAATTGTAGACGTAACAAAGGGTTGAATATTACAAAATTGAATAGCTAGTTGAGCGGGATCAATTTCGTATTTTTTTGCAATATTTACATACATTTCAATTGCCTCTTGTGTCTTATCTCCTTTATATCTCATCATTAGAGGACCATCGCCAAATAGCGCGAGTCTCGAACCTTGAGGCATCTGTCCACCTAAATATTTTCCAGTTAATGTTCCTTGTGCTAAAGGTGAGTAAGCAAGCAAGCCCACCTGTTCATGCATTGCAACTTCAGATAAACCAATTTCAAAACCTCTATTAACCAAATTATAAGCATTCTGAATTGAAGCAACACGTGGAAGAGACTTTGTTTCAGCAAGCTCTAAATATTTCATCGTACCCCACGGCGTTTCATTAGATAAACCAATTTGCCTGACTTTACCTTGCTTAACTAATTCACCAAGAGCCTCAAGAGTTTCCTCTAATGGGATTGAGTCAGATGTATCCATATGTTTGTACTCAAGCCTTCCTGAAAACGCACCAAAAGGTCTATCGGGCCAATGAACTTGATACAGATCGATATAATCTGTTTGAAGTCTTTTAAGACTTTGCTCAACTGCATAGAAAACATGTTCTTTGGACAAACGCGGTATTTCTTCATTTTCTCTAAGCCATGACATTCCAGAACGACCAGCCACTTTAGTTGCAAGTACCACTTTGTCTCTGTTGCTTCTCGCTTTGAACCAAGTACCAATATATTTTTCAGTTAAGCCCTGTGTCTCAGCCTTTGTTGGGACTGCGTAAATTTCAGCAGTATCAATAAAATTAACTTCATGATCTAGCGCGTAATCTAATTGATCATGAGCATCCGCTTCAGTATTTTGCTCTCCCCAAGTCATGGTTCCTAAACAAATTAAACTTACATCAATATCAGATCTTCCGAGCTTTCTGTATTCCATTATTTTTTAATCAATCCCAGTCTTTCTAATTGTTGAGCTGTTTGAATTATACCTTCATCAGCACTTTCGAAATTAAATTTTAGAATATTTTTAGCATTTTCTGAATTAGTAAATTTTGTTTTACCAACAAATCCAGAAATTGCCCCAACTTCTTTACTGAACATGCCTAGAAGTTTCATCAGGAAGTTTGGTGCTTTTAGTGATGGCGCTTTTGTATATCCATTTTCTCTTAGAAGCTTATTCATATCTGACATCCACATGCATTTTTCAGCCAGAATAAATCTTTTACCATTTGCGTTTGGATTAGTCATTGCTTCAACATGGGCCCGTGCAGTATCTTTTACAGTTACCCAGCCAAAATGCATTTGAGGAATTATTGGATAAGAACCATCAAGCATTCTTTGTATAAAAATGTTTGAGGTACCAATATCATCTGATAATGATGGCCCAACAACCAAAGTAGGGTTTATTGAAACTACTTCTATTTTTTTACTCTCGCCAAGACTTTCAAGATGTGACCACATTGCTTTTTCCGCTATGGCCTTACTTTTGTTATAGGCACCAATATTCTTCGTATGATCAGTCCAATGTGTCTCGTCAAAAACTTCTTTATCATGACCGTAACCAATAGCTGAAAATGACGAAGTCATTATAAACCGCCTGACATCATTTTTAATCGAGCTTTTTAAAGCCCTAAGCAGACCTTGTTTTGCCGGTTCGATTATTTCATTTTCGTCATCAGGAGCAGTATCAATCAAGGGAGAGGCAACGTGCATAACGTAAGTACATCCAGATACAGCTGAGTCCCACCCCTCATCTTCCATTAGATCAAGTTTACAGAATTCTAAATTATTTTTTGCATCAACTTCATTAGCTATTGCTTGTCTTACTTCTGCTTCACGATTTTCAGAACGCAATGACGTTTTTACTAAATAACCTTTTTTGAGTAGTTCAGCTATGCAATGTTGAGCTATGTATCCTGACCCTCCGGTAACTAGAACTTTCTCCATAATTAGGCTTTATCCTTAATTGCCTCAATGGATTTTGCATGCTCAATAAAAGCCTGTTCCCATGGCATTGGATTCCACTTTAGAATATCCACTGTTTGAGAAATATCGCATGGAACATATTTATCAAGCATTGGTATTAAGCTTTTTGTTTTATTATCAAACAAGCCAATCAGTTTGAGCATAAACGATGGTGCTTTTTTTAATTTAATTTTATCATAGCCAGCTTTACTTAATACTTCAGCTACCTGAAACATCCATGCTGGTTCTGCGTGTGCTGCAATAAATCTTTTACCATCAGCTTCAGGAGTTTTCATTGCTCTTAAATGCAGTATTGCAACGTCTCTAACATCTATAAAGGGAAACGACATTGCAGGTATCATAGGAAATTTTCCTGATATCAGTTGAGATACTATTTGTGTTGAAGCTCCACCTAAATCATTTCCAAGTTGTGGTCCCATTACCCCACCAGGATTTACGACTGTCATTTCCATTTTATCACCATCTTGATTATTATAAAAATCCCAAGCAGCTTTTTCTGCGATTGTTTTACTTTTTTGATAAGGAGTAACATACTTACTATGAATATCAGTCCATGTATTATGATCACATTTTCCTGACATCATGTGTGAGTTTATAGCTGCTACTGATGAAGTAAGAACAACTCTTTTGATGCCAGCTTTCTTCGCTGCATTCAAAGCTCTGAGAGTTCCCTCTTTAGCAGGTTTAATAAGTTCATTTTCATCTTTTGGATCTTCAATTACAAAGGGTGAAGCAACATGCATTAAATAATCACAATCTCGCATTGAATCTTCCCAACCGTCATCTTCTAATAAATCAAGTTTACAAAATTCTAAGTTAGTATCATCAGTCTCGGTTCTAATAGCATCTCTCACTTCTTGTTCTCTATTCATAGTACGCAGCGATCCTTTCACCAAATAGCCGTTTTTAAGAAGTTCAATAATACAATGTTCAGCTATAAATCCTGAAGCTCCTGTGACTAAAACCTTTTCCATCTATTTCTCCTATCTAATTGAAATTACTTAATAAAATCTTCACAATTAATAACTTGTATTGATCCTATTTATAATTATGTATTAAATTATAGTTAAAAAATAATACAAGAGGTTTTTCTATATGGAATATCAAACTAAAGCTCAATCATCACCAGCAATTGATGCTGGTCTTAGACAGTATATGCTGAGTGTTTATAACTATATGGCATCAGGTTTAGCTTTAACCGGATTAGTTGCATATATGTTATTTCAAGCTACTGCCGTAATGGGTCCAACAGGAGAAATTGTTGGTCTAACAAACTTAGGTGTCACACTTTATACGGGTCCAATGATGTGGGTAGTTGCATTGGCTCCTCTTGGAATTGTAATGTATATGAGTTTTGGAATAAGAGGAATGTCAGCCTCTCGAGCACAGACAATGTTTTGGGTATTTGCATTTCTAATGGGTTTATCTCTGTCTACGATTTTTTTAACTTATACAGGTGCTAGTATCGCGCGAGTATTTTTCATTACTGCAAGTACATTTGGCGCAATGAGTATATATGGTTATACAACAAAAAGAGATCTAACTAATTTTGGATCATTTCTATTTATGGGACTTATTGGAATCATCATTGCATCAATTGTAAATATATTTATGCAATCACCTGCATTATATTATGGAATATCTATCCTCGGAGTACTCATTTTTGTTGGCTTAACTGCTTACGATACTCAAAAGATTAAAAATATGTACATGGCATATGACAGCGGTGAAGTTGCAGCTAAAAAAGCTATCATGGGCGCATTAACACTTTATCTTGATTTTATAAATCTATTTATAATGTTACTGAGACTTTTTGGTCAAAGAAGATAATATCAGGCTATACGTTTTACAGAAACTTTAAGATATTTTGTAATATCTGATAGATATTCACTTTCCTTGATTGTTTTATTATTAAAATCGATTAATGTGAATGTTACACGCTTTCCTTTATTTTTATTTTTAATTATTCTTAAAAAAGCATTCTCGAAAGTACTCCGATAAATTGAAAAAACTGCATTGTATTTTCCATGATCTATTGCATAGTCTTTCCAATGTCCTTGACTGACCTTTTGAGCGTAAACAGAAAGTATGAGATTAAGTTCAGTTTTATGAAAGCTAGTTAACTTATTTTTTGATCGATTAGAGCTCTTAAAGGATAAATCTGGACTAATGTAGTGTATTGTCATTGTTATCTGATGTTACCTTGGAAAATGTAAAAAAAACAACGAAAATAAGGAAAAATTTCACTATAACATCATCTAAACGCCTTGAATTTCGATTAATAATTCCAATATAGTTTCTGAGAATAAAAATTATGCCTAAATCAGAAAAATTAGAGTTTCAAACAGAGGTCAGTCAATTACTCAAATTGATGATAAATTCTGTTTATTCAGAAAAAGAAGTGTTTGTAAGGGAACTTGTATCCAATGCTTCTGATGCATGTGATAAGTTAAGATACCTATCAAATACTAAAGAAAAACTCATAAAGGATGATCCTAATTTTAAAATTCAGATTACTATTGATAAAAAAAATAATCTAATCACAATTTCCGATAACGGAATTGGGATGAATAAAAAGGATCTTGTTTCTAACCTTGGAACAATTGCACGTTCTGGAACTGCACATTTTTTAAAAGAACTGTCTGAATCTAAAACAAAAGACCTTTCACTGATTGGTCAATTTGGTGTCGGTTTTTACTCTGCTTTTATGGTTGCATCACAAACTAAAGTTACTACACGCAAAGCTGGAGAAAATAAACTTTGGATCTGGACGTCTGATGGGGAAAGCAGCTTTACTATTGAGGAGAGTGAAGACTCAAATCTTCTAAAATCGAATAGAGGAACCTCGATAGAACTTACATTAACGAAGGAATCTAAAGAGTATTTAGACAAAGATAGAATTGAAAATATAATTAAAAGATATTCAGATCATATAAGTATTCCAATTTATGTGAGTGATGGCTCTGAAAAAAAAGATGAAAAAATTGATTCTGTTAATTCTGCATCAGCAATTTGGACGCGACCTAAAAATAAAATTACTGAGGAACAATATAAAGAGTTCTATAATCACGCTGGACAGATGTTCGATGATCCTTGGATGACGTCTCATTATAAGGCTGAAGGAAAAATTGAATACACTGTATTAAATTATATTCCATCAACTAAACCTTTTGATCTTTATGATCCAGCAAGAGAAAACAGACTTAAACTTTATGTTAAAAGAGTATTTATCACAGATAATTGTCCAGAACTTATTCCTCCTTATCTTCGTTTTCTAAGAGGTATCATCGACTCGGAAGACCTTCCGTTAAACATAAGTCGCGAAATGCTTCAAAACAATCCAGTTGTTACGAAAATAAGATCATCTCTAGTTAAAAGAACAATTTCTGATCTCAAAAAAAAGATTGATAAAGACAGGGAGTCGTATGAAAAATTCTGGGAAAATTTTGGTCCAGTGCTAAAAGAAGGAATTTATGAGGATTTTGAGAGAAAAGACTCAATTCTAGAAATATCATTATTTAAGAATTCAAAATCAAAAAAACTCATTACATTAAATGAATACATCGAGTCAATGGGTAAAAAACAAAAGGACATTTACTTTATGACCGGTGATAGTTATGAAAATATAATCAATAATCCGAGTTTAGAGGGCTATAAGTCAAGAAATGTTAATGTGCTTATATTGGATGACCCTGTTGACAGCTTTTGGACTTCATCAACCCCATCATATCAAGAGAAGAGCTTTAAATCTGTTACAAGGGGAATGGATGACCTGAATAAAATTGATGGAGAAAAAAAAGATGATAAAAATGAAAAATCTGTTGAGCCATTAATTAATCTACTAAAAGAAAAATTAAAGGAAAAAGTTAAAGACGTTAGAGTGTCCTCAAGACTTACAGATAGCCCTGTATGTCTTGTAAGTGATGAAGGTGCAATGGACCCTCAGCTTGAAAAAATACTTCAGCAGCACAATCAGCTCAATCAGGGTCTTTCTCTTAAAGTAATGGAAATAAATCCTCAGCATAAGCTAATTAAAAAACTAGCTAAAATGAGTAAAGATAAAGCATCAATTGGTGAATTAGAAAATATTTCAATATTATTATATGAACAATCTAAGATACTTGATGGTGAAAAGCCATCGGATCCTGTTGAATTTTCAAAAAAACTCATCGAAACTATTACTACATCGATAAATTAATTCTAAAATTAAGACTCCAATCTATAAAATAAAATCGCTATAATATCTCAAAAATAAAAAAAGGGTTATTCATGAAGTCACTAATAAAATTTTTATCAATAAAATTGTTCGCAATATTTTTTATATTTAACGTACATGCTCAGGAGTTTAACGACCTCGAGACGTATTCCGGCAGTATAGATGGAGCCTACAATATTGCTAACCTTCCGTTGCTCCCAGGAAATTGGAAGGTAGATGACTTAGAAAAATCTGGCAGTGTACAGTCAGGTAATTTTTATGTTTATGCAACTTTAGTGCCCTCAGATGTTGATGAGGACGTGAGAAGATATAATGATATCATTACATATGCATTACTTGGCTCAAAGTCGGAGGAAACATCTTACAGAAAAACTTTTTTTGGATGTGAAGGCGGATTTAATGCTCAAGAAGGTTCAATAGTAAATATTAACACTCGCGGTTCTGGAAATTTTGAAGAAACCTGTGCGGTTGATCAACCTGATTTTGGAAATATGAATTTTTTCTTTACAGATTGCAGCAATGTTTGTGTCGAAGTAGGTATAAATCTTGAGCGTGAAAAATACAAAAATGACCGTAAAAGTTTTGAAGCGATGACAGCACAAATATTTGAAACCATAAGAAAAACAATTGGCGGTCAATCAGTTTCGATGGACTTTATGTCAACTTATATAAATTGAACCTATTGATTGGAAATATTTTTGTAAACATACTGAAGTATTCCCCCTGTTTTTAGGTAATCTATTTCTGTTGAGGTGTTTACTAAAAGCCTTAAGCGATGAGTCTTATTTTTTCCATTTGAATAAATAATAAGCATTTTAACGTCCATCCCAGGTGATATATCATTTGATAAACCGGTAATGGTTATTCTTTCGTTACCTTTAAGACCAAGAGATAGTCTGTTTTCTTTTTCCATGAACTGAAACGGTAGTACTCCCATGCCAATAAGATTTGATCTGTGAATCCTTTCAAACGACTCTGCTATTACTGCTTTAACTCCTAGTAGCTTCGTTCCTTTTGCTGCCCAATCTCTTGAGGAACCCATTCCATAGTCTTTTCCAGCAAATATGACAAGAGGCGTATTAGATTTTTGGTATTTTACTGAGGCATCGTAAATCGTCATTTGTTTATTAGAAGGATGATGAATCGTGATTCCTCCCTCAATATTTTTCACCATTTCATTTTTTATTCTAATATTTGAGAATGTACCCCTCATCATGACTTCATGATTTCCACGTCGTGCACCAAAGGAATTAAAATCTACTTTATTAATTCTATTTTTAGTTAAATATATACCGGCTGGTCCATCTTCTTTTATGGAACCCGCAGGACTTATGTGGTCTGTAGTTACGGAGTCTCCAAAGAGTGCTAAAATTTGAGCATTCTTTACATCATTTATATTATTCTTCTCAAAATCTAAATTTTCAAAATATGGTGGGTGTTGAACGTAGGTTGATTTCTTATTCCATTTATAAGTTAGCCCACTTGGTGATTTAACTGAATTCCATTTTTTATCGCCCTTGAATACATTTTTGTATCTTTTCTTATACAAATTTGAATTAATAATTTTATTAATTATTGATTTTATCTCTTTTGATTTTGGCCATATATCCTTTAGGTAAATTTCTTTATTATTTTTCCCAATACCAATTGGGTCCTTTGTTAAGTTAATTTTTGTTGATCCTGCCAATGCATATGCAACAACAAGTGGTGGCGATGCCAAATAGTTTGCCTTCACAAATGGATTAATTCTTCCCTCAAAGTTTCTGTTACCTGATAAAACGCCGCTTACAATTAAATCATTACTTGTAATTGCTTCAGCAATATTTTCATCTAAAGGACCAGAATTACCAATACACGTCGTACATCCAAATCCAACTAAGTTAAATCCTAGCTTATCAAGATGCTTCTGAAGTCCAGACTTTTCGAGGTAATCAGTTACAACCTTAGAGCCTGGTGCAAGTGAAGTTTTGACCCAAGGTTTAGTTTTAAGACCTAATTCATATGCTTTCTTTGCTAAAATTCCAGCACCTATCATGACACTTGGATTAGATGTGTTTGTGCAGCTCGTAATTGCAGCAATTGTAACGTGACCGTGATCAATTTCGAATGTCTCATTTTTTACTGAAGACGAATTTTCAACTTTGTCATTACCAAATTCCTTCTCGAATGAACTAACAAATTGATCTGCAACATTTGATAATAAGATTTTATCTTGTGGTCTTTTTGGCCCAGCTAAGCTTGGTTCTATACTTGATAAGTCTAATTCCATTGTTTCTGAATAAACTCTTTTATTCTTCTTATAATCCTCCCAAAGTCCCTGAGCTTTAGAGTATTTTTCGACAAGTTTAATCTCATCCAAAGGTCGTCCACTAACTTTTAAAAAATTTATTGTTTCTTGGTCAATTGGAAAGAAACCGCATGTTGCGCCATATTCTGGTGCCATATTTGATATAGTAGCTCTATCAGGAACAGACATCTCTTTAAGTCCTTTACCATAGAACTCTACAAATTTTCCAACTACGCCTTTTTTTCTTAACTGTTCAGTAATTGTTAATACCAGATCAGTAGCTGTAATACCTTCTTTAATTTTACCTTTTATTTCAAATCCTATAACTTCAGGAACAACCATAGAGATTGGTTGACCCAACATTGCTGCCTCTGCCTCGATTCCACCAACTCCCCATCCAAGAACAGATAAGCCGTTAATCATTGTTGTGTGACTATCGGTTCCAACAACGGTATCAGGATAAGCTAAGGTTATATTTTTATTTTTTATTTTTTTCTTTTCAAACCAAACAGTTTTAGCCAGGTATTCTAGGTTTACTTGATGACAGATGCCTGTACCAGGTGGAACTACTCTAAAATTATTGAAAGATTTTTGTCCCCATCTCAAAAATTCATATCTTTCAATATTTCTTTTATATTCAAGATCAACATTTGCTTTATGGGCAGTTGCTGAGCCATACTTATCAACCATAACAGAGTGGTCTATTACAAGATCAACCGGTGATAGAGGATTTATTTTTTTAGGATCTCCATTTTCATTTTTTATCGCTGCCCTCATTGATGCAAGATCAACCACTGCAGGAACACCTGTAAAATCTTGCATCAAAACACGTGCAGGCCTAAAATTAATTTCTTTACTTACTTTTTTATCAGACTTCCATTTTTCAAATTCTTTTATATCGCCTAATTCTACTGTTGAACCGTCCTCATTTCTGATCAAGTTTTCTAGAAGAATTTTTATTGAGAAAGGAAGCGAGGATATGTTTTTGAGACCATTTTTTTCGGCTGCTTTAAAACTGAAATAGGTATAGGTTTTTTTTCCTATTTTTAGTGTTTTTTTTGTCTTAAAGCTGTCGTACATAGAGGTTTACTGCTGCTATATTTAGACTAATTTAACAAGCTATCAACATAAAGTTTATAATGAACGAACTAAAAACTGAGAATTTGAGCTGCAAAAGAGGAGAAAACGATGTTCTCAATAATATTAATTTTTCTATTAAATCTGGCGAAACATTAGTTGTGAAAGGGCGAAATGGATCTGGAAAAACGACCCTTTTAAGAATTCTATCCAATTTTATTACATCTTACGATGGCAAGGCATTGTTTAATGACATAAGTATACGTGAAGACAATTTATACAATAGTAAATTTAACCTAATTGGCCAAAAGAACTCTTTAAAAGAAAATCTTTCCATAAAAAAAAATTTAGAGTTATGGGATATTCTTTTTAATGAAGTGCTTGATCATGAAAAACTACTCGAACATAACAATTTGTACCATTTTATTAATAGAGATGCCGGCTCCTTAAGTGATGGTCAAAAAAAGTGCATATCCCTGCACAGACTTAATTATAAAAAATATGATTTATGGTTTTTAGATGAACCATTTGTTTATCTTGATGAGGTCAACACACACTCACTTATAGAAAAGATTAATCAATTTAATGAAAATATGGGAATAGTTATACTTACTTCGAATATCAGTTTACCAAAAAATTTTCATAAGGAAATTAATATTTAATATGTCTAACCTAATTAAAAGAGATCTATTATTATCTTTTTATTCAAGTGCTAATTTCTTTTTTACAGTATCTTTTTTTATCCTTGTTCTAATATTAATACCATTTGCATTTGGCACTCAGACTGATCAACTCAAGAATTTATTTAAAGGTGTAGTTTGGATCGCGCTAGCTTTATCAATCATTATAACAGTTGATAGAATTTTTAATGCCGATTATGAGGATGGTAATTTAGATATCATTATGCAGAAAAATAAGACGATTGAGTATTTAATAATCAGTAAATATATAACACATTGGTTTATTTACTGTCTTCCACTTTTAGTAATTCTACCAATATTGAGTTTTCTATTTTATTTGGATTATTCAGAGACCATACAAATATTTATAAATTTATTCATAGGTTCGTTCGGTATGGTTTTCATTGCAAATTTTGTGAGCGCACTAACGCTTGGTGCCAGAAGAACAATTTTTTTGAAAGCAATTATAATGATACCACTATTTGTGCCTTTTATTATTTTTGGCTCTGATGCTGGTTCTTGGCCAATTCTATTGGCATTATCAATGCTTTCCTTTGTCATCTCTATATATGTAACTGCATATGGTCTGCGTCTTTATGGAGAGTAGGCAATACTTCAAGTCGATATATATATATATTAAGAAATGTATATTAAAATTAAAAATAACCATATTGAATTTATCAAGTCTGCTAATCCATACCTGATTTTTGCAACAATTTTTGCATTTGTTATAGGCTTATATTATTCACTTTTTCAATCTCCTCCAGATTATATTCAAGGAGATTCGATGAGGATTATGTATATACATGTTCCCTCAGCATGGTTTGCACTCATGACTTATTCAATTCTAGCTGGTTCATGTGTTCTTTGGTTCATAACCCGAAACCCCCTTTTTAATGTTGTTGCAAGATCAATTGCTCAAGTAGGAATGGTATTTACACTAATGTCACTGATAACTGGAAGTATATGGGGCAAGCCTACATGGGGTGTATGGTGGGTATGGGATGCGAGACTAACTTCTATGTTAATATTATTTTTTCTTTACATCGCTTATATCTTTCTTTGGCAGGCAATATCAAACAAGGAACTTGCTTCAAAAATATCAGCAGCACTAGCAATCATAGGTTTTATCAATATACCAATAATTAAATTTTCAGTTGATTGGTGGAATACTTTGCATCAACCTGCTTCAATTTCAAAACTTTCTGCACCAAGTATTGATGAAAGTATGCTAATTCCATTATTTATAATGACAGCTGCCTGTTTTTTATTTCTAGTAACCGTATCACTAATTAGATTTAGACTTGTTCTGATTGAAAATAAAATATTAAGGACCAGCAACTAATGAATGAATTTTTAGATATGGGTGGATACGCAATCTTTATTTGGTCTTCATATGGTATTTTTTTCTTTTCCTTAATTATATTTTTTTTAATCAATATATCGAATTTAAGGAAATACGAAAAAATTTTTAGTAAAACAAAAAACAAAATTGAGTAGTTTAGTAAAAAGCAGATTAATTAAATTTCTCTTAAGTTTAATTATTGTTTCAATCGCAGTATTGATAATTATTTTTAACTTAAGAGATAATATTATTTATTTTTATGGCCCGACTGAACTTTTAAAAATTTCAGATAAACAAGGTCAAATAATGAGGTTGGGAGGTCTTGTATCAGTAGACTCTTTTCAAAACGAAACTGACAGTATTTTTTACTTCAGTATTACTGATGGCGAAAACGAAATTGATGTGAAATATGAGGGTATTCTGCCAAATTTATTTGCTGAGGACAAAGGAGTTGTAGTTGAGGGGGTTTATATGAATGATGGTAGATTTATTGCAAACAAAGTCTTAGCTAAGCATGACGAAAACTACATGCCTCCTGAAGTCATAGAAACACTAAAAAAATCAGGCAAATGGCAGGGCGAATGAGTTTATATATTTTTTATATTTCAAATTTTTTACTACTACTTTGTCTAACTGCATCACTAATGCAGTCTAGTAAAATTATAAATAATAAAATATTCACTAGACCCGGTGTTATTGTGCTGGCCTACGTACAGTTGATTTCAATTCTATTGTCATTTTTAATTCTAATTTATCTTTTTCTCATTTCAGATTTTAATTTTGATTTAGTTTATTTTAATTCTCATTCTGAAAAACCACTAATATATAAATTCTCTGGCGTTTGGGGAAATCATGAAGGAAGTATGCTTTTATGGATATTAATTTTGGTCTTATTTAATTTTTTATTTGCCCTTTCGAGAAGAATTTCAGAACGGTTTAAAGAGATTACAGTTGCAATACAAAGTATTATGATTTTTGGATTTGTCGCATTTTTATTTTTTTTATCAAATCCATTTGTATTAAATCAAAATAATTTTTTTGACGGGATTGGTTTAAATCCTATTTTACAGGATCCACTCCTGGCAATTCATCCACCTGTGTTGTATGTAGGCTATGTTGGTTTTTCTCTTGTGTTCAGCTTAGCAATTGCAGGACTAATTACAAAAGAAGTTGATCGGCAATGGGCTTCAATTGTCAAACCTTGGGTTTTTTCTGCATGGGCATTTCTTACAGCAGGGATAGCTTTAGGTTCATTTTGGGCTTATTACGAACTTGGTTGGGGAGGTTATTGGTTTTGGGATCCAGTTGAGAATGCATCGCTTATGCCGTGGATAGCTGCAACTGCATTAATACATTGTGTGTTGATACTTCAGAAAAGAAATGTAATGCAATCTTGGACTATTATTTTAGCCATACTTACATTTTCATTGAGTTTAGTTGGAACATTTCTTGTCCGGTCTGGAATTTTAAACTCAGTTCATACCTTCGCTAGTGATCCCGGAAGAGGTCTATTTATTTTATTATTTATTTTTCTTATACTTGTTTTTTCTTTCAGTTTATTTGCCTACAACTCCGAGAAAATTAATAAGATAAATAGTATGGGTTTGGTCAGCAGGGGTACAGGAATACAAGTAAATAACTGGCTTTTGATCACTATATTAACAATTGTTTTTTTGGGAACTATGTACCCTCTCGCAACTGATTTATTGCTTAATAAGAGTTTAACTGTTGGGCCAAAATATTACTCAACAACTATTGCCCCCATCATAATACTTTTCCTTTTTTTTATGTTTATATCTCCACGTTTAGGATGGACTGACACAAAACTCTATAAAATAATAATTCAATTGCGATATCTCATTATTACGTCATTAACTATAACATTGATAATAAGTCTATATTTTGAACTATTTAATTTGACTGAAATCTTAATTATCTTTTTTAGTTTACTTTTAGTAATTTCTTCTGTGACAGCTAGTATAAACTTTAATAAGCAAAATATTTTAGTAAGAACTAACTTAGGCCAAAATCTTGCACACGCTGGATTCGGTATCTTGATGATGGCAGTTGTGAGTAATGCCGTGTATTCTGAGGAGAGAATTTATAACGCCAAAGTTGGAGATAATTTACAATTGCAAAAATATATTTTTAGTTTTGATAAAATAGAGCAAGTTGAGGAAAGTAACTATAATTCACTAAAAGCATATTTTCTAATGAAAAAAGATGGTAAGTTAATAGATACATTTACTCCTGAAATCAGATTTTATTCAAACCCACCTACAATTACTTCAGAAGCAAGTATTTTGCATAAGTTTTTTTCAGATATTTATCTTGTCATGAATGTTCCTCAAGATCAGCAGTCAATAAGTGTCAGAATGCATATCAAACCTTTCATGACAATACTTTGGTTAGGTACCTTAATGATAATCTTCGGGGGGATTATATCTGCTTCTATAAGAATCGGACGTTTTGATGAAAAGTAACTATTTAAAATTTATACCTTTAGTCTTAATAATATTATTAAGTATATTTTTATTTTTTTCTTTAAATAATGATACATCAAAACTTTCAAGTCCTCTTGTTGGAAAAAAAGTACCAGAATTTTCATTGCCGAACCTTTTTGGGCAGGAAGAGCTTACAAATTTAGACTTAAATACTGAAAATCCAATTTTATTAAATGTTTGGTCTTCTTGGTGCATTCCATGTCGAGCAGAGCATGATATATTAATGGTTTTGTCAGAACTCTATGAAGTGGAAATATTTGGTTTGAATTATAAAGATAATAGCGAAGAAGCAAAAAAATTTATAAATAATCTTGGAAATCCATTCGTTAAAATTGGCTCAGACAATTCAGGAAGAACTGCTATCGATCTTGGCGTTTACGGGGTTCCAGAGACGTATATTATTGCTAACGGCATAATTATTTATAAACATATTGGCCCAATTCATATGAATGAGATGGAAGAGAAAATTCTTCCAATAATTAGGGATAATTGAGTTATGACTAAGATAATTAAGATATTTTTACTCCTATTTTTTTTGCAAAGTAATGCCTTAGCTGAAGATATAAGGGCGATTGAGCTTTTTAAAGAGGTGAGGTGCCTTGTGTGTCAGGGCCAAACAATTCACGAGTCTAATGCAGAATTAGCAGAGGATATAAAAAAACTTATTCGTGAAAAAATTAGTCAAGGTGAGACCGATCGCCAAATTAAAGAATATCTAGTAGAAAAGTACGGTGATTGGATTTTAATGACACCTCCATTTAACAGTCTTACTTATATATTATGGTCATTTCCATTTCTCATATTGATAATTGGAGCTTTTGCAATTTATAGACAAAAAAGAAGCCAAGCCTAATTTTTGACAATTTGTAGATATCTTTTAAACAATTTGTAATTTTATATTATAGTTCAATTAAAAGAGGTGTTTATGAAATCAAAAATTTATGCATTTTTACTATTTTTCTTCCTAGGTCTGAATTACACTTTAGCAGGTGGAATTGAAGATGAAACAAAAGACTACGACGATGTTGAGCTTACAACAAGAGAAGATATTTCTGAATTTCAAGAATTACAAGAGCCATTATATGAGAAGCTTGAAGAAATAGTTGCTGATGGATGTGACGGCGAAGTTAACGTTGTTAAATGGTCAGGTGGATGCGTAACTTGGTCAGGTGGTTATATACAAGAAGGTGAAGTAGCTGATACATTTGTAAGATACGGATCATAAAAAATCATTTTATGAGGAAATTTTTTTTTACTTTTCTAATTTTAATATCTTATGGATTTAGTGCTTATTCCAATCAAGAAAATATGTGGTCTTTTTCATTAGGTCAATTTGATGTAAATGACACAGTTGACTCATCAGAATTAAGATTTGAATATTTGTATGGGAATAACTTTTTAAAAAATAATTATGATCTTAAACCTTTCTTGGGTGTTATGAGAAACGGAGATAGCGGAAAATATATTTATTCAGGTTTAAGAAAAGATATTGGCATTTCAGAAAAATGGTTTTTTACTCCAAGCTTTGCGATGGGATATTATGATCGAGGAGAAAGTAAAGATTTAGGATATAATCTTGAATTTAGAAGTCAGCTTGAGTTTTCATATAAACTTAAATCAAGTCGAATAGGATTTAATTTAAACCACATATCCAATGCAAGTATTGGTGATACGAATCCTGGCACAGAAAGTGTAACGATCTCACTCATAAGGCCATTTTAATTTCTAATAAAATTATTGGCAAATTGCTCAGGATCAAAATCAATAAGATCACTGATTTGCTCACCAATACCAATTGCTAAAATTGGTATATTTGTTTTATTTGAAATTGATACAAGTGTCCCCCCTGCTGCATTGGAATCAAATTTTGTCATAATAATCCCAGTTATCTTGGTAAATTTATTAAATTCTTCTACTTGTTTTAAGGCATTTTGCCCTGTTGTGGCATCAATCGATATTATTGAGTCATGAGGAAGTGTTTCATCGTATTTTTTAAGCACTCGGTCAATTTTACCTAATTGATCCATTAAATCAGTTTTGTTCTGAAGTCTTCCAGCTGTATCGATTATAACTACGTCAATATTATTTTTATTCGCATATTCAATTGATTTAAATACCACACTTGCAGGGTCAGATTTATCGTCATCTCTTATAAAGTCCGTTCCTATTTTGTCAGCCCATTCATTCAATTGTTCTACAGCAGCTGCTCTAAAGGTATCAGCAGCAACCAACAGAACACTTTTTTTTTCTTGTTGAAATTGATTTGCCAATTTTGCAATTGTTGTAGTTTTACCTGAACCATTTACTCCTACCATTAATATAATGTAGGGTTTTGTATTATTTCTATAGTCAATTTTCTTTATATTTGTTGATACAATTTCATTTATAATTTTACTGAGAGATGATTGAATTTCTTCCAGCGAAGGAGCATTAGAAAATTTTTCATTTGCTAATTTTGTTATAATGAGTTCTGATGTTTCAACATCAACGTCAGAAGTTATAAGAAGATCCTCAAAATCCTGTATTGTATTTTGATCAATTTTTTGATTTGCAAATACTTTTGCTAGGCCAGATTTTAAACTCTTAAACAATTATATTTCCAATTAAGCCATCTTGACGCTTTCCAGTGACAAGCATTTTTATTATTTTACCCGCTTCAAAATTATCATCGAGACAGACCTTTGCAAATGTATCTGATCTACCTTGATTTTGACTCTCAACAATAAGGTTAATCTCTTTATTTTTAAGTTTATCGTAGTGCTCGGTAATCTTTCTCTCGCCAATATTTCTAAGTATTTTTGCTCTTTTTTTTATAATTTCTCGATCTAATTGAGGCATTCTAGCGGCAGGCGTTCCATCTCTTGGTGAAAATGGAAATACGTGCAAAAAAGTAATATTACATTCATCTATAAGACGTACTGAATTTAGAAACATTCCCTCCGTTTCTGTTGGAAATCCAGCAATTAAATCTGCACCAAATACAATATCAGGTCTAACAGCTCTGATGCGCTCTATTGCATTAATTGCATCTTCTCTTGAATGTCTTCTTTTCATTCTTTTTAAAATCATATTATCGCCAGCCTGCAGAGATAAATGAATATGAGGAAGTAAACGTTTCTCACTACCGTAAAGATTTATTAATTCATCATCTATTTCTGCGATGTCAAGTGATGACAGTCTCAGTCTGTTAAGTTGAGGCAACCTATTGAGAATAATTTTTACTAACTTTGACAATGAAATTTTTTTCTCAAAATCACTACCGTAGCTTGTGAGATCAACGCCAGTTAGCACTATCTCTTTGTAGTTCTTCTCTAGAAGTAACTTTATTTGTTTTATAATATTTTTTGGATCCACACTTCTTGAATTTCCTCGTCCATATGGAATAATACAAAATGTACACCTATGATCACATCCATTTTGTATTTGTACAAATCCTCTTATTCTGTTTTTAACTTTACTTATAATCGGCGAAATTGCCTGTTCATTCTCGAATATATCTCCCACTAAATTTACGGGCTTATTACTTTCTCTTATAGTTTTATAGGTTGAGGATTCTAATTTTTCTTTATTTCCAATGATGGAGTCAACTTCGCTCATTGCTTCAAAATCTTTTTTATGTATCTGTGCAGCACAACCAGTAAGAACGACTTGACTTTGTTGATTTTCTTTTTTTACTTTTCTAATTTCATTTTTCAGATCAGCGATTGTTTTATTTGTGACAGCGCAACTATTAATAAAAATATGATTCTGAAGATTATTATCTTTTACGTATTTTCTTATAACTTCAGACTCATAAAAATTCAGTCTACATCCGTAAGTTTTAATTTCTGGATCTTTCATTACTTATTTGATTTCGATTTTTTAAATATAGAGCAAATGCAAGAACTTCATACAATATATGACTCATATGGTAGATAAGAGGCAATTTAATAAAATTATAAAGCCATTTATACCTTGGAAGTTGAGACCATATCAGTAAAAAAGCATCGATTCCTTCTAATATCTTTCCATCATGTTTGGCATGAAGACGTCTTATCAATTGACTTGGTTCTTTTGAGGTTTCCTTTTCAGCAACTTTATTTTGAGTAACATCGACCCAATCAATAACATTATTAAGTTTCTTATAGTGGTTTATTTCAAACCTACAGATACTGCATGAGTTATTGAAGTATATTTTAGTATTTTTTTTAGAATTTTTATTTCTCACAGCTTATATTTATCAGTAAAATTTATCTCAGTTGGACCAGTCATAATAATATTATCACTACTTTTGTAATATATTTCTAAATCGCCCCCTGGCAATGTTACTGTCACCTTATTTTTTATCACTCCCAATTCAACTCCTGCTACAGCTGTTGCGCAAGCAGCCGTACCACAAGCATTTGTTTTTCCTGCACCCCTTTCCCATACGTTTAGTACAATGTGATTATCACTTTTTAACTTTGCAAAACTCACATTTATTTTTTCAGGAAATAAACTATCGTTTTCAATTAAAGATCCAAAACTTTCAACATCATATTTTTCGATTTCATCATCAAAAAATATAATATGTGGATTACCAATATTAACTAAAAATGGTTTTTTTAGAGTAAGGTCTCTGATTGAAAAATTTATATCTTCTGGATCGATATCTTTAGTTAAAGGTATTTCATTCCATTTGAATTTTGGCTTACCCATATTTACACTAACTGCAATATCATCAATCTTTTCACATGCAATTGTTCTTTCACGTGTTGTTAAGTTTATTTTCTCGCTCTTTGTTTCTTTCATTAAAAAGTTTGCAACACAACGCGAACCATTTCCACAAGCATCTATTTCACTTCCATCTGAATTAAAAAATTTAATCAGTGGATCGCTGTTATCTTGTGACTTTCTAATCATGATTAGTTGATCGCAGCCAACTCCGTCTGTTCTGTTACAAATTAATTTTATTTGTTCTTCTGATAAATCAAATTCAGATACTCTTTGATCAATAACAACAAAATCATTTCCCAGGCCATTCATCTTTACGAACTTAAACTCTTGCATAAACACTTTATATTGAGCCAATTTTGATTTTTCCAGTAAATAAGAAATTAAATGAATCTTGACATTAAATTACTGAAGTAATAAAAAACTCATGTTTTCCGTCAGAAATATTATTTCTGCGGTGCCATAAATAAAGGTATCGACACCAGTCAGCGAGTTTCGCCCATTGGTGCACTACCTGCTGAAGGAGAGTTTATTTTGTTTGAAAACCTTAGTAATCGTTTTGAGGAAATATTTAAGAGTTTAAAAAAGACAGGTTCTATTGATGAGGCCTCTCTCGATAGTGCAATGAGAGATATTCGAAGAGCTCTTCTTGAAGCTGATGTTGCATTGCCAATTGCAAAAAAATTCATAGAGGATGTCAAAAAAGAGTCGATCGGAAAGGAAATCATTCGATCCATAACGCCTGCGCAAATGATAACAAAAATTGTGAATGATCAATTAATTCAAATTTTAGGGTCAGCTTCACCCGAATTCCAAATAAACGATAATCAAGTTTCATCTTATTTATTTGCAGGACTTCAAGGTTCTGGCAAGACAACGACTGTTGGTAAAATCGGTAATTATCTCAAAAGTAATTATGATAAGAAGATTTTATTTGTTTCATTAGATACCACAAGACCAGCTGCTTTTGATCAGCTAAAAAAACTTTCTGAGTTAATTGATGTAACAATTTTACCCAAACTCGAAAATCAAATACCTATTGATATTGTATCAAGAGCAAAACAATTTGCTGAATTACAAGAAATTGATTGTGTTTTATATGATACAGCGGGGAGAATGAATGTTGAAGAAGGGCTAATGAGTGAATTGAGTTTGCTGGAAAAAGAAATTAACCCTCTAGAAACGATACTTGTTTTAGACAGCCTAACTGGCCAGGAGGCAGTTAATGTTGCAAGCGATTTTGCAAAAGCAATCAATATTACAGGCTCTATTCTTACTAGGATTGATGGCGATGCTCGAGGTGGGGCCGCATTAAGCATGAAATACATTACTGATTGTCCAATTAAATTTATGGGAGTTGGGGAGCAAGTTGATGACCTTGAAAAATTTCACCCAGAGCGAATTGCCAATCGTATTCTTGGAATGGGAGATATTGTAACCTTAGTTGAAAAAGCTGCTGAAACTGTTGATCAAGAAGATGCCGAAGAAATGGCCAAAAAATTACAAAAAGGAGAATTTGACCTTGACGATTTGCTTAGTCAAATCAGACAGATGAAAAAAATGGGTGGCATTTCGGGTATGATGAAATTCATTCCTGGACTAAGTAATCTGAGCGATAAGATCCCACAAAATACTAATCCTGACAATTCAATCGCTCAACAAGAAGCAATTATTCTCTCAATGACAAAATACGAGCGAAGCAAGCCAAAGATAATTAATGGATCAAGAAAAAAAAGAATAGCAGCAGGGTCAGGGACTTCAGTATCCGAAATAAATAAAATTCTAAAACAACATAGAAAGATGTCAGACATGATGAAGAAGTTATCTAGAAAAGGGGGAGGATCAA
>CACFAO010000002.1 GCA_902564295.1 uncultured Pelagibacteraceae bacterium
CACATTTTTCTTGAAAGAGAAATACCAGAACATCAAAAACCTAGAAAAATTGAAATTAATTCAAAAATTAACTAAATAGAATTAGGAGTCACTTTAAATGGTGGCTCCTAAGATTAAAATGAAAGCAATATTACACAAAGAATTTGGTGGACCAGAGGTTTTAGTAGTAACTAATGATGTTGAGATACCTCAAATAGAAAAACAAGAAGTTTTGATTCAAGTTCACGCGGCAGGTATAAATCGACCAGACATTCTTCAACGATCTGGTGGTTACCCACCACCGCCCGGTGCATCAGAAATTTTGGGCTTAGAAGTTTCAGGGGAAATTGTTGATGTTGGTGAAGATGTAAATAAAAATTTACTCAACACAAAAGTCTGCGCACTTGTCCCTGGCGGAGGTTACGCAGAATTTGTAAAATGTCATACATCAACAATTCTTCCTATACCTAAAAACATTTCAATTATTGACGCTTGTACAATTCCCGAAACATTTTTTACAGTTTGGACAAATCTATTTGATCAAGCAAAGCTAAAACAAGGTGAGACATTATTAATTCATGGTGGTGCCAGTGGTATAGGTTTGACTGCTATTTCTATTGCATTAGCCATGCAAATTAAATGCATAGCAACCGTAGGATCAGAAGAAAAATATAAATATTTGAAGGATTTGGGTTTAGAAAGAGTAATTAATTACAATCTTGAGGATTTTGAAAACATAATTAAAAATGAATATAAAGGAGTTGATGTAATACTAGACATGGTAGGCGGCGATTATTTTCAAAAAAATATTAATGTCCTAAATAGACTTGGAAGGCTTCTGAATATCGCATACCTAAAGGGATCTAAGGTAGAAGTAAACTTACTGCCAATTATGTTGAAGCGATTAACAGTTTCTGGCTCAACGTTAAGAATAAGAAGTAATGATGAGAAGAAACTCATTGCTGATAATCTTAAGAAACATATTTGGCCATTAATTGAAAATGGCAATATTAAATTGCATATTGACCAAAAATTTGATTATGAGAATGTTCAAAAAGCACATCAATACATGGAAAATAATAAGAATATTGGCAAATTGCTGCTTAAATTTTAGGATATCCTTTGAAAAACTCTAAAATTAACTTATAAGAGGCACTCTATAATTATTATGAAAACAGCAAAATTACCATTAATGCCAAAAGCCACTGCAATATGGCTTGTTGATAATACTTCTTTGTCATTCAGGCAGATAGGTGATTTCTGTGGGATGCATGAATTAGAAATTAAAGGTATAGCAGATGGTGAAGTCGGTGTGGGAATTAAGGGATTAAATCCTATAACCAGTGGTCAATTAACAAAAGATGAAATCGATAGATGTGCGGATAATGAAGATGAGTCATTGAAGATTATTGAAAATGAAATCTCTGAAAAGACTGAGCAATCAAAAAAGAAAAAAAAATATACTCCTCTTTCAAAAAGACAGGATAGGCCAGACGCAGTTTATTGGTTGATAAGAAATCACCCCGAACTAAAGGACTCACAGGTCGCAAGACTAGTTGGCAGTACAAAAAATACAATTGATGCTATTAGAAAAAGAACCCATTGGAACATGGCAAATATCCGTCCACAAGATCCAATTGGACTTGGAATTTGTAGGCAAGTTGAATTAGATGAGGCTTTAGCTAAAGCTGAAAGATCAATGAAAAGAGCTCAAAAGAAAAAAGAAAAAGAAGAGAGATTGAGACTGCAAGAAGCAGATGAAAAAGTTTCAGACATAAATGCGTCAGAAACTTCTGCTGTCGATGGATAATAAATATTAAAATGAAAAATCCTTCACTGGTAAGCATCATTATGGGCAGCCAATCTGATTGGCCCACAATGAAGCATGCTTCAAAAATTTTAAAATTATTTAATATAAAACACGAAGTAAAAATTATTTCTGCCCATAGAACGCCTAAAAGAATGTTTGAATATGCTGAAAGAGCAGAACAAAGAGGGATAGAAATAATAATTGCAGGCGCTGGTGGAGCAGCTCATTTGCCTGGAATGACAGCCTCTATGTCAAATATTCCTGTACTAGGTGTTCCAATTGAGTCAAAAAAACTAAAAGGCTTAGATAGTTTGCTATCGATCGCTCAAATGCCAGCAGGCGTTCCCGTTGGAACACTTGCTGTTGGAGAAGCTGGCGCAAAAAATGCAGCATTACTTGCAGTATCAATTTTAAGCAGCAATAACACAAAACTGAAAAAGAAATACGCTTCATGGAGATCAAAACAAACTAAGTCAGTTAAAAATATACCGAAATAATGAAGGCTGAAGTTTCCACTGTAGGCATAATCGGTGGGGGTCAACTTGGCATGTTTTTAGCTCAAGCTTGTCAAAACATTGGGCTTATTACACATATCTATTCTGATACAGATGATGCCCCTGCAAAAAAATATGCTAATAAAATTATTTATGGTTCTTTTAATGATCATAAGAAGTTAAATGAATTTAGAAAAAATGTTGATTTACTAACTTATGAATTTGAAAATGTTGCTATTAAAACATTAAAACAAATCAATAAACAAATAAAAATATACCCACCGATTTCGGCTTTAGAAATAAGCCAAGACAGAAAAAAAGAAAAATTATTTTTTTCAAAGAATAAAATTAAACATGCTGGACTTTTTTCTATTAGTAAGAAAACAAATTTAAATAAGTTTAAAGATAAAATAAATTTTCCAGTTATATTAAAAACCTGCAGATTTGGTTATGACGGGAAAGGTCAATACAAAGTAAAAAATTTTTCTGACTTAAAAAATAAATGGAAAAAGCTTGATTATCAATCGTGCGTAATTGAGAAGGTGATAAAGTTTGATAGAGAACTATCAGTCATTTGCTCAAGAAACATAAAAAAAAATATATGTTTTTATCCACCATTTGAGAATATTCACAAAAACCATATTTTGTTTGAAACCATATCTCCATCACGAACAGATGAAAAAATAAATAAACAGCTAATAATAATATCAAAAAAGATTTTAAATAAGCTTAATTATATTGGCTTACTTACAATAGAATTCTTTTTAGATGATGAAAATAATATCTATGTAAACGAAATTGCACCAAGAGTTCACAATTCAGGCCATATAACACTAGATAATGCAAATATGAGTCAATTCGAGTTGCATATTAAAGCAATCACAAAAGATAAAATTAAAACCCCAAAAATTATAAAAAAAGGTCTTATGAGAAATCTTATTGGCAATGAGATCAAAAGAACCAAACAAATAAGTAAATTAAAAAGTTATAAGGTTTATAAAAAGAAGAAGGCATACGACTATGGTAAAAAAGCAATTAAACAAGGCCGTAAAATGGGCCATATTAATTTTGTTAAGTAGATTAAATCTTTTTCTTTTATGTGGACAAGCGTGTATCCAAGTGCTAAAAACCCTCAAATTTTAACTTGCTCTTAAGGAGGGCAGAACAATAGTCGAAGTAAGTGTAAAAGATAATAATGTGGAGGGAGCCCTTCGTATTCTCAAAAAAAAGATGCAAAGAGAAGGCATTTTTAAAGAAATGAAGATGAGAACTTACTTTGAAAAACCTAGTCAAAAAAAGTTAAGAGAGAAAGCTGAAAACATTCGTCGCTCACGTAAAATGGCTAGAAGAAAGATTTATAGCTAAATCTTTATAAAGCTTTAACAATACCTTCAACCATTTTTTTTGCATCCGAAAATAGCATCATAGTATTGTCACGATAGAATAATTCATTATCAATACCAGCATAGCCGAGACCTCGTCCTCTTTTGACAAACAGAACTGTACTGGCTTTTTCTACATCAAGAATAGGCATTCCATAAATTGGTGATGCAGGATCTGTTTTTGCTATAGGATTCGTTACATCATTCGCTCCAATAACAAAAGCAACATCAGCTTGAGAGAATTCGGAATTAATATCCTCAAGCTCAAAAACCTCATCATAAGGAACATTTGCTTCAGCCAACAATACATTCATGTGTCCTGGCATTCTTCCCGCAACAGGGTGAATTGCAAATGTAACCTTTACACCATTTGATTTTAGCGCATCTGTCATTTCTTTAAGTGCATGCTGAGCTTGTGCTACCGCCATTCCATATCCAGGAACAATAATAACTGAGCCTGCATTCTTCATAATAAATGCAGCATCATCAGCGCTACCTTCTTTTACAGGTCTTTGTTCCACATCTTTAGAAACTGCAGCGTCCTCTGCTCCAAATCCACCCAGAATAACACTGATGAATGATCTGTTCATAGCAGCACACATTATATATGATAAAATTGCTCCAGATGATCCAACTAAAGCACCAGTGATGATCAGAGCAGTGTTTCCAAGAGTAAAACCAATTCCAGCTGCAGCCCATCCAGAATAGGAGTTTAGCATTGATACAACAACAGGCATATCAGCCCCACCAATAGGAATAATAATTAAAAATCCAATCAGAAATGAGAGCGCGATAATTACTAAATAAACATTTTGATCCTGATTAAAACAAAAATAAACAATACCTGCGATTATTATCAAACCAATTAACAAATTTACAAGGTGTTGACCCTTAAATACAATTGGTGAGCCTGACATAATGCCTTGCAATTTACCAAATGCAATTACTGAGCCAGAAAAAGTAATAGCACCAATCACAGCACCAAGAGACATTTCTACTAAACTTAAAGTTTTAATTTTTCCAACAGTCCCAATGTTAAAAGCCTCGGGTGCATAAAACGCGGCTAATGCAACGAATACTGCCGCAAGTCCTACTAAGCTGTGAAAAGCAGCAACGAGTTGCGGCATCGCAGTCATTGCAATTTTTCTAGCGATCACTGAACCAATTAATCCACCAATAACTATTGCAATTAATACTAATCCTATAGTTTGAATATTGGACGTAAAAAAATTAACAGAGAATAATGTGGCGAGCACAGCAATTAGCATACCAAGCATGCCAAAAATATTTCCTCTTCGAGAACTTTCTGGTGAAGATAGGCCTCTTAAAGCAATGATAAAGAATATTCCTGATATAACGTAAGCAACTGCTACAAGATTGTGCATTATTTTTTATCCTGATTTTTAGGTTTCTTTTTATACATTGCTAACATTCTTTGTGTTACTAAGAATCCACCAAATATATTTACCGCTGCTAGCAAAACCGCTATAAATCCAAAACTTTTGGATAAAATTCCCAGAAATGTCTGATCAGTGCTTGAGACAAGAGCAAATAACCCTCCAACAATTATTACTGACGAGATCGCATTAGTAACAGCCATTAAAGGAGTATGTAAGGCAGGTGTCACACTCCAAACCACATAGTAACCCACAAAAATTGATAACACAAAAATGGTTAGTCTAAATATATTTGGATCAATTGCTTCCATTAGCTAAGCTCCTTATGCACGATTTCATTATTTTTTG
This sequence comes from uncultured Pelagibacteraceae bacterium, assembly GCA_902564295.1. GTDB lineage: Bacteria > Pseudomonadota > Alphaproteobacteria > Pelagibacterales > AG-422-B15 > CACNXQ01. The sequence continues at coordinate 5,411 of CACFAO010000002.1, forward strand.
TTACAAGTATTCCTTGAATAATCTCATCATCCCAATCAATACTTATAGACTTGGATTCGCTGTCGATTAATAATGTTAAAAAATTAAGTATATTTTTTGAAAATAGCGCTGAAGCATCTTCAGAAATTGTTGAAGTTATATCTTTTGAACCAACTACGTGCACGCCTTCAACCTCCTTAGTCTCACCAGCTACAGAGCACTCACAATTTCCACCGCTTTCGGCTGCAAGATCAATTATTATTGATCCGGGTTTCATTGATCTAACCTGTTCCTCTGAAATAAGTGTTGGAGCTTTCTTCCCAGGAATAAGTGCTGTACATATTGCAATATCTTGAGTTGCTAAGGTATCTGAAATAAGCTTTGCCTGCTTAGCTTTGAATTCATCACTCATTTCTTTTGCATAACCCCCAGATGTTTCTGCATCCTGGATCTCATCATCCTCAACCATAACAAATTTACCACCTAAACTCTCGACTTGTTCTTTTGCTGCCATTCTTACGTCAGTTGCGGATACGATTGCTCCAAGTCTCTTTGCGGTAGCAATAGCTTGTAAACCAGCAACACCAGCACCAAATACCATAACTTTTGCTGGTGCGATTGTGCCAGCAGCCGTCATCATCATTGGCATAGCTTTGTTAAATAAATAGGTCGCGTCTATCACAGCCTTGTACCCAGCTAAGTTAGATTGTGAAGAGAGTATATCCATAGATTGAGCTCTTGTTATTCTTGGCATTAATTCCATTGCAAACGATGTTACACCCTTATCCCTTAGTTTATTTAGCGTCTCCCTACTATTATAAGGATCCAGAGAACCTATGAATAAAGAGCCTTCTTTCATTGATGAAATTTCATCGTCGGTTGGTTTGTTCACTTTTATTATGATATCAGCGTTTGAAATTTCGGAAGTATTATTAAAAATCTCGGCCCCGTTTGCTCTATAACTTTCATCAGAAAAATTTGAACTTTGACCCGCAGCAGTTTGTATATTCACAGAAATTCCTAACTCAACCATCTTTTTTACGCTTTCAGGGGAAGCCGACACACGTAGTTCTGACTCACTTTCTTTTAAAATATAAGCGCGCATAAATTTAGAATTTAGATTAAAAAAATTGCCATCAAAACCAATAAAACAATAACACCTACAGACCCCCATAAAATGAGTTTGCCAAAGAAACTATATGTTTTTTTCTGCTCTGATATATCCATGATAAGCAGTTAATATATTTCTTAAAATCGAATTTAACAGTATTTTTTTTAGTTTATATTGGGTTAGAGATGATTGATTTATATATAGTTTACAGTGCTTTAGATGGTTTTGAATGATCCCAATCAATAATTAATGATCTTAAAGCTGAAACAAGCGCTAAAGGTTGATCTACCATAATATGGTGATGAGCTTCTGGTATGTTAATTATCGGTGATTTCTTATCCATCAATTCATTCATATATTTTGCACTAAATCCTGGAAAGATAGATGATTTCTCACCCCTAAATACCGCAACTCTGCATTTAAGACCCTTTAGTGTTTTTCTCAAAACTGCTTGCCTATCCGCAAAATTATCGCTTGTAAAAATATTCATATAACTTGGGTCAAATTTCCATGTCCATCCACCTCTGACTTTTTTAATAGATTTTTCTGCTATGAAATTCATCGCATATTCAAGAGCGTCACTCTGAGATGGAACTAATCTAAAACGTTCAATAATATCTGACATTTTTTTATAAACGTTGTTAGCTCTGACTTTTAAATCGAATTTAGGAGGATTATCAGTGGGAGGCATTATAGCTGTGTCTACAATGACTAAACCATACAATTTTTTTTTCATTAAAGAAGCAGCATACACACCGCACATGCCACCAAGGCTGTGTCCTATAAAAATAGGTTTTTTTAATTTTTCTTTTTTACATACACCAACTATTTCTGCGCCCCAAGACTCAACTGAATATTTTTTCTTCCATTCACTATCACCCATTCCACCTAAGTTCATAGCTATAACTCTATGTGTTTTTGCAAAATAGGGAGCGATAAAACTCCACCACTCTGCATGTGCCATTCCACCATGAATAAAAATTAAGCCTGGTTTTGATTTGTCGCCCCAGGCATTATAGGAAATTTTTGTACCTTTTATTTTCACAAACAGTACTTCAGGCTTATTAGCTATTGCTTTTTCAAACCACTTAGGAGCTACATTACTCATTTTGTCTTTAAATCCTATTAATTGAATTATTAATTACTTGCTTTAATAGTACAGATACTCTGTGTATCTTAGTTGAGGAAGAAAGTAAATCGTTTCTAACCTCAATTAAAGTATGATGTAAATTATTTTTAAGACCGTGTTTATACATCGTATCACCAATTAAATTTCCCTCATACGGCTCATTGTCACCGACTTTTAATTTCCTTCTTTTCATTTCTGTAATTATATAATTACTCAGTCTTCGATCTTGATTTGATAGGATGCCAAAATGAATATTTCGTTTTCGCTTTTTGAATATTGGATTAAATGAATGAAGAGAAATTAATGCCATTATATTATTATGTTTTATAGCTGTTTTAATTTTGTAATGATATTTATTGTAAATCTCTGAAATTCTTTTTTTCTTATCATAATTAGTTAGATTCAAATTTTTCGTTATTATTTTTCTATCAACAATTTCTGGAATTAATGTTGGATCTGAAATATCTCTATTTAAATCAATAATAAGTCTTGAGTATTCCCCTATAATATAATTAGAGTTAAGAAGGTTAGACAAATTAATGCATAATTCTTTTACACCTACATCATACGCAATATGTGAATTTAATTGGTTGTCTTTAAGGCCTAAATTTTTTAATGAACTTGGTATATAATTTGATGCATGATCTGCAATAAAAAGAATTCTTTTATTTTTTTTAAACGGCAAATATTACTAGCCTTGACGAGCTTTCATTCGTGGATTTCTTTTATTAATAACGTATAGACGACCTTTTCTCTTTATAAGCTTATTATTACGATCTCTAGTCTTAAGATTTTTTAGTGAGCTTCTTACTTTCATTGTTGAGGCTCCGGTTGAGGTGCATTTGCTTCTTCAATTTTTTTTAGTCTAATTTTTTCTTTACGAATGTTATTTTTTCTAGATCTAATCTTATTGAGTCTTGCTTCTCTGATTTTATTTGTCTTCTTCATAATACTGCGATCTTTTATCTAATTAAGTAATAAAAAACAACATATATTTAAATTTATGGTGGGCACGGTTGGGATCGAACCAACAACCCCCACGATGTCAACGTGATGCTCTACCACTGAGCTACGTGCCCAAAAATCTTGTTATATATCAAAGATATATAATTTTTTAATTGCTATCTGGCAAATCTTTTTAACCCTTCAGGTGTAAACATTTTTTCATCATGAGGTTCACTAAGCCTCCATTGAATTTTAGGTATATCCTTTGATCTGACATTAGTTAATTGATAACGTCTTGTAGCAAAGTCATACGTGGCACTATGAATTGATAAACACATGGGTTGATCATAAAAATTTATTATTGGAAACTCTCTATACGCCATTATTTGATTTTCATCATCATAGGTTTCTTCTATAAGCATATTATGGCTATCTAAATCAAAATACATAGTTCTATGAGGAATAATATGTCTCTTATCTGATTTGAGATCTGCTTGAACAATATTAACATTAACTAATTCATACCTTAAAAACTCTTGATTTACGTGATATGGATTTAAAGTTTCTTCTATATTCGTCTCGTGAAACTCATATGCATTGTATGGCATCAATTTTTTCGACGTCCCAATAAACGACCAATTGTATCTATCTTTTGCGCCATTAAAGCCATCGAACTGGTCTGTGGTTGTTAAGCCCTGATTTGCTGACGGCTTATAATCATAGGCTATATCAGGCGCTCTTCTTACTCTCCTCGTTCCAGGATTATATACCCAAGCCCGACGAGGGGTTTTAAAAGCATTTAAAGATTCAATCACAAGTAAAGAAGCGTCTGCCAGTCTTGGTGGGTGAGTTACTTTTGACATTAGCATACCTTGCAAACCTTTATCGTTTTCGACAAAAGGATTCCAATAGTTGATTGCAACGGCTTCGCCAGCACCAAATGTTCTAGAACTATCTGGATTGACTATATAAAAAGGAGAAGCGCCATATATGTTTACTCCTCTATATCTTAAAATATGATTCCATACATAATGAAGTGCTTCACTTGGGTTTGGAAAAGGAATGCTTCCTACAACACCCTCTAATCCCTCACCTTCATCGGTAAGTTTTGCATTTTCTTTTGTTAATTTCAAAACCTCAGGAGGTACTGCACAACTCCTTCTCGAGGGATACACGTGCATCTTAAAAGTTTCGGGATATGTCTCAAACATTTCAATTTGACCTGGCGTGAGAATGTTTTCGACGAAATTGATATAATTATTTTTATCTATGGTTAAGATTATTTGGTCTTCATTAAATGGGTTTGGATAAGAGTTTGACTCAGGATCATATTGAGGAATTGGACTGATTATTGGCTCTCTCTCACCAATATAAATGTCATTAATTTCACTATTTGCTAATAAAAATGACGGTGAAAGAACAAAAATGAATAAAAGGATATTTTTTATAGTCACATTTCTATGGTACAAAAGGTTACCTAACCATTCAATACATAATTTTTATATATAGTATGAAAAAAAGTATAAAAAAGTTTTTAAATTTCTCAAATATGTTGGCAGACGAAGCTCGTCTAGTTTCCCTTAAATATTTTAAAAAAAAAATGAAAATTAAAAATAAAGAAAGATCTGGTTTCGATCCGGTAACAGTAGCAGACATCAAAATTCAAAAAAAATTAAATCATTTAATTCAAAAATATTTTCCAAATCATTCAATTATTGGAGAGGAAGAAACTCATTCTAAAAATAGTGCTTATGAATGGTGTATTGATCCTATTGACGGAACTAAATCATTTATACAAGGCATGCCGCTTTGGGGTACATTAATTTCACTATCAGAAAATGGCAATATTATTTTGGGTGTTGCAGATATTCCTGTGTTAGATGAGAGATACATTGGATATGAAAAAAAATCATACAAGATTATCAATGGTAAAAAAACCAATTTGAAGGTTAGAAACAATAAAGAAATTTCTGAGTCAATATTGAATACAACTTCGCCATATTTATTTGCAAATAAAAATGATCAATCATCATTTGAGAGACTAAGTGAAAAAGTCAAATTAACTAGACTTGGTGGAGATTGCTACAGTTACTGTTTACTCGCAGACGGACTTGTAGATATAGTCGTGGAAAGCGGACTAAATCCATGGGATATAAGAGCTTTAGAGCCAATAATCATTAATGCAGGTGGAATATTAAAAACTTGGGATAATAAAAAGATATTAAACGGTGGAAGAATAATTGCTTGCTCAAACAAAAAGATTTTCAATAAATGCAGGGCAATTTTAAATAAAAAAAACCCATCTAAGAATGTTTCAAAGATGGGTTAATTTTAATAATTAAAGATTTAAGCAAGTGCATCCATTACAGATTGTAACTTCATTGCAATTGACATATCGCCAGATACTTTCAATTTACCTTGCATAAATGCCGAGGTTCCATCAACCTCACCTGATCTCATTTGTTCAAATGTTTCAAGAGACATAGATAAAGTGCAATCAGCATCTTTATCCTCGTCGGAAACAGTATTCGGGTTAGATTTGCCATCAAGAAAAATGCAACCAGCCCCCTCAAAATCAAATTTAACTGTTGCCCCAAGACCAGTGTCTTTTCCCTCGATACCTTTTTGAAACTCAGCCAATAAACTAGCAACGTCAGCCATAATTTTATCTCCATTTATTATTTAGAATGGCAAATAAAACAATTTACATTATATATGTCAATATTAAATTCGTTGCATAATTATGAAAAAACCATTTTTTTGGGAAAAAGCAAAAAAAGTACTTATTAATAAAGATAAACGACTTGGTAAAATTATCTTAGCCTATCCTAAAGATTTTCTTTTTACTAAATCTGACCCTTTTTACACATTAGCACGTTCAATTGTTGGACAACAAATATCGGTTAAAGCTGCTCAGGCAGTTTGGGAAAGGTATGAAAAAAAGATAATAAAAGTAAATCCTAAAAATACATTAAATACACATTTCATGACTTTAAAATCATGCGGTCTTTCACGACAAAAGATTTCATATCTCAAGTCATTATCTAATGGGTTTGTAAAAAATGAAATTAACCCTAGTAAATGGAAAGAATTATCTAATGAAGAAGTTATAAACGAGTTGGTTACAATTAAAGGTATTGGAAGATGGACAGCTGAAATGTTTTTGATTTTCAATTTATGCAGGCCAGATGTATTTCCTGTTGACGATTTAGGTTTAATAAAAGGTATTTGTAATTGCTATAACCTTAAATATCCTATTACAAAAAGTCATGCTATAAAATTGTCAAAGAAATGGAAACCATATAGGTCTGTAGCGACATGGTATTTTTGGAGAAGTTTAGATCCAATACCTGTTGAGTACTAAAACGAAAATGAACAAAGTAGATTTTTCATACGCATCAAAAGTAGAGCACAATTTTGCTCAACGATTAATAATTAAATTAATAGAAAATTTAACTGGAAAAAGAAAACTAGAAAAAATTTATAAGAATTATGCTTTAAATCCTATTGAACCTAGTGATTTTTGGAGTGATATTTTAAAATTAATGAATATAAATATTGTTAATAAATCTAAGCATCCTCTTGATATTCCTCTAGACGGATCGCTCATGATAATAGCTAACCATCCATTTGGTATTATTGACGGTCTCATTTTGTGCTCACTAGTATCTAAAAAAAGGAAAGACTTTAAAATTATGACCCATGAGACATTAAAGTTTTTACCAGAATTAGAACCCTTTATACTTCCCGTTGACTTTAGCAATAATAAAAATGAAACAATTAAACGTAACATTAAAACAGCTAAAAATGCCAAAGAGCACTTATTAAATAATGGAATACTTATAATTTTTCCATCAGGAAGTGTTTCAACTGCTAAAAACCTGAAGTCAGAAGCTAAGGACGATGAATGGAAAAAATTTCCTGCTAAATTAATACAGCAAACAAAAACAAATGTTCTACCTATATATTTTGACGGAAAAAATGGACTTTTATTTCATCTTTTTGCTTCAAAATTAAATAATCAAACACTCAAATATTCATCATACATTCATGAAACAAGAAAAAAGATTGGGAAAAACGTTATCATTTATTCTGGGGACATTATTAGACATTCTGTTCTGTCTAAGTTTGACAATCGAGATAGTTTAACAAATTTTTTAAAAGAAAGTACTTATAATTTAAAGAAAAAGAATTAATTATATTTCGACTTTTCATATTCGCACATTATCCTAATTAGTTTATCGAGATTAGTTCTTGGTAACCATTTTAATTCTTTTATTGCTTTTGTGGAGTCTCCAAAAAGAGAGTTTACTTCAGTAGGTCTAAAGTATTTTTTTTCAATAGAAATAATTACTTTGTTTGTATTTAAATCAATTGCTTTTTCTTTAAGCCCCACTCCAGTCCAACTTAAATTGAAACCAAAATTTTTTGCTGCCTTATTTACAAATTCCTTTACTGTATAAGTCTTACCTGATGAAATTACATAGTTTTCTGGTTTCTTTTTTTGGAGCATTTTCCACATAGCTTCAACGTAATCTTTTGAGAAACCCCAATCTCTTTTTGAATAAATATTGCCAAGACCCATTTTGGTCAAATTACCGTATTTTATTTTAGCTAAGTTAGAAATAATTTTTTTTGTTACGAATTCATCACCTCTCAATGGTGACTCATGATTAAATAAAATACCAGAACAGCAAAATAAACCATATGCATCCTTATACATATTGACCATCCAATGAGCATATAGCTTTGAGACTGCATATGGACTTATAGGATGGAAGCTTGTTTTTTCGCTCTGTTTTTTTATATTTGAATTTCCATACATCTCTGAAGTTGATGCTTGATAAAATTTAGTTTTGTTAGAAAAATGCCGGATAGCCTCAAGTAATCTAGTAACTCCTAAAGCATTTACATTCGATGTAAATATGGGGCTAGCATATGAATTTGCAACGAATGACTGCGCTGCTAAATTATATATTTCGTCAAATTTTCCATTTCTTACAACGTCATTAACATTATTTTCCTCAAGTAATTCCAAAGGTATTACTTTAATTTTTTTTTCTATTCCTAGATACTTCAAACGCCAAAGACTACCACTGGCATTTTGTCTTTCTCCGCCAAATACTGAATAACCTTTATTTAGCAAAAACTGAGCCAAATAAGCTCCATCTTGTCCAGAGATTCCGGTTATTAAAGCTCTTTTTTTTGCCATGAAAGATAGATAAAAAAGTTTATTGCCACTTAATTTGATGTTTAATATACCATTATAGCCAGAACTAGCAATTAATTTAGATTTTTAGATGAAAAATTTCTTTATTTATTCTTTCTATAGATTCAAAGAAATAAATGATATTGGTCAATTAAAAATAATATTTGATAATTTTCTTATTAAAAAGAAAGTTAAAGGTACAATACTCATTGCAAATGAAGGTATTAATGGTTCAGTATCCGGTACAAAAATTGACTTAGACGACTTATTAAATTTTATAAAGTTTAAACTCAAAATTAGAAAACTTGAAATTAAAATAAACAAAACTGATTTTCTTCCGTTCAATCGTATGAAAATAAGACTTAAAAAAGAAATTGTTTCACTTGGCCAAGGAATTATAGATACTAATAAATATAGAGGTAACTTAATTGATCCAAAAAATTGGAACAAAATTATTTCTGATAAAAATACTAAAGTATTAGATGTAAGAAATGAATTTGAGATCGGTATAGGTAAATTTGTAGGATCAATAAATCCTAAAACTAAAAGTTTTAGACAGTTTCCTGATATAATAAAAAAATTAAAAATTAAAAAAACTGATAAGATTGCGATGTATTGTACTGGGGGAATAAGGTGCGAAAAGTCCTCTGCTTTTATGAAAATGAAAGGATACAGAAATGTTGTTCAACTAGAAGGTGGAATAATTAATTATCTAGAATATATCAACTCAAAAAACCAAAAGAATTTGTGGCAGGGTGAGTGTTTTGTTTTTGATGATAGAGTTACAGTTAATAGAAAATTATTGAAAGGAAAATATTTACAATGCTATGGCTGTAGAAGACCAATAACAAGAAAAGAAACTAAATCTAAATTCTATAAAAAAGGGGTATCGTGCCCTAATTGTTATAATGAAAGAACTTTAAAACAAAAGCAGCGTTCTAACATGAGACAAATGCAAATTGATGATGCCATTATCAATAAATCTCATACTTCGTTTAGGAAAATAAAATAACTTTAAAAATTTATTATTCTAGTAATCAATATTTATTGGTTTTTTAAATAAGCAAGTGTATCTTTTATCATCTGGTCTAAATCATTATGTGGGGACCACAGAAGTTCAGCTTTAGCTTTGTTTGCGTCGGCCCAATAGGCTGGTAAGTCTCCAGGTCTTCTACTATAAATTTTATAAGGGATTTTTTTACCTAAATGATACTCAAATCTCTCGATCACTTGAAGTACACTATAACCTTCTCCTCTCCCAAGATTCCAAATATTAAAATTGCCATTATTTTTAATAAATTGCATGGCTTTTAGATGTCCATCGATCAAATCATTTATGTGAATATAATCCCTTACCCCTGAGCCGTCTAAGGTTTCATAATCATCACCATATATTTTTAAAAATTTTTCTCTGGAACTTATTACTTTTATAATAGATGGTATTAAATTAGACGTCCCTTCATTTATCATTTCACCGATTTTACCCGAGCTATGATACCCAACTGGATTAAAATAACGTAAAATTCCAATTTTCCACTTTCTATCATTTAAATGAATATTTTTTAAAATATTCTCTACAATGAATTTAGTTTGCGCGTATGGATTACTGGGTAATTTCAACGAAATTGATTCATTCCAAGGTAATTTATGTTTACTTCCATATACTGTCGCGGAAGATGAAAATATAATTTCGTAAACAGATGCTTTACTCATGGCCTCAAATAAATTTACAGAACCACTAACATTTACGGCAAAGTACTCAATCGGATTTAAAAAACTTTCTGATATATATTTTAATCCTGCAAAATGAACTACACAGTTGATTGCGTATTTTGAAAATATCTCATCTAATAAATCCTTATTTTTTAGATCACCTTCAATAAATATAAAATTTTTTTTAGAAATTTCTTTTATCAATTTTATATTTTCTTTAGAACTGTTTACTAGATTATCTATAGATATGACCTCATAACCCTTATATAGAAGTTCTAAAATAAAATGGGAGCCAATATAGCCATTACCTCCAGTTACAAGTATCATTTTTTGGTTTTTTTACTCACTAGTTTTTTGATGTGATTAAGATATTTAAACCATTCATCAGACGATATAATGAATCCTATACAGTCCTTAGATCCGCACTTACATTCATGATCTTTATAATCATCTTTATCAAATTCATAACCATAATCGTATGTAAGTTCCTCCCCTTTTCGAATTTTCTTGATTGATTTTATCCAAATTTTTTCATTAGAAATTTCAACTTCACAATTAGGCTCGCATGAATGATTAATGTATCTTGCTTTATTATATAGTGGTGAACCGTCCAAATCATATTTTTTGTTAAGTTCAAATATGTAAACTGATCCAGTTTTATTTGATTTTAGATATTTTTGAATTCTATTGTTTGACCGTTTATCACCTTCTTTTTTTGTGATTTTCTCTCCAATATATTGAATGATTTGCTCATTTTTTTTAATTTGCCTTGTAGCAAAAACACCATGACCATGAACTAGTGATTTTTTAACTTTCCACATTTTTTTTATTTTCTTCTAATGAATGGAGATAGAAACCTATTGGTAAAAAATAAATTATATTTATCCAGTTATTAAAGAAATTAAGTGTAGGAAATAGAGGCCATAAGGTCAATATAAATGCAATAATAAGAAGTATTTGATAATCGTTAAGTAAGTGTGTTTTATTTTTAATTACTAAATAAAAACTATGAATTAATTTGAATAATAAAAATACAAAAAGAGATGAGATTACTATAAATCCAATTAAGCCGGTTTCTGATAGCAATTGAACATATGTATGATGAGGGTGTGTCGAACAAGAATGTTTATCATAATTATATTTCTCTTCATTACAATGTATTCTGAATGAATTTACTCCTTTACCCAGTATAGGACTATCTCTAAACATCTTCCATGCACTACGTAAGTGACTTTCATGAATTGGTGAGAAAATATATATTCTTTCAGAAACATTTTTATCATCTAAATTGGTATTATTTCTTAAAGTTTCACTAAAACCAAATTCCTCTATCGTTTTATTAATATTTCTATCTCTGATATCTGAGTCTACATGTGTGAGTAGTATTATTACTGAGACGGATAAAACCAAAGTGATAATTCTAATTATTCTATAACGCGAAAGTAAAATAATTATCAATATTGTTGATAGCATCATCAGACCTAAAGCTGTCCTCTCCCCAGAAATATAAATTAGTGTATCTGACAAAATCAGTATTAATGGAAGGGTAATGAGTGTTAATTTATTAGAATTCAATGCTATTATTGATGCTACCAAAATTGGAAATAATCTCGATAAATAGCCACCAAGAATTAATTTATCATTAAAACTTAAACTAAGCCTTATATTATCTTCAATGCCGAATCCAAATAAATTTTTACCAAAAAAGTACTGATAATAGCCATCAAATATTGCGTAGAAGAATGTAATAAGAAATATAATAGCAAAATGATTTTTGAAATTTTCATTATTATCTATTAAAAACCACACTGAAAGAGAAAAGATTCCAAAACGAAAATAAAAAAAACTATTTTCTAAAGAATAGATAAAATTTTCCGAAAAAATTGAGTTAACAATTAAATAAATATAAAAAATTATAAAAGCATAAAAAAATCGATTTTGAAAATATTTAATCAGCCTGTATTTGAATGAATAATATAAAAAAATGATAGAAACCAATGAGATTGATAAATCAGGAAAAAAAGGTCCTGTTAAAAGACTTAAAGGAATTAAATATACGAGAATACTAGAAAAATTAATTACTATGGGATTATAATTTAGTATTGTTCTTACATGCATATTTTTTATACATTGTTATTAAGTTTATTTTTACTATTAATATTAATTTCACTTCGAAATCATAAGTTAATAAGTGATAAACCTTCTCACAATATAAGAAAAATACATACAGAAACAATAATTAAAATTGGAGGAATAATGTTGCTTTCATCATTAACTTCAATTTATTTTGTTGAGAATAGTCATTTACAGCTAATAATTATTTTTGGGGTTTTATTTTTCTTAATAGGCTTATCAGCTGATCTCTTTGTAAATTTCACATGGAGTTACAGATTTATTATTATGCTATTACTTTTAATTATTATAGTAAGTAACTTTAACTTTATAATTATTAATTTTGATCATAAAATTCTAAATCAAATTATTTTGTCATCTTCAATACTGCCTTATGTATTTGTGGTCGCTGGATATCTTTTTATTATTAACGGCTTTAATTTTATTGATGGAAATAATGGTCTAATGCTTGGCGTAGGTATAATAATTTTACTTAATTTTAAATTTTATACTGACTTTGATTTTACCGATTTACACCTTCTTTATAATATACTTATAAGTTCGTGTTTATTGTTATTTATTATAAATTTTATAACAGGTAAGATTATTACTGGGGATTGTGGTGCTTATTTCTTAGGATTTATAATTGGATCATTGGGAATTTATTTAGCTAATGTAAATTTGCTTTTTGCTACACAAGTTGCGTGTTTAATTTTTTATCCAATAAATGAATTATTTATTTCTTTTTGGAGAAGAATTATAATAAATAAATCAAATCCATTTAAACCTGATGATCAACATTTACATTCATTGTTGCACAAGCTAATAATTAAAAAAATAAAGGAAAATAAAAAATACTTATACATTAATAATAATTCCCTCACATCAGCCGTTATTCTGATATGTTTTATTATAAGTACAATTTTTGTATACTTATTTGCAGATTTCACGGGGTATATGATAATGTATTTTGTTTTGTCAGCTGCACAACTATTAATTTATATAATAATTTCCAAACGGGTTAATAATTATTAGGCGTATTTTTTGAAAAAACTATCTACACAATCAACCACTTTAGTTTGCATTTCAAGTGTGATTCCTTTCCATAGAGGAAGTCTTACTAATGACTCTGAAGATCTATTTGTTGTTTCTAGATTTCCATGCATTTTGCAATATTTCTTACCTGCAGGAGATGAATGCAAGGGAATATAATGAAATACAGAGTAAATCTCTTTATCTTTAAGATATTGAATTAATCTGTCTCTTAAATCAGCGTTGGAGACAAGAATATAATACATATGACCATTATGCTCACAATCTTGGGGGATGATTGGGAGTCTTAAATTTCCTCTCTCCTCTAATAATTTTAAATTTTTGTGATAAAAATCCCATGATTTTTTTCTGTCTCGTGTTATTTCTTCAGCACATTCAAGTTGTGCATATAAAAATGATGCAATAATTTCACTTGGTAAAAATGATGAACCAACATCTTGCCAAGTATACTTATCTACTTCCCCTCTATGAAATGAACTCCTATCAGTACCTTTTTCCCTGATTATTTCAGCACGACTTACAAATTTTTCATCATTAATCAGTAATGCGCCACCTTCTCCAGAAATTAGATTTTTAGTCTCATGAAAACTATAAGCTGCTAGGTCTCCAATGCTTCCAAGTGGTCTTCCTTTGTAACTTGCTAGTGTTCCTTGAGCAGCATCTTCAATAACATATAAATTTCTTTCCTTTGCTATATTCATAATTCTATCCATTTCACACGAAACTCCAGCGTAATGAACAGGTACAATTGCTTTTGTTTTTTCCGATATAGCTTCTTCAATCAATGTTTCATTTAAATTTAGCGTATCATATCTAATATCAACAAAAACTGGCACTCCTCCTCTCAAAACAAATGCATTTGCAGTTGATACGAAGGTATACGAAGGCATAATTACTTCATCTCCAGGATTTATATCAATAAGTAGTGCGGACATTTCCAATGCGGCCGTACACGAATGGGTAAGTAAAGCAGACTTACAATTTATTTTTTTTTCGATCCATTGATTGCATTTTTTTGTATAAGGGCCATCTCCTGCTAAACTCCTATTTGAATGGGCATCTCTTAAATACTCTATTTCATTTCCTGTCATATAAGGCTTATTGAAAAATATTCTTTTATTCATAAAACTTTATTAATTATATTCGAATACATCATACAACAAAATTAAACTAAAAATATGGAATAACTATAGTTATTACTTAAAATCATTAGATATTAAAGCATTTCCATTCTCTAAATATATAAATTTGTTACATATACTGTTAATTAACTCCTTATCGTGTGAGGCTAATATCAAAATTTTACTTTGATTGATTTTTTCATTTAAAAGTTTTGTACTTTTTTCCTGAAACTCTTCGTCAGCAACACTAAGCCACTCATCCATAACTAATATATCTGGTTTAGTTGCCATGCTAATAGCAAACGCCATCCGCATTTGCATTCCACTAGAATATGTATGAAACGGTAAATACAAATAATCTCCAAGCTCTGATATATCGCTTACTGAATTAACAAAATCATTTATTTGCTCTTTTTTGACACCCATAAGAATTGCTCTTGATTTTATATTTTCTATTCCAGAACTAAAAGGATCTAGAGCGATTGATGGATTAATAAGTGGTAGCACACTTCCATCGACCTCTACTTCACCCGTAGTTGGCGCATATATTTGAGAAGCAACTCTTAGAAAAGTCGATTTTCCTGCACCATTTGGTCCCATTACTCCTATGCGATCACCATCGTTAATAGATAGATTAATTTCTTTTAAAGCCTCGACCTTAATCATTCCCTCTGAGTTTGAGTTAATAATATTCTTAAATTTTGACTTACCTAATAATAGTTTCTTTTTTAATGATCTATGCTCAGCACTAATTAAATTGAAAGTTACTGTTACATTAATGAAATTTATTGAAGCCATACCTATATATAATATGGGGTTTTGTCCTGTATATACTTACCAAAGATTATTACAGAAATTTTTATAATAATTAATGAGGCGATAACTACGGTCCAATTTAATAAATCTAACTCCTTATTTAATAAGGGTGATCTCATAATTTCAATGATATGATAGAATGGATTTACATCAGCAATTATAAATCGACTACCTAACATTTCTTTAGTATAAATAATTGGTGTTACAAAAATTGCCATTTGATTAATTGTCTTAATAATGTGCGGAATATCTCTAAAAATTGCACTTACAAAAGCTATTAAATATCCAAATGTATAGAGTAGAAAAAAATTAAAAATAAATCCAATCAGTACAAAATAAATTTTTAAAAGTAAATTTACTTCGTAAAATATTAAAAAGGGGACTAGCGCAATCAAATGATAAGTTAGAATAATTGTATTTTTTATGATTACCTGTAGAACATAAATTCCAACAGGCATTGCTATATTTTTAATGAGATCTCTCTTAAGTACAAATATTTCACTACATTCATTAAGACAGTTTGCAATAAAGAACCAAAAAACAAGTCCTGATGCAATGTGTGGAACTAAAATACTAGTTTCTACATCAAATATAGTTCCATATATAAAAGAGAGTATTACTACTAATATTACTATATTAATCACAGACCAAAACGGTCCCAATATAGATCCTCTAAATTGAGAGCGTATATCATTAAGTGATAAGTTTAATGCTACATTAAATTTTTTAAAAATCTCAAATTGAAATAGAATTCCTTTTTTCATTATTTATTATTACTTCCAATCTGAAAGGGTCCAGTTATCACAAGAAATGTTTTTCTGAAATTTATTCTTAAATTTTATATGAGACAAATCAAACATGAGTTGATTCACCCAGTGATAAATGAACATATGAAGCATTTCCTCTTTGCTTTTGAAATTATAGCCCTGTTCCTCAGCACTTTCCATACCATTCAGAAATGCAAAAAACAATCTTTTACCAAAAGTTACGGTGATAGAGTAATCAAAATACATTGATGATGGTGGCGATGACTCTAAAATGCTTTCATATACTCTATTAACTTCTTCATCTACAAATTTTAATTTGAAATGGTCATAATTTTTTAGATATTTACTATTAATGTGATCATTCATGTATGACGTAAAACTAGCTAATACTGTGCTTGTATTAAAACCCTCTTTGTTAAAAGTATTTAGAAATTGAGTATTTATATTTTTAAATTTTATTGGCTGCTCATGCATAAAGAAATCAAAGCCAAATGATAAAATTAATTTCGCATTATAAAGATGTGAGTCTCTTGAATTAAGAGAAGGCAGCATGCTGCGCCATTTTTTAAAAACTAGATTATCTAAATATACTCTTCTGGCATATTTTGTGATATTAACAAGGTTATAGTTATGGTAATGTTTAACTCCTATCAAATTCGTGTAGACCACTTTACCCCCTGACCTAACCAATCTAAGCCCAAATTCTAAGTCCTCTACTGTTTCTGATTTAAATAGTAATTTATCAAACGCTGTCTTTCTTACTAAATGGTTAGTATCATCTATACTCATTGATCTAAACTGTGAATGCATTGGCATTACTTTTCTTACAAATTTAATTAAAAAATTGTTTCTAGTTACATTTACAGCCGAAGAGCTGCTTTGAGCTTTATATAGCCAATTATTTAAAACTTGCGCGTAAGGATCTGCTAAATTATCTGTATATTGTCTTGAGCTAAATGACTCAGCTTTGAAAAAATTTAAAGCTGCTATGGCAATTGAAATCCACTCTGGATTCTCAAACACTACATCATCTACTACAAATAATAAATAATCCCCGGTAGCCTCACTAGCGCCTGTATTTCTTGAAAATGAATGACTAAAATCGCTTGGATTTATTTTAATTACCCTAAAACCATTTTCTCTTAAATATTCTGGTGTATCATCTGTCGATCCAGAGTCTACAGCAATAAATTCGAGATTAGAATGAGTTTGGCTTTTTAGCGATTTGATTAATTTTTGAACCCCATTTTTTAAACCATTATTTACCGGCAAAATAACACTTACCTTTGCATCAGATACATAATCATTGTAGTACTTTTGAAATTTTATTAGCTTAGAGCCTGATCTTTTTTTTATAAAAATAAAATTCCAAAATACCTCAAAAGAGATTATTCGATAAAATATTGAAATTATTAAATTAATGATACCTGAATGGTAATGGAAATTTATAAATAATAATAATTTTGATATTAATTTTCTCATAATATACTATTTTTTATTAAGTAACATTTTCAAACCGTCTTCTAATTGAATGTTGATTGACCATCCCGGTGGTGTTGAAAATATGATTGGTAAATTAAATCTTTCTCTTTCTCTATAAGGTCTTTTACCTAATGTAATTTTATCCTCTTTTTTTTCTAAAATCTCTCTCATTATTTGTAATATTGATTTAACCGTTCTGGGTTTTCCAGATCTTATACTGTATGTAAGAAGTGAGTTTTCTTGTTTCGTAGAGAGTTCGTCTCGTACAATATTTATTGCATTTAAAACATCCTCAATATGAACAAGGTCTATTAATTGATCACCAGCTGTCATATCTAGCGGCTTACCAAGTAAAAGTGCATTAATAATCAAATTAATAATTTTTCTTCTGTTATCTCCTGGCCCATATGTATCATACAGTATTAAATATGCAATTTTTACTCCGTCCATTGCGTAGTGTTGTAATAGATCTTGAGCTGCCATTTTAGTTGATGCATACAAATTAAATGGGTTACATTCTTTTGTATCATCAAACTGCCAAGATGAACCAAAACATATTAGTTTCGTTTTTGATTTTTGTTTTTTTAATAAGGAAGCAACACTGTTTGGCCAAATTACATTTGAAACGATAAGATCATTTAAATCACTTATTTCATCCCCAGAACTTTGACTGGCACCTACATTGTAAATAGTTCCTATTTGCTTGTCGCTTAACAATAACTCGAGTTCAGAAATGCACTCCTCTGATTTCTGTGGCCTGAAACTCAAACATATGGTTTCTTCATTTCTCTCATTAAGCCAGTTTAGAAGAGATGAACCCAAAAAGCCGCTCGCACCATAAATTATATTAGTCAAGCTGTTTGATCCTTAAAATCTGGGAGTGATTGGTCTTTATCACTTAATATTTTAATATTAAGGTCTTTGAGGCTAGCTAATGAAGTAGGGCTTATTCCAGCTTCATCACCAGGTGAGTATACCTTGTCACAGAAATTAACTATTATTGACTTCTCATGCGCAAAAATACCGTGAGCAAAACCCTCAGGTATTATTAAACCTCTGCCATCCATTTCATTAAGGGTTTTTCTAAAAACTTGGCCATATGTTGAGGAGTTCTTTCTTAGATCAAGGGCTATGTCCTCTATTTTTCCTTTTAAGCAAGTCACATATTTTTTCTGAGCTTTATTACCTAATTGATAATGAAGTCCTCTTAGGACTCCTTTTTTTGAAGAACTGAAATAAGTTTCAAAATTATTTCCAAAGATATCTTGAATGTCACTTTGCACCCATGGTTTTACAAATTTACCCCTATCATCCGATAGATTAAAATACTCAACAATATATAAACCTTCGAACTCAGACTCCGAGTATTTTACAGAAGGCTTTGTCATAACCACTCTAAATTTTTATTTATTAAATTATTTTTCATATGACTTTGGAGCATTTTCAATCTCATATAATTAGACTCTCGAAAATTCTTATCTGAAAAATTCATCTTATCAATTCCTTCAACTAATCTTTCAATTGACTCTGTTAGACTTAATTTAGGTATATATTTTGGGGCTAAGCTCTCAAATAAGCTAAAATCAACTTTGTATGACCTTAAATCTGGAGGGGCATCAGTATTTATAGAAATCTTGCAGCCTTTAACAATCTCACCAACTTTGTTTGCTAGATCTTTGACTTGATAATTAGATTTATTTGAACCAGTGTTCACTGCTAAGAAGTTACTATCCTTATAACTTTCTCTTATTGATGCCCAATGAATAGCTCTGGACATATCCTCAACATCAATTAATGGACGCCATGGTGATCCGTCACTTAAAACAGTAATTTCTTTATGAAGTAATGAACATGCAACAAAATCATTAAGCACTAAATCAAGTCTTAAACGATCAGACATTCCACATGCTGTAGCAAATCTCAAAGAAGTTACAAGCATTTCAGCTAAATCCATTGACTTAAAATCTTCCTCTGCTCCAATTTTAGATCGAGCATAAGCGGTCAGAGGATTAGTTTTATCATTTTCAGTTTTTGGAGCATTACTGGCCGATCCATACATACTACAACTTGAAGCAAAGACAAAATTTTTCACTTTAGATCTTGAACATTTTTTAGCCAATTCGATTGTAGCAACTCTATTTATATCTTCTGTGACCGCTTCAAATTGCTTTCCCATTGGATCATTTGATACTGCTGCAAGGTGTATTACAGAGTCAAAGCCAATCAAATCGTTTTCTGAAATATTACGTGTATCGCCAAATATTTGCGTATCTAGATATCTCTCAGGAAATTGCTCAGTTCCAGTTAGACAATGAGCAAAAAAACCACTATCGAAACCCACTATGTTTATATTCTCAATATTTTTCTTAAGGTATTTGACAAGCGTGGGTCCAATATAGCCTAAATTTCCAGTTATTAAAATTTTCATAAAATTACCATTTTTTCCAAGGCGCCTCGTTTTGATCCCATTGCGTTTGAAGTGATACCTTATCTCTTAAGGTGTCCATCGGCTGCCAAAAACCCTCATGCTTATATACCATTAATTCATTATCCTTAGCTAAGTTTTCCATTGGTTCTTTCTCCCATACTGTACTATCACCCTCAATATATTTCTCAATTTTAGGAGATAGAACAAAAAAACCTCCATTAATCCAGCCTCCATCACCAACAGGTTTTTCTGTAAAACCAATTACTCTATCGTCCTGGATATCTAAAGAACCAAACCTACCAGGCGGTTGAACTCCCGTAACAGTTGCTAATTTTTTATTTTTTAAATGAAAATTGATGAGATCTTTTATGTTAACATCACTTAAACCATCACCATAAGTCAGACAAAAATAATCTTCTGTTTTAACATAGGGAATAATTTTTTTTATTCTGCCACCAATCATGGTATCTAACCCTGTATCTATTAAAGTTACTTTCCATGGTTCGGATAAATTTTTGTGAATATCGAGCTTGTTACTTTTTAAGTCAAAAGTAACATCTGACGTATGTAAGAAATAATTAGAAAAAAATTCTTTTATTACGTAAGATTTGTATCCTAAACAAATAATGAATTCATTTATACCGTAGTAACTGTATAGTTTCATGATATGCCAAAGTATAGGCTTGGTGCCTATTTGAACCATTGGTTTTGGAATACTATCAGTTTCTTCTGATAGTCTTGTACCATATCCTCCTGCTAGTATTACTGCTTTCATTGAATAGAACTAGATATTATGTATTTAATTTGGAGACAATATATATAAAAAATTTAGAAAAACTATTATATTTTAACAGTTTAAGTAAGTTCTTCCAAGTTTTTAGCATCTTTATCTTTTTCACTAACCAAAACGTCACTTTTAATCGGCCAGTCAATATCTAATTGTGGGTCATTATAATTAATCGAACATTCAAGTTCAGGATTATAAATTTCTGTCATATTATACTGAACAAGTGTTTCTTCATCTAAAGATTGAAACCCATGAGCATATCCTGGTGGAATCCATAAAATATTTTTTTTATATGAGTCAAGTACAATTGATATATGTTTGCCAAATGTTTTCGAATTTTTTTTAATATCTAAAATAACATCAAATATTTTTCCAGATAATACCGAAATTAGCTTTCCCTGTTCATTTGGAGGTTTTTGAAAATGGAGTCCTCTAATAACGCCTTTTTTATTAAAAACGATATTTTGTTGCTTAAACGAGATACCTTCTCCTAAAGTTGATATTACATTTTTTATATTATAGTTTTCATATAGATAACCTCTTTCATCATCGAAGAGTTTTGGTTTTAATTCTAATACCCCTTCAAGCTCTAGATTTTTGATATTCACTTTAATTATTTTTCTGTTTCAAGTACTTGTAAAAGATAATCGCCGTATGAATTATTGAAATCATTAGCAATTTTTTCAAGCTTGAATTGATCAATCCATCCGTTTTTGTATGCAATTTCCTCAGGACAGCAAATCTTGAGACCTTGTCTTTTTTCTAATAAAGATACAAATTGTGACGCATCTAAAAGAGTTTCATGGGTACCTGTATCTAGCCATGCAACACCTCTTCCCATCAATTGAGAATTTAATTTATTTTCATCTAAATACAAATTATTAAGATCTGTAATCTCAAGTTCTCCTCTTTTAGATGGTGATAATGATTTCGCTTTTTCAACTACTGTATGGTCATAAAAATATAGCCCTGTAATCGCATAATTAGACTTAGGAATTAGAGGCTTCTCTTCAATTGATAAAATTTTTCCAACATCTGAAAATTCAATTACTCCATATCGTTCAGGATCATTAACGTGGTAGGCAAAAATTGTTGCACCTTCTTTTTGGTTATTAGCATTCTGTAATTTTGGCAGTAATTCTGCGCCGTAGAATATATTATCGCCTAAAATTAATGCTGTGGAGTGACCATTGATAAAATTTTCTCCTATCAAAAATGCTTGTGCTAGACCATCTGGAGAAGGTTGAACTTCATAATGTATATTCAATCCCCATATTTCTCCATTTCCAATTAAATTTTTATAAAGGTCTATATCTTTTGGAGTTGAAATTATTAAAATTTCTCTCAAACCTGTTAACATTAGAATTGATAATGGGTAATAAACCATTGGCTTATCATAAACTGGAAGTAATTGTTTACTAATGCTATTAGTTACTGGATAAAGTCTTGTTCCTGTGCCTCCTGCTAAAATAATTCCTTTTCTTGTCATAATTCTATTTTATAGATTAGATAATACTTCATTACAATCACTCTTCCAATGAGGCAAAGAAAAAGATAGTTCTTTCTCAATTTTACTTGTTTCAAGATAGGAATTAAAAGGTCTTTCAGCGTTACTTTTACTTTTGATAGTTTGTGTAGCAACAAAATTTATTTTAGTATCGAAAAAATTTTTTTCAAAAAGCACATTAAGAAAGTAACTTGCAAAATCGTATTTACTTATTTTTTCTTTTGATGCAACATGATAAATACCATATTCTGCATCTGGCTTGTTTAAAAGTTTTAAGGTAGTTTTTACTAAAAGTGATGTAGAAGTTGGAGATCCATATTGATCATTTACAACAAAAATATCGTTACCTTTTTTTGCAGAATTAATTATTTTTGTAAAAAAATTATTTCCGAAAGTAGAATATAGCCAGCTAGTTCTTATTATAAAGTGCTTACAACCAGAATTAATTAAATATTTCTCTCCTTCTAATTTAGATATACCATAATTATTCACTGGATTTGGTATATCGTCCTCAAAAAATCCTTCATTTGTTTTTCCATCAAAAACAAAGTCAGTAGAATAGTGAACTAAAATGGTATCAAGTTTTTTTGCAACTTCTGCTATCACTCCAACTGCCTCAGCATTAATTAACTTGGCCTCTTTTATATTTTTTTCAGCAGAGTCTACGTCGGTATAAGCAGCAGTATTAATAATTATATTTGGTCGTATCTCTCTTATTGTTTTATCTAACTTTTTTAAGTCTTTAAAATCTAAAGAGCCAGAATTGTATTGCACTAGTTGATAGTCTTTCGATAAGTTTGGGTAGAAACTTTTACCCAGTTGGCCAGATGATCCGGTAAGTAAAACAATCATTTATAATTTAAGTCTATCCATTCTTTATAATCTCCTGAAGTAATATTTTTTACCCATGCTTGATTATCTAAATACCATTGAATAGTTATATCTATTCCCTCTATAAATTTTATATGAGGTTTCCAATTAAGTTCATTTTTTATTTTTGTTGAATTTATTGCATACCTTCTATCATGCCCGGGGCGGTCTTTAACATACGAAATAAGTGAATCATACTTATTGTCTTTCATTGGAGAAAGTTCATCGAGTTTAGCACATATAATGTTTACAATATCAATATTAGTAATTTCATTATCTCCTCCAATATTATACGTCTCACCGACTGTACCCTTAGCTAGCACTTCGCATATTGCATCACAATGATCATCTACAAAAAGCCAATCGCGTATTTGCCTTCCATCTCCATAGATTGGTATTTGTTTATTTTCTAAAGCATTGTGAATAGTTAAAGGTATTAGTTTTTCTGGAAATTGATAAGGCCCATAATTATTGGAACAATTTGTAATACAGACAGGTAGTCCGTAAGTTTTGCAATATGATCTAGCAAGGTGATCTCCTGCCGCTTTACTTGCGGCATAAGGACTATTTGGCAAATATTGGTTCTGTTCGGTAAATTTATCTTCTTCTTCTTTTAAGGATCCATAAACTTCATCAGTTGATACCTGAATAATTTTGAAACTATTTTTTTTATTGCTATTTAATCTAAAAAAGTAATCTTTTGATGCTTCTAATAAACTAAATACACCATTAATGTTTGTTCTTATAAAAGCTTCCGGACTATGAATACTTCGATCTACGTGACTTTCAGCGGCAAAATTTATCACTGCTCGAGGTTCATACTTATTTATTAGTTTATAAATTTTACTTTTTTCTGCAATATCAACTTTTTCAAAAATATATCTTTTATCGTTTGATATATCTTTTAAAGAATTAATATTTCCGGCATAGGTAAGCAAATCAACATTTACAATTTTTTCTTCATTTTTTGATAACCAACGATGAATGAAGTTGCTGCCAATAAATCCTGCTCCACCTGTTATAAGAATAGTCATAATCAATTATAGAAGTTTTAATATAAATAAGATCTTGATAGCCATATTTTCAATTTTTGATTGACGATAAAAGGGTATACGATTAGCAGAATATAATCTCCCTAAAAAATTTTTATTTCGTAATATATTAAAATTATTTAATGTAATAACGTTTTTTTTATCTATGAGGTGCTCAATATGTTGCAGTGATCTAAAATTTAATTCATACCATTCTCTGAATTTTCCCCTAAAAACAAGTATAGCCCTTTGAAGTCTAGCATTAAGCGTTAAATTTTGACCAATCTTATTATTTTCGTGTTGGCGATACAGTATGTCTGGCTCCGGGTTATAAAAAATATTACCTCCTGCAGCAGTTGCTAATATATAAGCATGCCAGTCATGAGAGATAATGTTTCTTTGTGTTCCAAATTTTAAGAATAATTTGCGAAGTTTTTTATTCATCACCATAGTATTGGCTCCCGCAATACTTTGAATCATAGCATTTTCAAAAGTAGGCTTTAATTTAAATAATTTTGATTTACCAATAACTTTATTTTTGGCATCAATTAGAATTGTTCTAGAGCAATAGAGAGCTATTTCATGATTTGTAAATGAACTTAAGTACTTTACGGAGTTTTCAATTTTTTCTGGAAGCCAAATATCATCTTGATCCGAAAAAGCAAAATAATCTCCTGAAATCTGGGTTTTACATATCAAATATAAAAAATTTGAGGCGAATCCTTGCATTGGTCCATTGAAAATTTCAATTTTTTCCTTACCCCATTTTTTTACATAATTATTTAGTATCTCTAATGTTCTGTCTGAAGAGCCATCATCCGATACCCATAATTTCCAATTTTTGTATGTTTGGTCCTCAATGGATTGCATCTGTTGCTCTAAATACTCAGCACCGTTAAAAGTTGCCATAAGGATTGCAACTTGCTTTTCTTTCATTAATTTCATACGCCAAAACTAACTCTAAAAAGTTTTTAATTAGTTCTAATTAAAATATCCTTATCAATGTATTAACCACAATATTTGGTTGCGGGGGTAGGATTTGAACCTACGACCTTCAGGTTATGAGCCTGACGAGCTACCAGACTGCTCCACCCCGCGCTATAAAATAATGTGTATATATTACAAAATAATGTTGTCAAACAAATGATTAAGTCTGACCTATTAATTAATACTGATCAATGTATAATCCTGAAATATGCATCGATTTTTTGAACCTGTAATTATGCCAGTTCTTGAGGAACTTATATTAATCAAAGGTAAAATTGTAATTACCGAGGTCGGTATTGACGCCTTGGATAATACTTTAAAAATTGCAAGTAAGTTTCAAGATAAAGTTTTACTAAATTTAATTGATCCTTATCCTGCAAAAATACCAGATGAAATCCTTAAAGATTTTAATAATTATAAATACTATGATGATTTAAGTCTGAATGTTTTGAATAAAGAAATTACAAGCTCTGATGTAATATTGTTAGATGGGGATCACAATTACTACACAATGTACAATGAATTAGAGTTAATAAATTTATTTAATAAATTTCCATTAATAATGATGCATGATGTAAATTGGCCATATGCTAGAAGAGATCTCTATTATCATCCTGAAAACATTCCAGATGAAAACAAGCATCCCCATACTCTCGAAGGACTAAATCCTGAAAATGATATGCCTATTCAGTTCGGAGGATATAATGAAGGATTATGGAATTCAATTGATAGTGGTAAGCCAAAAATGGGAGTACTAACAGCGATAGAGGATTTTGTTAAAAAAAATGATAAACTAAATTTTTTTCAAATTCCTATTTGGAATGGTTTAGGTTTTGTTTATGAAAAAAATAGTGCTGAAGAAAAAGTAATAAATAAATATAAGTTAAATGAAATTTCAAAATTACTCATGGAAAAAGTAGAATTTGATAGAGTTAAATTTGATTATTGGCTAAGAAATGCTCTTCATAAAATTAATAAAACATAAATGTGCGACAAAAATACTATCTCAGAATTCCAAGATATTACTTAGAATAATTCTAAGCTATGCAGATATATTGCCAATATGTAACAATAATCTCTCAATTTTATTGACTATTTATATACATAATTTAACAAGAACTTTGAACAGAAAAATATAACGCTTATAAATTATGGGTAAAAGTAGCTCAATTAAATTAATACATTCTGGCACTCCAGATGATTTTATAAATGTTCTTACGGAGGAAGTAAAAAATCATTCAGCAGTGAATCACGAATATCTTAAACGTTTAGGAAATGGGGATTTTAAAAACAACTATGAAGCTCTTAGGGATTACGCGCATCAATACTCTTTTTATTCAATGTGGTTTCCTGAATATATAAGATCAGTTATTGGCTCAACAAATGATAAAAATATCATAGAACCACTAAACGATAATCTCCAGGAGGAATTGGGTGATGAAGAATCGAATCATGTACCACATACCGAATTATTTGCTGATTTTAAATCCAAAATAGGAATTGATGATGAATACAAAATGAATAATCCAATGAGTTTAACTGTTAAGATTTGGAGAGAACTATTTTTGCAAAAATGTAAATCAGATACAACTGCAATAGGTGTTGGAGCCATCAGCGTTGCGACTGAGTATATTGTCCCAGATATTTATCCCTATATTATTTCGTGTATTGAAAACCATACAGACTTTGGTAAAGATGAAAGTTTCTTTTTTAGATTACACGTAGAATGTGATGTAGAACATGCTAATGAAGCAATTGAAGTTGCAAAATATTTATGTAGCGATCCAGTCAATAGAGAAGCAATTAGATTTGGTGTTTTTTCGTCTCTCAACTTAAGAAATAGTTTCTGGGATAATCAATTAGCAAGATCAATTTAAATTAAAGAATAGAATAATGACACAGTACAGCGATAAACTTTACAAAGCAGTAAATAAATCGACAATCGAAATCTCTTCGATTGATCAACTTAATAGTGAGTGGCTTAATAGTACATTAGACAAGTATACTTTTTGTATCATTAAAGGACTTATTGATCCTGATGTTATTCGCTCAGCAAAAGAAAAAATTAAAGAATATCATAGCCCTGACAATGAAAGACCGGCGACGGGCGAACACCCTGATGAATTAATGAATAATTTTCAGAAACTGTCTATTGGGGGAGCGGAGCACTCTGGAGTATACCGTCCAAGATGTATGAGAACTTTTTATAATCCAGTATGGGCAGAGGATATATTTGGTTTGAGAGAGAGCTTCAAAATAACTGCGCAGGTTAGAAATATACTATATGGTTTCGATAAAGACTATGCCGTTGATGAGGTCGGAAATGAATTTTGGACAGCGTCACGAATTCACAATTACCCCAGCGGGGGAGGTTTTTTAGTCTCTCATAAAGATAATATCGTTCCCACAGTTCAAAAAAAATCAAAGCTATCAAATCAATATTTTCAACCAGTTATTCTTATGAGTAAAAAAGGTACTGACCAAGACTGTGATTTCAAAACAGGAGGAGGTTTTTTTGAGGTATTTGGTGAGAGATTCTTTTACGAGGAAGTTTGCGAATTAGGAGATATAATTATTTACTCTGGTGAAACAATACATGGAGTTGCAGATATTGATTTGGAAAAACCTTTTGATAGTCGTAAAGCTGATGGTAGATTTGCTGGATTTGTTACCTTATATAAAAAGTTTAATAAGAAAAAAGAACTTAACGATTTTGTTGAACCACCAAAAAACAAAGTTGTAATATAAGATTCTTAATATGCTTCATGACAGTTGTCCCATTTGAAAACCTAAGCTTACAAAAACAATGCCCGGTTTGCGGGAATAATATAGGACCAAGTCACAGACGATTTAAACTTCAGAAAGATCCTGATGTATGGATGCTTAAATGTAGTAAATGCAATTTAGGTACTTGTGAATATATACCAAGTGATAACTTTTTGTCTGGACTGTATGATCCAGATCACTATGCAGCCAGCCTTACGAGCAATCTAAAACTTAGCAACAAATTAGCTTCTAATATAAGTAACAAATGTTCATTTCTTTTTTCAAGTAAACAGAAAATTTCTATACTAGACTATGGGGGAGGAAATGGAGCTTTATGTAACGCTCTTATGCTTGACCTTAGATCAAGATATAAAAATATTAAATTTGAGTCTGTTGTTGTTGATGTTTATAATTCTCTTGATTATGAAGATATTTCCTTTTTATCTGTTGAAGAATTTGATAATGCAAGTGATAAATTTGATATTGTGATTGCTAGTGCTGTGTTAGAGCATTTAACTAATCCTAAGAAGATTTTAGACAAATTAATATATTTACTAAATACCGATGGAGTATTTTATGCAAGAACCCCTTATGAAATTCCATTGGTTAAGCTCAATATAGGGTACAAAACCTCCTGGCCAATTCATCTTCACGATATGGGGCCAGACTTCTGGGAATTTATTGGTAATAATTACAAAGATCAAATAGATTTTATTCAATCAAAAACATCTGTTATTGAAACAAGTATCATGAATAGACCGATCAGAACTTCTATAGCATTTTTATTAAAAATACCATCTCTTATTGAAACAAGCTTTATTAAAAACAATATTAGTTATAATGGTGTTATTTGGGGACTTGTTGGAGGATGGGAGGTTATATTTAAAAAAATAAGATGATAAAAACTAATAAAAAAGTATCTGTTGTCATCCCCTGCTATAACACTTCTAATAAATTACTTAAATATTCAAAAGAAATTGTAGAAGTCCTAAAAAAAAATAATTATAAAGCTGAAATTATTTATGTTGAAGATTCCACTCCAGATAATAATAAAACGTGGAATATGCTATGTGGAATAGTTAAAAAAATTCCAAAATCAAAATGCTTTCAAATGTCAAAAAATATGGGCCAACAAAAGGCAATACTTGCTGGTATTCAACAGTCCACAGGTAGCGTAGTAGTGACAATTGATGATGACTGTCAACATGATCTTAAATATCTTTTGCCAATGATAAAAGCATTAGATAAGTCAGATTTAATAATTGCTAAATTAGTATCAAGAAAAGTTGGGTTGTTGAGAAGTTTAGGCACTTATTTAGTTAAGCAGGTGGCAAAAAGTATTTTCAAATCTGAAAATGACATTTATTTTTCAAGTTACCGAGCAATTGAAGGTGATTTAGCAAGAAAATCGTCTCAATTTCCTGCATCAAACCCTGTAGTAAGTTTTGAGATAATGAAACTGACAAGCAGAGTAAAGAATATAGAAATTCTTCAGAAAGATAGTATTAGAGAAAAATCAACTTACTCAATATCAAGTCTTATAAGCTACTTCCTAACAATTATACTTACATACACAAATTATATTCAAAAAATATTTATTCGTTTAAGTTTTATTTTTGCTTTTTTTGCAACTCTTTTATTATTCTGGTACTTAACAAAATATTTCTATGGACAGATTGGTATTCCAGGGTATGCAAGCTTAATAGCAATTGTCAGCACATTTGCTTCATTAACATTTTTCGGTATTGGAATTTTAATGACAGTTATTTCTAAAATCGATGAGAAGTTACATAAGCAGGATTGGTATAATTTCTCAAAGTCCTTAGAGAATAAATAAGTAATTTCTCAGAATCTTTGAAATCAAATGAATATAAAAAGTACAAAAAATAACATAATTCTATTTTTTAATTTTCTTATATTTTTCTTTTGCGCTTACATTATTTACAAATATTTAATTTTAGAAAATGCCATTAACTATGTAACATCAATATCATCAATAAGTTTTTTTCTTGCTTCTATTGTACTTATTTTGGCTATAATATTAGACTCACTCAGATATGGCCAAATAATTTCATCAAAGAAAGAAATAACTACTTTAAATAACAGTTATTTTGCAAAAACATTTTTTTATATTTCTGTATTCTTATCAAGCATGTCATTGTCATATGTAGTTCCAGGTTCGATTGGTGTTGAAGGGTATAGAATCATGAAGCTTGGTAAAATTGTTAAAAAAATTGAAGTAGCATCAAGTATAATTACACTTAGATTAATTAATTTTTCTTTAATTTTATTAATAATTTGTATTGTATTTACATTTTCTCCAGTTGTTTTTTTTGAATTACTTAGCCAAAATACAAATATTCAAATTTCTTTTATTTATATTATTTTATTATTTTTAATTTTTTTATTAATTTTTCGATATAAGACATTAATTTATAATTCACTCATCTATTATATTAATTTTGTTAAAGACATTCCCATAACAGATATTTTAACTATCTATTTTTATTCCATTGCAATTGAAGTGCTTAGATTTTTATCATTATTAATTATTATAAATGCCATGGGCATTGATTTGCCATTTATATTAGTCCTTGGCATATCTGCTATTTCTACTCTCTCACTTATAATACCGTTCACAATTAATGGTATAGGCATCAGGGAGGCACTTATTGTTATTTTCTTAGATATTTCAGGAGTTATTCTCAGCATGGGAATTGCTTTTGCAGTTATTGCAAGGATTGCTTCAGTCGTTCCAGTGATTGTTGGAGCGATACTACTGATTTTGAAAACAGATGACCTAACTTACTCTAGTCTTGCAAAATCCAATTAAAAATTAAATCTTTATTAAACCCAAAAGTTTTTTCCATATATTCTACTATGCTATTAGTTAAATTAGGATCATCATCGGAGATTTGTGCAAAAAAAGATTTTGATCTGCATGAATAACTACAAAAGGAAATAAAATCATCAGTTAATTTATTTGAAGTGTAATTTGACTTACTTAAGTTTTTATTATTTTTCAAAAATAATTCAGCCATTTTTATAATATCAAAATTGAATGAACCAATGGCTTCTGAACTTGGAACAATTAAATTTTTAGAGTAGTCTAAATTTTCTTTATATTCCTCTATCATCATTGGAATAAATGGTAAGCCTCTTTGTCTATAAAAATCATGGAATAGCCACGGTCGAGTATTAACTTCTAAAATTTTTAATCTATTTTTCTTTTGATCTATAACAAATTCAATCATTAAGGGGCCATGCCAAGAAATAGCCTGACCTACCTTTTTTGATATTAAAATAAGTTCCTTATTATAAGACAGTTCAAGAGCGATTGCTGTACCAAATTTTGGGGGTGAAATTATGCGTTTAATACCATTAGCATAAATTCTTAGAGAATGATTTTTATCGAAATATGTATAAGTTGGTATTTCATCAGTATCGTTATTAAATTCAATGAACTCTTGTACTATTAATTTATGCTTTAGTGATAAGAATTTCTCTACATTTTTTTTTAATGATATTCTGTCTTCACACTTAATTGCTTTAAGTCCATTATTGAATCTGTAGAAAGATTGGGATAAATCTTTTTCTGCAGGCTTTATAACACAAGGAAAAGAATTCCAATTATTGATCTTTTTTATACATTGGCTTGAAAATAGATAAATATTATCTAAAACCAGATCAGGTAAATGCGCTCTAATTTTTTCATAAAATAAGCCTTTATTTGCAATATCTGATCTAAAATCTTTATAGATTCTATCACCTGGTAAACAATAATACTCTGATAGTATTTTTTCATATTTGTGAAAAAAAATGAGATTAACGTCACTGGAGCAGAATACTAAAGGTTTCTTTGCATATGTTTTTTTTAGAAATTTTCCGTAAGAAATTAAATCATCTAATGAAGCTTCTTCACTATCTGCGGGGTTAGATATCGAATAAACTTTATTAGCATAAATTGATTTATCGCTAAGCCAATCTGGAGCTCCTACCCAACTAAAAGTTAATGCGTGTAGATCAACATGAGCTACGGAGTTTATTGATCTCAATAAACCTAGAAAACATATATCATTTGCTCTTATTGCAACAATAGGTACCCTCTCATTACTCATTTTTTAATTTGAAACGCTAAATGTAAAGGTAGTTGTTCAAACCGCTTAAAAAAAGTTTTATTTTTTTTTATATGTTCTTTTTTAATTGTTAATTCTTTTATTTTGGGAATTTTTTTGAATCCAGATAAAACAAGTGTGTCAAAATAATCTTCAAAAAGTTTATGATTCATTTGCACAGGTAATTTAATTTTATCAATTCTTTCAATACTCCCTTCCGCAAATATATCCCTTGCGCTGAAGTATCCTTTGTCTTTAAAGTCAAAATGAAAACCTTTTTTATTTTTTCTTTTCATAAAAGGTAATGATGGATGCGGTACACAAAATATAAATAAACCTCCTTTTTTTAATACTCGGTAAACTTCCTTAAAGGATTTTTTCATATCACTTATTGAAAGATAATTATATAAAAAAACACAAACGACAATATCAAAATAATTCTGCTTAAATTTGAGTGAAACTGCTGAACCGGTTTTGAATGAAACTTTATTTTCATGATTTTGTTTTTTCGCTTCATTTATCATCTCATATGAAATATCAATTGCATCAATTGTTTTTGGCTTTCCTTTCAATAGAATTCTTGAAACATATCCCTCACCACATCCTAAATCTAGAATTCTTTTTCCATTTACATTTCCACATAACTCAACTACCGGAGGTCTTCCTGTAAAATCAGAGAGTGAAGTGGGCTTATCTCTCTTCCATTTTGATGAATTTTTGTTATATAATTTTTTAGTATTTTTCATATTTTATTGAGAAAAATGAGTCATAATAATACTTTGAATTTTTAAAAAAAATTACGATTATTTTAAATGAATAATATAGTCTATGACTAAATAAAATAAAAACTATTATTCCCAGTGAGTCAAATTTCAAACAAAATTTTATCTAATGTGGATCATATCAAAGACCATAAAATATGGATTAGTGAGGCTAATTTTGCATTATCACACATAACTAATGATCTAGAAAATCTTTCCAAAAATGCTAACGTATTAGAAGTTGGTAGTGGTTCTGGAATACTACTAAGTCACCTTGTGCAAAAATATGGAGAATTAAATTTTATTGGACTTGAACCATACGCTGGAGAATTCATAATACTCAAGCAATTTCACAACGCACTTAAGTCTATAAATAAGCACTTAGTTGTCAGTTCGTATGAAAATTTTCAATCTAATCAAAAGTTTGATTATATTTTTTTAATTAATGTATTTGAGCACCTTGATAATTGGAAAGACTTTCTAATTTTTATAGAGGATAACCTGAGTGAAAATGGTAAATGTTTAATATTATGTCCTAATTATGGATTTCCGTACGAAACACATTTCAATATTCCTATAATTATTAATAAAGATATTACATACAAAATATTCAAAAGAAATATATTGTATCAAGAAAATATTCGAAATGCACATGGCTTATGGGACAGTTTAAATTTTATTACATACAATAAATTAGTAAGAGAAAGCAAAGTAAACAAGAGCCTTCAATTAAAAGTTGCTGACGATGTTTTATTCAGAATGATAGAGAGAAGCATTTATGATAAGCAATTTAAAAAGCGTCATAAATTAATGAGTAGTATCGCATATTTTTTTTATAAATGTGGATTACTGGGTATTTTTAAGCTACGTTTCATGAGGTACGTCGACCCATATATGAAGATATATTTTTACAAAAAAATAAATAAGCCTAAATAATTAATTTAGCCATTTAACTTCACTTGGTTGTGTCTCTTTGCCAATTCTTAGTACATAGCTATTAGAGCATTCATTAAATAGAGATCTTCCTAAATCTTTTTTTAGAATTATTTTTTCCTGATTTTTAAATAACTGGTCAGAAAATTGAAATTTACAGTTTTGATTATTTATAGTTGGTACAAAATGAATAACAATCTTGTCATCAACTTTAAACTCAGAATTCAGTTTAATATCCCCAAGATAGTAATGTAGTAAATCTCTATAAATTCTGCCACTTGTTACATTTTGACCATTTTCAACCTTAACAAATGTTTTATCGAATATTGGCATGATAGAAAAGTTATGCTTTTCGTCATAGATAATGTATTTTATTGATAGATCGCCTTTACACTCATTAATTTTATTTAAAGACTCCTTACTTATATCTCTCAACCAAGTATATTTTGACTGCTTGTTTAAGATGAATGGTTTTATATTTAACTTTTCATATGAACATTGAGGATTAGAGGAAAATATAATTGGTCTACGATCGCTATCAATGTCATTGGTTGCTAAAAAATAACTTTCATTAACATTATAAACATCAAATTTAATTGTATTTGTGTCTTTGTCATTTAGTGAAAACGTATCAATAGTGCTATTTCTCGTATCATTATCTAATATTGTAAAGTCGGTATATTTAATTTGCAGGGTACTATCTGTTTTATTTAACAAATCTAATTTTCTTTCAAAAATTAAATTATTTATCCATTTATCCGGGATGATAATTGATTGACTAACCATATTGCTCCACTTGGCTTCATCTCTTTTTTTTTGTGCTACAGTTCCTCCAATTTTATAATTTCCCTCATCATTTTTCGATAAACTTATGAAATTAATTTCTTTATCAATAATATAATCAATAAAACCAGAATAATTATCATCTTTTACTAAGTGTTTGATGTCGTCTATCCTCTGACCCATATTTGACATCGAGGATAAATAAGAGCCATTAAAATATATATAAGGTATTGGCATTGCCCTTTTTGCTGAGTATCCCGCAAACTGTGCTTCTGAATTAGTAAGGGAAAAAAACTTTTTATTGCCAAACTCACGATCTAACAAATTAGCGGTATTTTTTGTAGCCTCATATCTACCCTCAGAAAAATTACTTAAATCTGCCATAATTTTATGATCTTTTTGATAATTAAAATGAATTATTAGAAGCATAGAAATAAGAAATATTTCAAAATAATATTTTTTAAAATATGAGGCTATACCAGTACTTATAATTAAAATTGGAAAAGCAACTTCCATACCCCATATAAATTTGGTCAAGTTTGAATTAAAGAAAAAGTTATTATCATCACTAATAGAAGTTCCAAATGATAAAAATAAATAAAAAATAAATCCTCCTAAAAAAAATACGAATGGGTAAATTATTTTTTCATACCTTAAGTGCGCGAAGAACGAAAGGGATCCATATAAAATAAATACGGCTAGTATTAGATACATTTTTGACAGATTTGGACTTAAATCAAATTTTGTAATGTATTGTGGATGAAAGGCTAAATTTCCGTATAAAATAATATTAAAAAGTATGAATACTAAGTACGGACCTAAAAAAATTAAAAGTCCAATACAAAAATATTTATTAAGACAAATTATAAAATAATTTATTGCGACTTTTCTGTCGTAAAGAAACAGTACAATCATTCCCATCAAAAATGAAATGGTCCATAAGATAACAATTGGATTATATGATAAAAATGCAATAACTGAAAAGAAGGCACACAGAAGGCCACTTTTAAAATTTAATGAAGAAAATTTACCTGATATAAAGCCCACAAAGACCGCTGAAAAGATATATATTGCGAAGACCTCGTGAAAACGATGTCCAAAAGTATTATAATGCATTAATGAAAGTGTCATTAATGTTGTGAAGATTATGCTTGTTGATCTAGTGAAAAAAAAATTAGTTATATAATAACATGTTATTATACCAAGACAGTAAGAAAGCACAGCTGACAAAAGTGTCCAATTTTTTGGATTCTCTAGACTAAACAGACTTGATATTTTTCCAATTAATATAAACCAAATATGTATAAAACTATCAGGAAAGAAATCATTAACATGCTGAACACTATTAGATAAGTAATGTTGTCTAATATATGAGGAATAAAAATGACCATCGTTGGTGACACCAAGAAAATATTCATGAAGAGGGTAAATTTGAGCGAACCAATAAATACCCATTAAAAGAAACAAGTAAATTGCTACACTGGTTTCTCCAACTAATGATGAATAAATTTTTGAATTACTTCCTCTTAGGGAGTGCTTTAAAAAAGATAGACAAATAACTATAAATACTAATATGAAGAGATATGACAAATGTTTACCTAAAAAAATATTATATTAAATAATCGTTAATTTAATTTTCCCCAAATATGTCTCTTGAATAAACCTTATCCCGGACAAATTCAAGTTCGGAGCTAAATCTATTAGCCAATATTATATCTGACTCAGTTGTAAATTTACTAAAATCATTGATTAGCTCAATTTTATCAGGAGCATAACTTATTAAAGGCTCATACAAACATATTCTTAGATTTTTCAAAAGAAGTTTTTCGATAATGTCTGATACAGCACTTTCTCTAAAATTATCCGAGTC
The DNA here is from genome assembly GCA_902564295.1 of uncultured Pelagibacteraceae bacterium. Taxonomy (GTDB): domain Bacteria; phylum Pseudomonadota; class Alphaproteobacteria; order Pelagibacterales; family AG-422-B15; genus CACNXQ01. The sequence continues at coordinate 41,686 of CACFAO010000002.1, forward strand.
TGATTTCATTGATAGCTTGTAAATACCAATGGTTTTAGGTTTTTTATTTAATACTTGATTTAATATAAATTCTTTTCTTTGACTATTAGACTCAATAGTAGACTTAATAATCGAAGCAGGTAAATTAGAAAAATTACTAAGAAGCTGTTTAGTATCCTTTGGCAGACAGTATCCTCCATAACCAAAAGAGGGATTATTATAGAAGTTGCCAATTCTAGGATCGCTTGAAACTCCATTAATAATCTTTTTAGTAGAAAGTTCATTAATTTCTGAAAATGAATCTAATTCGTTAAAAAATGAAACCCTCAATGCTAAATAAGCATTTGCGAACAACTTAACAGACTCTGCTTCAGTTGAAGACATATAAAAAACTAGCTCATTACTTGGTGGGACTAATGAGCACTCTATAAGTAACTTTGCAAATTCTTTTCCAAGATCAGATGTATCTCCTACTACTATCCTTGAAGGATTGAGATTATCAAGTAATGCTCTACCTTCCCTAAGGAACTCTGGAGAAAAAAATATTTTATTATTATTAAATTTATTTTTTACTTTTTCTGTAAATCCCACAGGCACCGTAGATTTAATAACAATTTTAGTATTATTATTTATTTTAACAGCGTCGTTTATTATATTTTCAACAGAAGTTGTGTCAAAGCTTCCCGTAAGATGATCATAATTTGTGGGTGTTGCAATAATAATAAAATTCGCATTAGCATATGCATCTTCTTTAATGCTGGTTGCATCTAAATCTAAATTTTCGTTTGAAAAATAACTTTCAATTTCACCATCTTTTATAGGTGAAACTCTATTGTTAATTTTATCAATCTTATCTTGATTGATTTCTAGTAATTTTACACTGTGATGTTTGGATATAAGTGTGGCTAAGCTTAAACCAACATAACCAGCTCCAACTACACAAACCTTCATAATATTTTCTGATTATGATTATAATAAAAAAATATGTAAAGTGACACATCTTTCACGTTTTGTAGACCTGGCAATGTCCTACTCTCCCATGCCTTAAGACAAAGTACCATCGGCGCTGGAGCCCTTAACGTTCGAGTTCGAAATGGATTCGTGTGTAACCTCTCCGCTATAACCACCAGGTCAACAAAACGTGAAATCAATACTATTAAAATTCATTATTTTTAATTCTTAGTGCCGCTTAATTCATAACTAGTTTATTTCTAGTACATAGAAAATCAAGCCGATCGAGTTATTAGTATCAGTTAGCTTCATGCATTACTGCACTTCCACACCTGACCTATCAACGTGGTGGTCTACCACGACTCTCATGGAAGAATTCGTTTCGAGGGAGGCTTCCCGCTTAGATGCTTTCAGCGGTTATCCCGTCCGTACTTGGCTACCCAGCGATGCCGATGGCACGACAACTGGTACACCATTGGTACGTTCACTCCGGTCCTCTCGTACTAGGAGTAACTCCTCTCAATTCTTCAACACCCACGGCAGATAGGGACCGAACTGTCTCACGACGTTCTAAACCCAGCTCGCGTACCACTTTAATCGGCGAACAGCCGAACCCTTGGGACCTGCTCCAGCCCCAGGATGTGATGAGCCGACATCGAGGTGCCAAACACCGCCGTCGATATGAACTCTTGGGCGGTATCAGCCTGTTATCCCCGGCGTACCTTTTATCCGTTGAGCGATGGCCCTTCCACTCAGAACCACCGGATCACTATGACCGTCTTTCGACTCTGCTCGACTTGTCAGTCTTGCAGTCAGGCAGGCTTATGCCATTGCACTCAACAGCTGATTTCCGACCAGCTTGAGCCTACCTTCGCACGCCTCCGTTACTTTTTGGGAGGCGACCGCCCCAGTCAAACTACCCACCATACACTGTCTTGGATCCAGATAATGGACCTCAGTTAGATATCAAAAATCACAAGAGTGGTATTTCAAGGATGACTCCATGAAAGCTGGCGCCTCCACTTCAAAGTCTACCACCTATCCTACACATGTAATTTCTAATACCAATGTAAAGCTATAGTAAAGGTGCACGGGGTCTTTCCGTCTAACCGCGGGTACTCCGCATCTTCACGGAGAATTCAATTTCGCTGAGTCTACGCTGGAGACAGCGGGGAAATCATTACGCCATTCGTGCAGGTCGGAACTTACCCGACAAGGAATTTCGCTACCTTAGGACCGTTATAGTTACGGCCGCCGTTCACCGGGACTTCAGGTTGTAGCTTGCACCACTCACTTTAATCTTCCGGCACCGGGCAGGCGTCAGACCCTATACTTCGCCTTGCGGCTTTGCAGAGTCCTGTGTTTTTAATAAACAGTTGCTACCCCCATTTCTGTGCCACCCACATCTGGTTGCCCAAACATAGGTCCTCCTTCTTCCGAAGTTACAGAGGCAATTTGCCGAGTTCCTTCAGCATAGTTCTCTCAAGCGCCTTGGTATACTCTACCTATCCACCTGTGTCGGTTTCGGGTACGGTCTATGGTGAGGCTATTTCCTGGAACAACTTCGCTGCCTATCCAATCCATATAAGGATAGACAACTTACGTCATTCGTCACATCTCACCTGGTCAAGGAATATTAACCTTGTTCCCATCGACTACGACTTTCGTCCTCGCCTTAGGAGCCGACTCAACCTGCGCGGATTAGCCTTGCGCAGGAACCCTTGGATTTTCGGCGACAGAGTTTCTCACTCTGTTTGTCGCTACTCATGTCAGCATTCTCACTTCCGATATCTCCAGGAGCTCTCACGAGTCTCCCTTCAACAACGTACGGAACGCTCCGCTACCACACAATAAATTGTGTCCAAAGCTTCGGTGTATTGTTTAGCCCCGTTACATCTTCGGCGCCGGATAACTTATTTAGACCAGTGAGCTGTTACGCTTTCTTTAAAGGATGGCTGCTTCTAAGCCAACCTCCTGGCTGTTTTGGTCGTCCGACATCCTTTCCCACTTAACAATAACTTGGGGACCTTAGCTGTTGGTCTGGACTGTTTTCCTTTTGACTACGGACCTTAGCACCCGTAGTCTGTCTGCCACACAGTACTCATCGGTATTTGGAGTTTGGTTGGACTTAGTAAGGATCTCTCCCCCCTTGCCCATCCAGTGCTCTACCCCCGATGGTATTCATGTGACGCACTACCTAAATAGTTTTCGCGGAGAACCAGCTATATCCGAGTTTGATTGGCCTTTCACCCCTAACCACAAGTCATCCAAAGACTTTTCAACGTCAACTGGTTCGGTCCTCCAATAAGTGTTACCTTATCTTCAACCTGCTCATGGCTAGATCACTCGGTTTCGGGTTTAATCCAAAGTACTTTCGCCCTATTAAGACTCGCTTTCGCTACGCCTACACCTAATGGCTTAAGCTTGCACTTTAAACTAACTCGCTGACCCATTATACAAAAGGTACGCCGTCACCCTTACGGGCTTCGACAGCTTGTAAGCATTCAATTTCAGGATCTATTTCACTCCCCTCGTCGGGGTTCTTTTCACCTTTCCCTCACGGTACTAGTTCACTATCGGTCACACAAGAGTACTTAGGCTTGGAGGGTGGTCCCCCCATATTCAGACAAGATTTCACGTGTCCCGTCTTACTCGAGAACATTAACTGTCATTACCCATACAAGACTATCACTTTCTATGGTTTACCTTTCCAGGTAATTCTGGTTGTACAATTAATGCTACTGGCCTGGTCCGCTTTCGCTCGCCACTACTTACGGAGTATCGGTTGATATCCTTTCCTCCAGTTACTTAGATGTTTCAGTTCACTGGGTTCGCTTTACTAACCTATGTATTCAGTTAGCAATAACTCAAAAGAGTTGGGTTGTCCCATTCGGAAATCTTCGGATCAAAGTGTGTTCGTCACTCCCCGAAGCTTATCGCAACGTACTACGTCCTTCATCGCCTTTGTGTGCCAAGGCATCCATCAAATGCTCTTAAACGCTTGATTATTCTATGTACAAAAAACAAACTTATTATTTTTTGTGACACTTAGATTTGAATTCTCAATAAAATTTTAATTTAGTATTGATGTCACTTCACGATGTAAATGGAAAAGCTTAAAACTTGGTGGAGCTGACCGGGATCGAACCGGTGACCCCCTGCTTGCAAAGCAGGTGCTCTCCCAGCTGAGCTACAGCCCCAAGAGATACCACGTCATGGTGGGCCTGGGTAGACTCGAACTACCGACCTCACCCTTATCAGGGGTGCGCTCTAACCAGACTGAGCTACAAGCCCAAACGTAAGGCTTTATAGTTTTAAACAATGAAAGAGAAACGAGGACGGTAAGCCACATATAATTGCTAAGTTAAATATTTTTTAAATTCAAATGAACTCAAAAAATTACTCTTAGAAAGGAGGTGATCCAACCGCAGGTTCCCCTACGGTTACCTTGTTACGACTTCACCCCAGTCGCTAATCTTACCGTGGTTGGCTGCCTCCTTGCGGTTAGCGAACCAGCTTCAGGTAAAACCAACTCCCATGGTGTGACGGGCGGTGTGTACAAGACCCGGGAACGTATTCACCGTAGCGCGCTGATCTACGATTACTAGCGATTCCAACTTCATGCACTCGAGTTGCAGAGTGCAATCCGAACTGAGGTAACTTTTCGAGATTTGCTCCAGATCGCTCCTTCGCTGCCCTTTGTAGTTACCATTGTATCACGTGTGTAGCCCGGCCCGTAAGGGCCATGAGGACTTGACGTCATCCCCACCTTCCTCCGGCTTATCACCGGCAGTTCCTTCAAAGTTCCCACCATAATGTGCTGGCAATTGAAGGTAAGGGTTGCGCTCGTTGCGGGACTTAACCCAACATCTCACGACACGAGCTGACGACAGCCATGCAGCACCTGTATCCAATCCACCCGAAGTGAAAGACTTAATCTCTTAAGTCCGCGATTGGTATGTCAAGAGCCGGTAAGGTTCTTCGCGTATCTTCGAATTAAACCACATGATCCACCGCTTGTGCGGGTCCCCGTCAATTCATTTGAGTTTTAGCCTTGCGGCCGTACTTCCCAGGCGGAGTGCTTAACGCGTTAACTGCGATACTGGAAATTTAAATTCCCAACATCTAGCACTCATCGTTTACTGCATGGACTACCAGGGTATCTAATCCTGTTCGCTACCCATGCTTTCGAACCTCAGCGTCAGTATTGGCCCAGAGAGTCGCCTTCGCCACTGGTGTTCCTCCTAATATCTACGAATTTCACCTCTACACTAGGAATTCCACTCTCCTCTACCAAACTCAAGAAATGTAGTTTTGAAGGCAGTTCCAGAGTTAAGCTCTGGGATTTCACCTCCAACTTACAAATCCGCCTACGCTCGCTTTACGCCCAGTAATTCCGAATAACGCTAGACCCCTCCGTATTACCGCGGCTGCTGGCACGGAGTTAGCCGGATCTTCTTCTTCAGGTACCGTCATTATCTTCCCTGACGAAAGAGTTTTACAACCCTAGGGCCTTCATCACTCACGCGGCATCGCTGGATCAGGGTTGCCCCCATTGTCCAATATTCCCCACTGCTGCCTCCCGTAGGAGTCTGGGCCGTGTCTCAGTCCCAGTGTGGCTGATCATCCTCTCAGACCAGCTATAGATCGTCGCCTTGGTGAGCCATTACCTCACCAACAAACTAATCTAACGCGGGCCCATCCAATAGCGCATAAAGCTTTCTCCCGAAGGACGTATAAAGTATTAGCTTAAGTTTCCCCAAGTTATTCTCTACTACTGGGCAGGTTCCCACGCGTTACTCACCCGTCTGCCACTAGATCCGAAGATCTCGTTCGACTTGCATGTGTTAAGCGTGCCGCCAGCGTTCATTCTGAGCCATGATCAAACTCTCAAGTTTAAAAATGACGCACACAAACTTATTGGCGGAGTTGCATAAAATAAATTATGCAATCCAATAAACGTGTACGGTTATTCTGTACTGCGGAATTACCGCCCACGTTTCTCTTTCAATTTACTTTTCCAATAGCATAATCGCACAAGCATAGAGTCCTTACCCTTAGGATAAGGAATTAAATGCCGGATAGATTATATTAAGACTATAAATAGTCATATGCCGCAGGCTCAGAGCATCACCGAACAAGGGTGAGCGTTTTTTACTGTATAGAGCCAAAAAGTCAAGCAGCAAAGGACATAAAAGGCAGAAAACTAGTATTTTTATAGAATTATAATTATATAACGAATTCAATTACTTATTTGATTAAGTAGGAGTTTCGCATCAATCAAAAATAATATTTATGAAAAAACTTTAAAAATGTTTATACCAATATCCCAAAATGACCTTCATCAATAGAAATCAGATTATTCTGTTACTGAGCTTTATCTTCTTACTGGGTATTTCATATTTTTTGTCTATTTCGTTTGGAGAAAATTTAGTTAGAGAAAAAAAAGATTCTAAGAAAATTATAACGGATGAAGACCCAATCCATATTGAGGAAAAATTAGAAATTGATTTTACATTCGTCCAAAAATACTATCTGCGAGAAGGAGAGACTTTTACCGGAGCTTTAAAGCAAGCAGATCTTGAAAATGACGAAATTAATGATGTTGTCAATATTATATCTAAAAAAATAGATTTAAGAAAATTAAAAGTAGGAACACTAATTGAAACTTACACTAAGTCCATTAATGATAAAAAGATAATTAATGAAATAATTATATATCCTGATATTGAAAAAAAAATCTATGTAAAAAAGGTTAATAATAAGTTTGTTACAGGTGAAGACAAAAAAAAACTATTCAGTAAGTTAAAACTTTACGAAGTTGAAATCCATAACAGTATTTATGAGTCTCTTAAAAAAATAGACACACCAGATGAAATTATAATGGAGTTTGTTCAGTTGTATAGTTTTGATATCGATTTTCAAAGAGATATTAGAAAAGGAAATAAGATCAAAATATTTTACGAGATTTATACAGACTCTCAAAATAATTATATTAAATCTGGCAATATTAATTTTTCAGAGATTATTCTTGATGATGAATCCTATGAGCTTTATAGATTCCAATCAGAAGGGGATGAATTTGTTGAATACTTTAATAGTGATGGCAAGAGCGCAACTAAAGCACTTATGAAAACACCAATTAATGGGGCAAGGCTATCCTCTGGTTTTGGAATGAGAAAACATCCAATTCTGGGTTACAATAAAAAACATCAAGGAGTCGATTTTGCAGCACCCACTGGAACACCTATAATGGCTGCAGGCACAGGCCATATAGAATTTGTTGGTAATAATGGGGGAGCTGGAAAATATATTCGTATCAAGCATCTCAATGGATATAAAACTAGTTACTCTCACCTGAGCAAATATGCTTCAGGTATTCAAAAAAACGTCAAAGTCCGTCAAGGACAGGTAATTGGCTATGTTGGAAATACGGGACTGTCTACAGGTCCCCATTTACATTATGAAGTAATCTTTAATGGGAAAAGAATTAATCCAATGAGAATGAAATTACCTTCAGGTAAACAACTTAAAGACAAAAACTTGGAAATTTTTTTAGCTGAAAAGGAGAGAATTAATGCTGAAGTATCTGAATTAAACTCTAGGAATTAGCTTCTTCAATAGCCTTTGCAGGATCTAATGTTTCAACAGTCTTATCAACGCTAGCAGCTTCATTTTCATTAGTTTTCATCGAGCCATTTTTCTCATTATAACGATCTTGGCGATCATTGATTAGTCTGCTGTAATGTTCAGCATGCTGCAAATAGTTTTCCGCACCTACATAATCGCCTGATGCTGCCGCATCTTTTGCTAAGACCTTATACTTTTCAAGAACTGTAGATAGATTGCCTCTGACTCTGGTATTATTATTACCATTAGCAAAGTTATCATTGTTCCTATTGTTTGACCTTTTAAAAGGTCGGCTTCTTCTATTTTTCACTATGAAAATTTAAACCTAATTTTTTAGGTGATTAATTATTCGAGACTAGGTAAACTAGTGTTAAGTTCAAAATTAATCAAGTTTTTATTTATATTCTTTTTGTAACGATACACCTTGGTATATCAGAGATGTCTTTTTCTACTGAAATAAGCTGAAAACCACAATTTTTTAGCATTTTTTGAATAGGTTTTAATTGATTGTAACCGATTTCAAAAATGATCAATTGTTTTTTATTTTCATATTTCATTAGATTATCTAAAACCATTTTAAAACACCTTAATCCATTCTCTTTTGCAAAAAGAGCGATTTCAGGCTCGAAGTCTTGAACATCCTTGAGCATATTTTCTCTTGATGAGGTTGAAATATATGGTGGATTACAAACTATAAGATCATAATTTATTGTATTGAATTCAGAAAAATCCGCATGGCGAAAATTTAATCTATTTTCATTTAGTAAATTACATTTATTCTGCTTTGCTACTTTTAAAGCCTTTTTATCGAAATCGATGCCATTACCCTGACTATTTTTAAATTCCCTTAGAAGCGATATTATCAGGCATCCGGAACCTGTGCCTAGGTCTAACATTTTAAGATTTTGGTTCGTATCAGGAAAGTATTTGATAGCAGTTTCAATTATAATTTCACTGTCAGGCCTTGGAATTAATACTGAATTGTCTATGAAGAATGTATCTTTCCAAAATTCTTTTTTATTAATTATGTATGCAATAGGCTCACTTTTTTTTCTTCTTTGAATTAGTTCTTTATATTGACCCAATTCAATATGACCTAGTTGCTTATTATGACTAATATTAATTTCTTCATTAGAAGTATTTAGAATATACTTCAAAAGTATTTTTTTTTCTAAAATAGGTATAGAAGAATCATCTGAATATAGAAGTTTATTTAATGAGGACATATCATCTTCCTTGATCTTCAAGTATTAGATTTGTGATAACTTCTTCTAATCCTGTAGAATTTAATATTTGCTCTAGTTTATAGAGTGTTAAATTTATGCGATGATCAGTCACTCTTCCCTGAGGAAAATTATAGGTCCTGATCCTTTCTGATCTATCACCTGAACCTATCTGTGATTTTCTTTTATCCGCTATATCATCGTCTTGTTTTTTACGCTCGAAATCATATAATCTTGTTTTTAAGACCAGCATAGCTTTAGCTTTATTCTTATGTTGGGATTTTTCATCCTGTTGTTGTACGACTATACCAGATGGAAGATGAGTTATTCTAACAGCACTATCAGTTGTATTAACATGCTGCCCTCCTGCACCACTAGATCTAAATACATCAACTCTAATATCTTTATCGTCGACTTGAATATCTAGATCCTCAGCTTCAGGTAATACAACTACACTTGCTGCAGAAGTATGAACTCTTCCCTGAGACTCAGTTTCTGGAACTCTTTGAACTCTATGGACACCGGACTCGAACTTAAGTTTTGAATAAACACTGCTACCTGAGATTTTCGCAACTGCTTCTTTAATTCCTCCTTTTTCAGAGTCTGAAATGGAAATATATTCAATTTTCCAGCCCTGATGTTCAGCATAGCGCTGATACATGCGCAAAAGATCATTAGCAAATAAAGCTGCTTCATCGCCACCAGTACCAGCTCTGACTTCCAGAATTACATTTTTTTTATCTAATGGATCTTTTGGGATCATTAATTCTTTCAAGACATTCTCAGCCGCTAATAATTTTTCTTTGACATTATTGACCTCAGATTTGGCTATTTCTATTAATTCAGCATCGTTACCATTGATAACGCTATTTAATTCTTCTAATTCTGACCGTTGAGCTAAATATAAATTAACTTGATCATATAAAGGTTTTAAATCAGCATATTCTTTTGAAAGAGATACATATTTATCTTTATCATTTACTGATTGGTTTAATTCGTTTTCAAGATTTTTGTATTTATCTTGAATTTTTTCTAATTCATCTTGCTTAATCATGAAGTGATTGAATCTTTTTCTCTACAAGATTAACAACGTGATCAACTATTTCGGGATTTTTTATTTTATGGTCAGCAACGCCTGATAAATAAATCATATTATTCCCTTTTCCACCGCCAGTTACCCCAATATCACTATTTAATGCTTCTCCTGGACCGTTTACAACGCAGCCAATAATTGAGAGAGTTATAGGATCTTTAATATGTGACAATCGTCTTTCAAGCTCACGAACTGTATCAATTACTGGGAAAGCCTGTCTAGCACAAGAAGGGCAGGATATAATTTTTATACCCCTAGAACCTAAATTTAAACTCTTCAATATCTCGTGGCCTACTTTTATTTCCTCTACTGGATCTGCTGTTAATGACACTCTGATTGTATCTCCAATTCCTTGTGAGAGAAGATTGCCAATACTTATGGATGACTTAATTGAGCCCGATAAATAAGTTCCAGCTTCTGTTAATCCAACGTGAAATGGATAATCACAAAGTTTTGCTAATTTTTCATACGCTTCAATAGTAGTAAATACATCTGATGCTTTTACACTTATTTTAAAATTATCAAAATTATTGTCCTCAAGCAGGCGTATATTTGCTATTGCACTCTCGACTAAGGCATCAGCACAGGGTTCACTGTATTTTTTTAGAATTTTTTCATCAATGGAACCTGCATTTACTCCTATACGCATACAAATGTTATTTTGTTTTGCTGCATCAATAACCTCAATAATTTTATCTACTCCAATATTGCCAGGATTTATTCTCAGGCAAGCAGCGCCCACATCAGCAGCTTCGATCGCACGCTTGTAGTGAAAGTGAATATCTGCAACAATTGGTACATCCACATTATTAATGATCTCTTTTAGAGATTTTGTAGACTCTTGGTCGGGACAAGACACTCTAACGATATCTGCGCCTTCAGATACTAAATCATTGATTTGTTTTACTGTTGCATTGACATCTGATGTAAGGGTGTTTGTCATTGATTGCACAGAAATTTTTGCATTGCCACCAACTTCTACACTTCCAACCTTAATCTTCTTTGTGCGCCGGCGTATTATTTTGTTTTGAGAGTACTGACTCATAACTATTTATAAATTAGGTAGATATTAAATATAATGAAAGAGTTGATTTGAAAACTTAAAAAATCTGTTTTCTACCTATCTCGCCTATAGAGCCTAGAAATTTTATTTGGCCGTTGTTAACTTTTATTGAAATGAGGCCCATATTCCCTGAGGTTACAAATATTTCGTCATTTTTCGATACCTCAAGATAGAGCTCTTCACCCTCTCTGAAAACCTGACTTATTAATATTTCCTTTGAGTTATCAACTTCTATCCAAACTTCATTGTCAAATAATATTGATAAACTGACAGTTTCCAAAAAATTTTGCTTATTGTCAGATAAGCTAGCAGATCGTTTAGAATTACTTATAGACGGATTTAATTTTTCTATGTTTGTTTGATTAAAGTTAGAGAATCTATTTTCAGCTAAATTATTTTCTAGTTCATTTTGAGTTATTTTTTCAGTGTTACCTGATTTCAATTCAACAGATAAATTTTTATTTTTTAAAGAATAATTAAAGCTAGAAATTATAACAACTAAAAATAATGGTAATAGAATTTGGAATTTGAAATTATTTATCAGCGATAAAGTAGAATTAGCCGCTGATAGATTGTTTGAGAATTTAGAAGAATTTTCTATTGAAGAATGAGTAAAAGTAATTTTTTTTTCAGGAACCTCTACACCTAGGTGTTTTGCATATAAAAAAAGTAGGTGCTTTTGTGGAAATGAGTCCACTTCACTTTCATTAAGATTTTCAATTTTAAAAATAACTTTTTTTGAAATTTTTGTCTCTTTACTTAAATCATCTACTGAACAGCCCCTTACTTCTCTCTGGTTCTTAAGTTCTAATAGAAAATTTTGATACATATACTTTGAATTAATTAAACCTTAATCTAAAAAAAAAAACACATCAATTGCCCAAAATGATTATTTCTTAGAGAATAGTAGTTAATATCAAGCATGGACACTATATCTGGTCTAGCTGAAATACAGCATGCAGCGCATTTACAGCCTCTTCAGTTTTATCTTTATTTATTAAGACGCTTATCTTTATTTCAGATGTTGAGATTACTTCAATATTAATTTTATTTTTGGATAAACACTCAAACATCTTTGCGGCTATACCTGGCTGATTTCTCATTCCTGATCCAATAATAGAAACTTTTGAGAGATTTTTTTCATTTAAAACTTTTGAAATCCTAAGTTTTTTTTGTAAATTTTCTAAAATGTTTAGTGCTTTATCAAGATCTATCATTGGAATTGTAAAAGTAAGATTCGTCATTTTTCTTTCAATAAAATTGTTCTGAACAATCATGTCAACATTAACTGAATTCTCTGCGAGCCTATTAAAAATCTCTGCAGCAACTCCTGGTTTATCCTCCACATCAATAAGAGTTATTTTTGCCTCATCTTTAGAATAAGCAACTCCTGTTACTGCCCTATCATTTTCATTATTCACATCATTTGAAATTAAAGTTCCCTTATCAGCCGGACTGAATGTTGATCGAACATATACATCTACATCATTGCTCATTGCAGACTCAACTGAAGCTGTTTGCAAAACTTTAGCCCCTTGTGAAGCCATTTCGATCATCTCTTCATAAGAAATTTTATCTAGTCTTCTTACATTTTCTGTCATTCTAGGATCGGAGGTATAAACTCCATCAACATCAGTATAAATATCGCACCTTTCGGCTTTTATTGCTGAAGCTATGAATACTGCAGTGTTATCTGAACCTCCACGACCAATAGTCGTAATTCTGCCCTCATTTGAAATACCTTGAAAACCAGCTACGACAGCAATTTTTTTGTTTTCAAAATCGTTAATGATTTTATCCGGTATCACTTTATCGATAAATGAGTTTCTATGCGAGCCTCTAGTAATTATTGGGACTTGCCAACCAAGCCAAGATCGAGATGGTAGACCAATTTTTTTTAGAGCCAGTGACATTAATCCTGCAGTTACTTGCTCTCCTGATGAAACAACAACATCGTATTCACTATCATCATTATAATTTATCTTATCGACATGCTCTATTAGCTGATTAGTAGCTCCAGACATAGCGGAAACAACTACAACTATATTATTGCCTTTATCATATTCTGATCTGACAATATTAGCTGCGGATTCAATTAATTCAGTTGTAGCTACTGATGTTCCGCCAAATTTTAAAACTATAGTGGACATTTGACTTTTCGTTATTAAATTGTGTTACGTAATACTCTAAACAAAAACAAGGATTACTTTAATACGATACTTTAATCAAGTATTAGTTAAATGATTGATATATGGACATTTCTTCGATTAATAAAACTGAAATTGATAAGTTTAAAAACCTTGCCAAGGAGTGGTGGAAGCATGACGGCAAGTTTAAAACACTGCATAAGTTTAATCCCATAAGACTGGAATACATAATCAATACAATTAAAGATCATTATTCAATAGACCGAAAAAATAAATTACCTTTAAAGGGATTATCAGTTTTAGATATTGGATGTGGTGGGGGGCTAATGAGTGAACCATTAGCAAGGTTAGGTGCAGAAGTAACCGGCATTGATGCTTTAGAGAAAAATTGCATCACTGCAAAAATTCATGCTGAGGAAAATAATTTAAATATTAATTATCTTAATACAACTGCTGAAAATCTTAACAAAAATAAAAAGTATGACATCATTCTCAATTTAGAAGTAATAGAACATGTAAACAATCCAAAAAATTTTATTAAAGAATGTAGTGGCCTTGTATCTGATAATGGTATTATGTTTATAGCAACTATTAATAAATCTATCTTTTCACTTATTTTTGCAAAATTTATGGCTGAATATGTATTAGGATTTCTTCCAAAAGGCACACATGATTGGAATAAATTTTTAACTCCTGAGGACATTTACTCTTTTTTTATTCAAAACAACTTTGATGTAATTAGTAATACAGGTGTAAATTATAATCCATTAAGAGACGAATGGTTCATGTCTAAAAGAATGGATGCAAATTTTATTGTTTCTGGAAAAAAAAATTAATTATCTTCTTTTATCCATGGAATAGAAGTTACCTCAATACCCTCATCATTTAAATCAGTAACTTCTTCTTTAGTTGCGTTGCCGTATACTGGCTTTTTATTAGATTTACTGTAGTGAATTTTTCTTGCTTCATATGCAAACTGGTCTCCGACAAACTCAAAATTTTGTTTAACAAATTTATTTACTTCTTTTACTTTATTTCGAAAGTCTCTGAGTGCTTTTTCGTTTGAAGTAACGTTAGTTTTTTTTACGGATACATTTGGCCTTGAGAGTTCTTTGGTAATTTTTGAGGACCCGCAAGAAACACATTGAACTAACTTTTTTTTTATTTGTGTTTCACATGACTTGGATGACCCAAACCAACCTTCAAATGAATGAGAACAGTCACTGCATTGTAAATTAAAAACGATCATAATAACTCTATATTGTAATTATATTGTTTATTTCAATATTTGTGTTCTGAAACTTGGTATATTAGCTCTAATTTTAGCAAGCTTTTTAAAGTCCAAACTGGCCATTATAATGCCTTTTCCCGCCTTTTTTTCAGCCAATATCTCACCCCATGGAGATACAATTAGACTGTGTCCATAGGTATGGCGCTTTAGAGAATTTTTTCCATATTGCGCAGGAGCTAAAACATAAGAACCATTTTCAATAGCTCGTGTTTTTACAAGATTATGCCAGTGAGCTTTACCTGTAGTGGTTGTGAATGCTGAAGGAATAGTAATTAACTTTGCACCCATCATCACTTGTTTTCTATAAAGTTCAGGGAATCTTAAATCGTAACAAATTGATAAACCAATTTTTCCCCATGGAGTATTAGTAACCACGACTTTTTTACCTGGTTTAAAGATTTTGGATTCTTTGTAGTTTTCTTTTTTGGATATTTTCACATCAAACATATGAATTTTATCGTACTTGCATTGAATATTGCCTTTGCTGTTTATCAGATAGGAGCGATTATACAATTTGTTCTTATTGTCTTTGATAACAATAGAGCCAAGCAATATCCATACTGATTTTTTCTTTGCAATTTTTGTAAATTCAATAAGAAATGGATCGTTCTTCTCCAGAAATACTGCCCTTTTTAATTTTTGTCGATCTAATGAGATAATATTAGTAACTTCTGGTGTTGAAATAAAAAAAGCGCCTTTATCAATAGCTTTATTAGAAAGATCTATTGTCTCTTTTAAGTTTTTATAGATATCTGAACTTGATGTAAGCTGAAGACAGGCGGCTATTAAATTATTTTTCATTCAAAATTTTATCAAGCGTGCCCGACATCTCAAGCTTATTTAATTCTTCAAATCCACCAATATGAAGCTCTTTAAAAAAAATTTGTGGAACTGTTCTTTTTCCATTAGCTCTCTCTAACATAATATCTCTTTGAGAGGGATCATCTTGAATGTTAATTTCTTGATATTTAATTTGTTTTTTATCAAGGAGTTTTTTTGCTAAGTCGCAATATCCACAATTGTACGATGAATAAATAATTATTTGGTCACTCATAAAAATTAGATCCTATCATCAAAATAACTTATGATTTTAGAAATATTTTCAAAAACTTTATCATCTTCTATATAAGTTTCACCTAATCGAACAACTATCATATCCTTAGACGGAATAATTAAAATATATTGCCCGCCAAAACCTGCGGCGTAGTAAGTATCCTTTGGAAGTCCACGTGTAAATGCTGGATGAGGCATCCAAAACTGATTACTATACATTTGATAAGTGTTTTTAGCTGGAGTTCTTGTATCATCAATCCATTCCTTTGATACAATTCTCTCCCCATCCCATACCCCATCTCTTAGATATAAATATCCAAATCTTGCGTAATCCCTTGCGTTTGCAAAAATTGAGCTACCACTGATGAAAGTTCCAGCATTGTCAAATTCAAAGATAGAATTTTTTATACCTACTTTTTCAACGAGATTGCTTTTGATGAAATCTAAATAGTCAATTCCTTGAACTTCAAGCCTTGTCTTTATTATTAGGCTGAGAATATTAGTTTCTCCGGTCGAGTAATTATATTTCATGCCTGGTACAGGAGTTTTTAGTTTCATGGATGATGCAAACCCAGCTTGATCAAATCTTCCCTGCCCAAACAACATCTCTAATGTATCTGACCTTCCACCAAATTCATATTCCTCAACATAGTCCAGCCCTGACTGCATGTTAAGCATATGTCCTATAGAAATATGTTTTCTATTGTCTTCCCAGCTTGGTAAGAGATTTGTTTCATCCTTTGATAAGATGACTCCCCTATCAATCATCATTCCGGTCAATAAGCCGACATAACTTTTTGCCATTGAATAGGAGACAAGTTTTGTATCTTTTGTAATAGGAGAATTGTAATTTTCATAAATAATACTTCCATCTTGAATAATTAAAAGCGCATTTGTGCGTCCCAATTCATCATAAGATTCATCAGAAAAAGTATAATTAATAATTGTATTAAACTCTTCGTCATCAATTTCTATTAAATTTTCTGGCCATGTATTTGTTGGCCATTCGACTGTTTCATTATGTGGCAATTGATTAACTATAGCTAATGATGGATTGACCCAAATTAAAATAAAGGATAAACACGTTATAAATTTTATAATTTTATGCATAAAGTATTTCGATTTGTTTATAACATATTAGTAATATTTACATCATTTTTTTTTATAAATACTAGTATTGCAAACTCTGATGAAACTCTCATTGGATTGAATGCATCAGCAAAGCACTATTGTGTTTGTTTCTTTATTTCTGAGATGAAAAGTGATTATTGTGATGAAGCATATGATCGTGTTATTGCTGCTTCAGTTTCAGACGATGAATTGTTCAGTCAAATTAAACTATTAGGTTACAATAAAGATGAGGAGAAAAAAGAAATTTCAATTGAATATGGAGATTATAAAATAGTCTCTGTTTTCACTAAAGAAACAGGTTGTTATTTTAAAAAATAATTAACAACTTTAGTATTTGCAGGCAATAATTTTGCTTTCTTCAAGTCCTTTGCAGACACCCATCTTAAAAGCTCCCCTTCTTTACTTATAATTTTTCCTGTCCATTCAGTTACCTCGAATACATACATCATTAATAAAAATGAACGGTACTGGTGCTTAAAAAATTCATAGTTTGATAATTTACTTATATCTATTTTAATATTTAATTCTTCCTTTAGCTCCCTAAATAATGCGCCTGCAAAATTTTCGTTATTTTTCAATTTTCCACCTGGAAACTCCCAAGAATTGACAAAAGAGTCCTTTTGTTTTCTGCTCATTAAGAGAACTTCGCCATTTTTATTTTTTATAATTGCGGAAGAGCAAAATACTACCTTCATGTCCTATATGCCGCATTGATATCAACATATTTGTGAGAAAAGTCACATGTTTGTGTTTCGTAAGAATAATTGCCCTGTTCAAGGTCAAGTTTTAAATCAATTTCTTTACTTGCCATATATTTTTTTAATTTTTGTAAATTTAATTTTTTATACTCTGCTCCATTAGCAACAACTATTTGCTTACCTATATAAATCTTAAGTTTTTTTGGGTTAATTTTTTCATATGTTTTACCAATCGCCATTACAATTCTCCCCCAATTTGGATCATTTCCGTAAAAAGCTGTTTTTACAAGTGGGGAATTTGCGACTGCCTTAGCAATTCTTTTTGCCTGCGGTGAATTTTTAGCATTTTCAACTTTTATGTTTATTAATTTTGTTGCGCCTTCACCATCTCGTACAATTTGTTCCGCTAAATATTTAACAACAGGAAGTAAAGAGTTTTTTATTTTTGATACTCTCTTATCTTTGATTGATGAAATCTTATTTTTTAATGAAACACTATTAGTGCTAGTCATAATTACAGTATCATTTGTAGACTCATCACCATCAACAGTTATTTGATTGAACGACTTATCTACTAGATCTTTTAATAATTTCTGTAGAATATTTTGAGGTATTAAACAATCTATAAAAATAAATCCCAACATTGTTGCCATGTTTGGTTCTATCATACCAGATCCTTTCGCAATCCCTGTGATCGTGATTGCTTTGTTTTCAATCATTGTTTTTACAGAAATTGCTTTTGGAAAAGTATCGGTTGTCATAATTGATTGAGCTGCTTGTAACCAATTATTAGATTTTGATTTATTCTTTTTTAATATATTTACTATTTTATTTTCAGGAAATTTTTCTCCGATAACACCTGTAGATGCAAAAAATACCTTCTTCACTGAGACTTTGAATTTATTAGAAACAAAGTTACTTATTTTCGTTAACGCATTAATACCTGCCTTGCCTGTAAAAGTGTTTGCATTTCCTGAATTAACAATCAATGCTTCTATTTCTTTATTTTTTAAATTTTTTTCGTTCCAGTCCAGTGTGCACGATCTTAATGAGGACTTTGTAAAAACTTCAGCAACTGAAGTTTTATTTTTGAAAATAAATAAAGCTAAATCCAGTCGTTTCTTATTGTACAAGCCTGCAGAATATACATACAATTCAATGCCTTTAATCTGTTTTATTTTTCCAATATTTTTTGGCGCTAAAGGCGATTTTTTTAACATTTTTCGAACAATCAAATATGAGTGATTTAAGTAATTTTATCTTAATTGGTGTTAGTATTTAAGGTATAAATGCTTGCAATTAAATAGAAAATACAAATATCTACTCAAATGTTAAAAGTTAACTCATTTTTTAATACAATTTTTAGCCGAAGCGAAAAGAAGAAATTAGCTGAATTTCAGCGTGCCGTGCAATTAATTAATGATTTAGAGCCTGAAATTGAGAAGCTATCTCAAGATATACTTCTTAAAAGAATTTCAGAGATTAAATCTGAAATATCAAATGGAAAAAAAATTGATGACTATTTAGTAGAGTCTTTTGCAATGGTGCGTGAGGCTTCCAAAAGAACACTTGGTCAAAGACATTTTGATGTTCAATTGATAGGCGGTATGGTTTTACATAATGGTGGAATTTCAGAGATGAAGACTGGTGAAGGAAAAACACTTGTTTCTACTTTGGCTGCGTTTCTAAATTCTTTATCTGGAAAAGGTGTTCATATAGTTACAGTAAATGATTATCTTGCAAGGCGAGATGCAGAATGGATGGGTTCTATATTTAATTATTTAGGTCTATCAGTTGGATGTTTAACAAACGATACAGAGGGACGTGAAAAAAGAAAAGAACAATATGCCTGTGACATTACTTACGGAACCAATAATGAATTTGGCTTTGATTATTTAAGAGATAATTTACGTGTATTAAAACAGAACATTGTTCAACGAGATCATAACTTTTGTATTGTTGATGAGGTTGATAGTATATTGATAGATGAATCTAGAACACCGCTTGTAATTTCAGGCGCTATAGAAGATAAAACAACTCTTTATAATTCAATTAATAAAATAATCCCTTTTCTAAATAATGATGATTTTGAAATAGATGAAAAAACAAAAACAGCAAATTTAACAGATGTAGGAAATGATAAAGCTGAAAAAATATTAAAAGAAAGGAATATTATATCTGAGGGGACTTTATATGATATTTCTAATGTTGCGGTGGTACACCATATAAATCAAGCATTAAGAGCAAACAAACTATTTGAAAAAGATAGGGACTATATTGTTAAATCGGGAAGTGTAGTAATTGTTGATGAATTTACAGGCAGGACGATGGAAGGTAGAAGATATGGGGATGGGCTACATCAAGCAATAGAAGCAAAAGAAAATGTTAAAGTTCAAAATGAAAGCCAAACATTAGCTTCAATAACCTATCAAAATTATTTTAGACTATATAATAAAATTTCTGGTATGACGGGAACTGCACTCACTGAAGCAGAGGAATTTGGTGACATTTATAATTTGTCCGTTTTCGAAATACCTACAAATATTCCAGTTTCACGAATTGATAATGAAGATGAAATCTATAGAACAGCCGAGGAAAAATATGATGCTATTATTGAGCAAATTAAAATATGTAATGAAAAAAGCCAACCCGTCTTAGTTGGGACAACAAGTATTGATAAATCTGAGAAAATTTCAAAGAAACTGAGAAATAATAAAATTAAACACGAGGTACTAAACGCTAAACACCACGAGCAAGAGGCAAAGATTATTGCTAATGCCGGTGAACCAGGTGCTGTTACAATTGCAACAAATATGGCAGGAAGAGGAACTGATATTCAACTTGGCGGTAATTACGAATTTAATTCAAGCACAAAGAATGGTCAGGAAAATTTAGAAGGGCTTAAAGACACAATTACTCAAAAAAAAGATGAAGTGATTAAAGCTGGAGGTCTCTATGTAATTGGAAGTGAAAGACATGAAAGTAGAAGAATAGATAATCAGTTAAGAGGAAGGTCTGGTCGTCAAGGTGATCCTGGGGAAACTAAGTTCTTTATAAGTTTAGAAGATGATTTAATGAGAATTTTTGGATCAGAAAAAATAGATAGTGTTTTAAAAAGCCTTGGCTTGAAAGAAGGAGAGTCAATTAAGCATGCATGGATTTCAAAAGCACTTGAGAGAGCACAAAAAAAAGTAGAAGGAAGAAATTTTGACATAAGAAAAACTCTGTTAAAGTTTGATGACGTCTTAAATGATCAACGTAAAACGATATTTGAACAAAGACTTGAGTTAATGAATGCAGATAATATTTCAGAAATTGCAAATGAAATGCAATACGATGTTGCTGACGAAATTGTTGAACGTTATTGCCCAGAAAAATCTTATGCTGATCAATGGAACTTACAAGACCTTCAAGATGAGATAAATCAATACTTTTCAAAAAAAATTGATGTAAATTTAGAAAACTCAGAAGGTGATATTAGTCAGCAATATATTAAGGATAAAGTTTACGCACTAATAAATGAAAATACCGTAAACAGAAAAGGTAATCATTCTGAAGAAGAGGTTAATTCTGCAGAACGAATGGTTATGCTTAAAATTTTGGATGATAAATGGAAAGATCATATTAATAACCTTGAACAACTTAGGTCAACTATTGGTTTAAGAGGGTACGGTCAAAGAGATCCCCTAAATGAATATAAAAATGAAGCGTTTGGATTATTTGAGGAACTAATAAATAATTTAAAAATTGATGTTTCTAAAATCTTTTCAAGAATGAGATTAAGAGAAAAGCAAAACCAAACTTTAAATGAAAATAGTGTGTCTGAAAAAATTAACCAATCAGCTATAAAGACAAAAAAGATATCAAGAAATGCCCCTTGCCCTTGCGGTTCAGGTAAAAAGTATAAACATTGCTGTGGTAAAATTAATTAACTAAATAAGTTAATATGCCGATAAACAACATGGCAAGTATAGTTCCTAAAACAATTCGTCCTAAAAAACTATTATAAAACCTTTTTTTATTGCCAAATTTCCCAAACTTTTCATCAAGAACAGTATTAGCTGCTGTGGTCTTTTCACTAAATAATCCCGACCTTCCTATTTGAAGATATCTTTCTTGTCTTGCATGTTTTAAATCATTTCCATGTTGATTTGAAAGCAAATTTAAATATTTCTCAATTTCATCTCCAACAGACTCAATTACCCGATGAGGATTTCTATGTGCGCCACCTGTAGGCTCTTTAACAATTTCATCAATTACATCAATTTTTAACATATCTTCTGCTGTAAGCTTAAGGGCTGATGCCGCCTCAACAGTTTTTGTATTATCTTTCCATAAAATTGATGAACAGCCCTCTGGGGAAATTACTGAATATATGGAGTTTTCCAACATAAGGACTGTATTTCCTGTACCAATAGCTACTGCACCGCCTGATCCTCCTTCGCCAATTATTATTGCTATAATAGGAACACCTAATGACAAACAACACTCAGTTGTTTTTGCTATTGCTTCAGATTGTCCTCGCTGTTCAGCTCCTACTCCAGGATAAGCGCCAGGAGTGTCTACGAAGGAAATTACTGGAATGTCAAAATCCTCTGCAAGTTTCATTAATCTCTGAGCTTTTCTGTATCCCTCAGGCCTAGGCATTCCGAAATTATGTTCAATTCTTGATGTTGTATCGTGTCCCTTTTCATGACCAAGGACTAATACTGTTTTACCTCTAAACTTTCCAAACCCCCCGAGAATAGCTTTATCTTCTGAAAAAAAACGATCACCTGATAATGGAAAAAAATCCTCAATTAGATTTTGAATATATTCTCTAGTTTTTGGTCGTTGAGGATGTCTTGCAACAAGTGTTCTTTGCCAAGGTGATATTGAAGAATATATCTTTTTATAAGTTTCATTTATTTGTTCTTCAACTTGCGTAATTTCTTCAAGAAGATTATCTGATGGAGCATTATCATTTAAGCTTTTGAGCTCATGAACCTTATTGTCAAGTTGTTCGATGGGCTTTTCAAACTCAAGATAGGTGTTCATTTAATAATAAATTATTTACTTAGAGTTTCTATTAATTTTGTTTGTTCGATAATTTGCTCAGCTTGCCTTATTGAAGCGGCGTCAATTAATTTTCCATTTAGTGTAGCAGCGCCTGCGCCTGACTCCTGTGCTTTTTTCATTGCTTCAAGAATATCTCTGGCTTTTTGTAGTTCTTTTTCTGGTAATGTGAATACCTCATTTGCAAGATCTACCTGACTAGGGTGAATTGCCCATTTTCCCTCACATCCAAGAATTGCTGTTCTTCTTGCGTGAGACTTAAAACCTTCTGGATCTGAAAAATCCCCGAAAGGACCGTCAATAATCCTTACGCCATGAGCCCTTCCGATAGTTGTCATTTTTGATATTGGATAGTGCCACATATCATTCCAGTGAGTTTTTCTCTCTCCATCAATTTCATCAGTTAAGATTGAATAGTCTTGATTAGATCCGCCGATATTTGTTGTACGCATTCTAACTGATGCTGCATAATCAGCGTAACCAAAATGGAGAGATTCAATTCTTTTACTTCCAGTTAAGATCTTATCTAGGTTTGTTATTCCCATAGATGTTTCAACTATAAGTTCAAAGCCTATTTTCTTTTGTCTTTGAGTTTTATCTTCTATTTGCGTCACTAACATATCAATTGCATAAACATCCTCTGGAACACCAACTTTTGGTATCATGATTAAATCTAATCGCTCACCACCATTTTCCATTAAGTCAACAACATCTCTGTAACAATAATGAGTATCCAATCCATTAATTCTTACTGAAATAGTTTTTTTCCTAAAATCGTGATTGTTTAGTGCTTTGATTACATTTTCTTTTGCTTGTTCCTTATCTTGCGGCGCCACAGCATCCTCAAGATCTAAACAGATTATATCTGCATTGCTTGCTGAAGCTTTCTCAAACAAATCTGGCTTTGACCCTGGAACAAATAACTGAGATCTGTTTATTCTTATAGTGTTAGAGGGTACGGACGTGAAACTCATTTTGTTGGTTTATCATCATAAAATCCTCTTTTCAAGGACAACTTGAATTACAATTATTCTTTGAATACCTTAGATAATGGGTGATTATCTTCCACCGTACTTTTTAATCTATCGCTAAGAACATGAGTATAAATTTGTGTTGTTGATATATCCGAATGCCCAAGTAGCATTTGTAGTGATCTCAAATCCATTCCATTAGCAAGTAGATGTGATGCAAATGCATGTCTTAGCTTGTGGGGGCTAACGTATTTTGCATCGATATTCGCTTCTTTGCACAATACTTTTAAAAGTTGATGAAATCTTTGCCTTGAAATATGGCCAAGCTTTGAATTTCTTGATGGAAAAAGCCATTTGTCTTCATTTTTATCTGCATTTAAAAATTCTACTCTTACTTTTAGATACTTTTCTATTGTAGATAAAGTGTTTTGATCAACGGGCACAAGTCTTTCTTTATTTCCTTTCCCTGTTACAAAAATAAAATTTTCTTTTTCATATAAAGATGACAATTTTAATCCAACTAGCTCAGAAACTCTTATTCCTGTTGCATATAATATTTCTATCATAGTGAATAGTCTCAACCCTCTAATAGAGTCATCATTTTTAGCTGTCTCTAATAGCCTATCTACCTGATCGTGTGTTAAAAAAATTGGTAGCTTAGAGTTTTTTTTGGGAATTGATATTTGCGAGAATGGATTATCTTTGAGTATATTTTCAGTAACTAGAAAATCAAAAAAGTGTCCTAACGAAGATAATTTCCTGAGGATTGTTGATCTCTCAAATCCTAAATCGTTCATCATCGAAATGTATTTTTCAATTGATTTTCTTGAAAATATTAGTTCAGATGATTTGCTTGTTGTTTGTCTTTCTAAAAACTGATTTATATCACTTTTATAAGACTCAATCGTATTATTACTTAAACCTTTCTCAGATATCAGTGATTCTAAGAAATTCTCGATTATAGATTTTTCTATTTTCGGCACTATAAATTGTACGTTGAAAAATACTCTAATATATAGTCTTGTGCGTAAGCTTCATTAATCTCAAACAACGAGTCTATTATAAGAAAAATCGAAAACTCGTCATTCTCATTAAAATTATCATCTCCATGTAATATGTTTAACAAAATTATTTTCTCACCTATTTGATTTTCAAGAGATTCAAAATAATTATGCAGTTTTATATTTGCAGTTATTGAGGAGACTTTATTTAATTCATTTGGAGTTTTCCAATAACTAATTTTTTTTGAATTTGTAATAAGTTCGTAATACTTAACTATAATATTCTTCTGCCTATCGGAAAAACCTTCATAGTTAATTAATTGATTTAAGTTAGTCTCTTTTATTGCTTTACCACTCGCTAATGAAAGATAAAACTTAGCTTTAGAAAGCTCTAATGTGTCTGAATTGAGATTCAATTGACTCACCCACTCATTACATTTTTCTGGGTCATCATTTAGTATAAAGACCAGGCAAATGCCCGATGCATTTTCGATATAATCTGATTTTGGTTGAAGTATTTTTATTTTATCATAAATCATTAAAGACGCTGTTTCCAACATACCATGCGCACTAAACAAACTAACATATTTAGGTATTTTATTTACTAATTCAGCCTGAGATGAAGTTTTTCTTATATCTTTAAAGATTTTAATTCGCTCTAATAAAGCAAAATTATTCTCACCAGCGTCCTTAGTGTTACTTAGATCAATGGACTGGTAAATCTCAGCAAGGTATTTGTGCTCAACCAAGCCTTTTTTGACAAGTTCTTCAGCAATTGAAATTTTTTTAAGGTTGTTCTTCTTATAATTTAAAAAGTAGAACAATTTAAATTTTATTGGTGAATTTATGGAAATATATTTATCAATATCGACATTGTATTTTTGTAATAAATTTAAATTAATTAGATTTATTTCCTTGAGATTTTCAGCTTTAATTTCATCACTATAAATAATTTCAGATAATAAAGATAAATACTCTTCATCATAATTATCATCATCTCTCATTAAAGAAATATTTAAATCAAGAGTTAGTCTATTAGCTGACATTGCATTGCAAAATGATGCAAAATATAAATCACTTAATCTTTCGGATATTAAATTAGAGTT
Organism: uncultured Pelagibacteraceae bacterium; assembly: GCA_902564295.1. Taxonomy (GTDB): domain Bacteria; phylum Pseudomonadota; class Alphaproteobacteria; order Pelagibacterales; family AG-422-B15; genus CACNXQ01. Next base: position 67,078 of record CACFAO010000002.1, read on the forward strand.
GCTATTACAAATTCTTTTGTATTGATTATAGATAAGTAAATTATCAATCATTCCATCACTTAAAATATCGTTTATTTCATCACTATTTAGTAAGCTAAATAATTGAGATATATTTTTATAATAACCTCTTGAGATTAAAAAATCTGATTTAAGATTTAAAAAAGATAATGAGTCTTTATTTGATTTATCGGGTGGAGCTGCTGTTGTTAGGATTACTTTTTTTACTAGGTTCGTAAGAGTTGAACTAGTACTTTCTACAGAAGCTGTATTAATTAAATATGCTATATCCTCTATATTAGACCCATCCCATAAATTAGCTTCAAATCCGCCATTAGTAGGATCATATAAACCTATAGCATCGGCTTTAGTAAATAGAAAATTTTCCTGTTTTACGGTTTGATTAGTTAAGTTTACTGCTTCCTGCGTATTTGATTTTTCAATAGAGCCTTCAATTTCGCTTATAACACTGTTCTCTTGCCAAATTTCATATGGCTCTTGACTCAAATTGTCTTCCGCCAAAACATCAATATTAATGAAAAATGAGCTTATAAGAGATAAACTAATGATATATAATGTTACTTTATTACGAATGCTTTTATCAAACATATTAATTTCTTTTAACAGAATATTTTAAAACTGTGAAATTTATTCACATTTAATAATGTCAAAAAAAAGACACTCTCAAACAAAAAAAAATATAGTTTTTCTAGGCCATATGGGCTCTGGTAAATCAACTATTGGTAGAGGTTTATCAAAAAAACTAGGCTTAGATTTTTATGACACGGATAGAGAAATTGAAAAAGAAATGGGTCAAAAAATTGCAAAAATTTTTGATGAAAGCGGTGAAAGTATCTTCAGAAATATTGAGAAAAAAATTACTTTAAAATTACTAGATAAAAAAAACTCTATTATTGCACTAGGTGGAGGTGGCTTTGAAGAGTTAAAAACAAGAAAGTTAATATTGAATAAATGTAATTCAATATGGCTAAAATGTGATTTGAATATTTTAGAAAAAAGGTGTAAAGTATCAAAAAAAAGGCCCCTTTTATCTGATAAAAATATAAAAGCAGAATTTGAAAGATTAAATAAAATTAGGCAGAAAAATTACTCCAAAGCTAAATTCACAATCGATGTGAGCAAAAAAAATAAATATCAAATAATTAGAGAAATTACCGAAGCTTTAAAAATCTAATAATGAAAAAAACTTTAGAGGTAAAGACCGGAACAGACAAATATAAAATATTAATTGGTGATAATATCTTATTGAGCTCAGGCTCATTAATAAAAAAGAAATTAATGAATCCACGAGTTTTTATAATTACTAATAAATTTATTCATAAGCTTTACGGAAAAAAGTTAGAGAACTCACTAAAAAAAAATAAAATAAGTTTTAACAAGATAATAATTAATGATGGTGAGAAATACAAAAATATTAAAACTATTAATTTAATTACGTCTAAACTTCTCAAATATAAGGTTGATAGGAACGATACTTTAATTGCTTTTGGTGGAGGTGTTATCGGTGATATTGTCGGTTTTTCAGCAAGTATCACATTAAGAGGTATTAATTTTATTCAGATACCTACAACATTATTATCGCAAGTCGATTCTGCGGTAGGAGGCAAAACAGGAGTCAATACTAAAGAAGGCAAAAATCTGATAGGTACCTTTTACCAACCTAAATTAGTCATTTCGGATGTTTCACTATTAAAATCTCTTCCAAAAAGGGAGATTTTATCTGGCTATGCTGAAATAATTAAGTATGGACTCATTATGGATAAAAGATTCCTTAATTGGCTTTTATATAATGAGTCGAAGCTTATGACATTTAACAAAAAATATTTGATTGAAGCTGTTTTTCACTCTTGCAAAAATAAAGCAATAATTGTAAGTAAAGATGAAAAAGAAAAAAATATAAGAGCAATACTTAATCTAGGTCATACTTTTGGACATGCTATTGAAGCAATAAATAATTATCAAAAATCATTAACACATGGAGAAGCCGTATCTATAGGCATTATGATGGCTCTTGAAATGTCATCACTTCAAGGAAATATTTTAAATAAAAATATAAATAAAATAAAAGATCATTTTCAAAAATTAAAAATGAAAACCAAAATACCTAATAATATAAAGAGCAAAATATCACTTAATAAATTTAAAGAGATAATGAATTCTGACAAAAAAGTAAAAAATAATCATATAAATCTAATACTTTTAAGAAGCTTAGGTAAAGCTTACTTAGCCAATCGATATTCAAATAGAAAATTAGATAGTGTGATAAATAAGTATATAAATTAGATGATATTTGAAATTATCGTATTATTTTTAGCCATAATAGTTCTTTTAGCATTTTCTGCATTTTTCTCGGGATCAGAAACAGCATTAACAGCAAGTACGCGAAGTAGGTTAACCGGCCTTAGCATGAAGGGTAAAAAGAATTCTAATGTCGCGATAGATTTATTAAATAAGAAAGAAGCCTTAATTGGAGCGATTTTACTTGGTAATAATTTAGTCAATATTCTTGCTTCAGCTTTAGCTACTAGTTTATTAATTAAAATTTTTGGAAATACAGGTGTTGCTTATGCCGTAATCATAATGACAGCATTAATTGTAATTTTTGCAGAAATTCTTCCTAAAAGCTATGCTATTGCAAATGCAGAGAAAATGGCACTATTAGTAAGTCCATTTTTAAAACCATTTGTAACGATCCTAGCGCCTGTAACGTGGCTGATGGAAAAAATTGTTTTTACTATTTTAAATATAATTGGAATTAAACATGACCAGAATGCAAGAAGTTTATCTGTAGCTGATGAAATTAGGGGAACTGTAGATCTCCATCATAAAGAAGGAAGATTATTCAAAATGGATAAAGATATGGTAACTGGAATTTTAGATTTATCAGAAACAACTGTTGAAGATATTATGGTTCATAGAAGTAACATCTTTATGGTTAATATTGATGAAGATCCTGAAAAAATAATAAGCCAAGTTGTTGAAAGTCCGTATACAAGAATACCCGTGTGGAAAGACAACAATGAAAATATTATCGGCCTACTACATGCAAAAAATCTATTAAGAAAGCTAAATGAACTTAAATCTGTAAAAATTTCAAGAGAGGACATAAAGCAATCATTAATTAAAACGTGGTTTGTGCCAGAAACTACCCCTTTAAAAAATCAATTACAAATGCATCTAAATAGAAAAATTAAATTAGCAATGGTGGTTGATGAATATGGTGTGTTAAATGGAATGATAAGCCTTGAAGATATTATTGAAGAGATTGTTGGAGAAATCAGCGATGAACATGATATCGATTTAGCTGATATTGAAAGAAATAAAGATGGCTCAATTAAAGTACAAGGATCTACAGAAATAAGAAACATTAATAGAAGTTTTGGTTGGGACCTACCTGATGAAGAAGCGAATACTATTTCTGGCTTAATAATAAATGAGTCAAGGTCCTTTCCTAAAGCTGGACAAGTTTTTCAATTTTATGGATTTAAATTTGAAATAATTGAAACAAAAAGAAATTTGATTTCGCAAGTCAAAATTGCGTCACTTAATTAAATCATATTCTGACTTTATATAGAGTTTTAATCTTATTGAGTGTATCTCTGTCAATATTTCTTCTTTAAGTATGTTATGAACAATCCTCTCTCTTTCAATTCTTGAATGTCCATCAAAAGACTCTGAAACAATAATGATTTTAATATGTGAAGTATCTTTGTTATCACCTTCATAATGATTTTTGTGTTGATCAGAAAAGTTTATAATTTTAAAAAAAGACGGGTTTAGATTGTCATTAATTTTCTTATCTATAGATTCTTCTAGAGTCATGTATATTAATCTAATCTAACATATGAAAAAACAATATGAATAAAAGAAAATGTCATTTTAAAGGGTGCGAAGAAATAGGAGAATATCGTGCTCCATCTTCCCCAAAAGATCTAGGAAAATACATTTGGTTCTGTCTAGAACACATAAAAGAATATAACAAAAAATGGAACTATTTTTCTGATATGACAGCTGATGAAATTGAGGCATTTATCGAAAATGACATAATTGGCCATAGAAAAACAAAGCAAATAGGATCAAATGATACGAGTTATTTTGAAAAAATATCTAAAATTTCTGAGAGAATGTTCCAGGGGATGAATAATCTTGAAAATATGCTCGTACATCCTAGTTATTATAGTTCTAAGTATTTAAATGCTCTTGCGACTTTAGGGATTGATAATAAGGAAAGTTCACTCAATGAAATCAAGTCCAAATTCAAAAAGATTGTAAAAGAATTACACCCTGATACAGTTGGTAACAATGAAAAAAATAAAGAAAAATTAACTAAGGTTTTAGAAGCCTATAAAATAATAAAGGAACAATATGACAACAATAGAAAATCTCATGCAAAGTAAACCTGATATATCAATCTCGGTTAATCAAGCGTTTGGATTTGATACAGATCTTCATGTTGAGGGTTTTTCAAAGAAATCAGAGTATGTTCCTGAAATCGATTCTAACTATTGTTTTGATAAGGCAACTACCATGGCAATACTGTCTGGGTTTAAATATAACAGAAGAGTTATGGTTCAAGGATTACATGGAACTGGAAAATCAACGCATATTGAACAGATTGCGGCTCGGCTTAATTGGCCTTGCGTAAGAGTCAATCTTGACAGCCACATTAGTCGAATTGATTTGATTGGTAAAGATGCGATCGTATTAAATGATGGAAAGCAAGTTACGGAATTTCAAGACGGAATCTTACCTTGGTCATTACAAACACCTACAGCTTTGGTATTTGATGAATATGACGCTGGAAGACCAGATGTTATGTTTGTCATTCAAAGGGTATTAGAGTCGGAAGGTAAATTTACATTATTAGATAAGAACAGAGTTTTAACGCCAAATCCATATTTTAGATTATTTGCAACTACAAACACCGTTGGATTAGGAGATACAACTGGACTTTATCATGGTACACAGCAAATAAATCAAGGGCAGATGGATAGGTGGAGCATAGTTACTACACTTAACTATTTAGATCTTGAACAAGAAAAAAAGATAATGCTCTCGAAAGTTCCTTCATTTAATAACCCTGAAAAGGAAGAGATCATTGAATTGATGATAAAGGTTGCTGATTTATCCAGAAAAGGTCTTGCAAATGGGGATATATCAACGGTTATGAGTCCTAGGACAGTTCTAACTTGGGCCCAAAATTCTGAAATTTTTGATCACAACTATTCCGCAGCATTTAAACTTACTTTTTTAAATAAGTGTGATGAAAGTGAAAGACAAATTATAGCGGAGTACTATCAGCGCTGCTTCGGTGAAGAAGTCACAACTGAAACAAGCAAATTTGATTTAGTTTAGTGAAAGAAGATTATATAGAAGATATCAAAAAAGCTATATCTTCCACTACACGTGCAATAGCTGAGGATAAGGAGATTGATGTTTTATTTGAAGATAATCTAACGTCGACTGATAATAAAATTGTACTACCTAAAATTGATAATAATGAGGACTTAAAAAATTTAAATCAATTACGCGGACATGCTGATAATGAGGCTCTCAAGTATAAATATCATAATAAAGAAACCTATATACAATTTGAACCTACTGGTGAAAAAAATCGAAAAATATACGAAGTTTTAGAAAATACTCGAATCCAGCTTATAGGCAGTAAGTTAATGCGAGGGGTTAAATCAAATTTAAGGACACTCTATGAACAAAAATTTAGAGAGAAGAACTTAGATACTGTTTCAAAGCAGTCAGATCTGAATATTGAAGACGCAATAGACTTGTATTTAAGAAATAAAATCAATCCTGATTATCTTCCATCTAACTCAAATAATGCCCTTAATCTATGGAAGAAATGGTTGAATAATAAAATTAGTGACTCATCTGATCAACTTTTAAAAAATATACATGATCAAAAACGATTTGCCGAAAATGTGAACGAACTAATTAGAGAGCTAGACTATTATGATAATGAAAATAGTGATGGTGAAGACAACAAAGAAGAGGAAAACCAAAATATTGATCAACTAGAAAACAATGAGGTCAACGAAATGGAAAGCCAGTCTTCCTTTAGTGATGAAGAATCTACTCAATCTGAGGAGGAGGTAGGTTACGATGAAACTGAGATGAATATTGACCAACAAGAAGATGACGAATTAAGTGAAGTAGATGAGGGTAATACTGAAAACGCAACTCCCCAATACAATGCAGAAAATTCAGTAGAAAAAATACTCAACGAATACGAAGTTTATACTGAGGAATTTGATGAAGTTATTACTGCAAAAAATATCTGTGAAGATGAAGAACTTAATAGATTAAGGGCTTATCTGGATCAGCAATTGAAAGCTTATCAAATGATAATTTCAAGATTGGCTAACAGGCTACAAAGGAAACTCTTAGCTAAACAAAATCGAAGTTGGGATTTTGATCTTGAAGAAGGATTGCTTGATACCTCAAGACTTACAAGAATAATTATGGATCCATTCCATTCATTGTCATTTAAAAAAGAAAAAGATACAGATTTTAAAGATACTGTAGTTTCATTACTTATAGATAACTCAGGATCAATGAGAGGTCGCCCTATAACAGTTGCAGCAATGAGTGCAGATATTCTAGCGAGGACACTTGAAAGGTGCGGTGTTAAAGTTGAGATACTCGGCTTTACTACTAAAGCTTGGAAAGGTGGAAAGAGCAGAGAGCATTGGATGCAAAATAAAAAAATTCCATCCCCCGGAAGATTAAATGATTTAAGGCATATAATTTATAAAGCGGCTGATGAACCGTGGAGAAGGTCAAAGAAAAATCTTGGATTAATGATGCGTGAGGGACTTTTAAAAGAGAATATTGATGGTGAAGCATTGTTATGGGCACACAAAAGGCTTCAGACAAGATATGAGGCAAGAAAAATATTAATGGTAATTTCAGATGGTGCACCTGTCGATGATAGTACACTTTCAGTAAATACAGGTAATTATCTAGAAAAACATCTTCGAGGTGTAATAAATTGGATAGAATCTAAATCTTCAATACAATTACTTGCTGTTGGAATTGGTCACGATGTAACAAGATACTACAAAAGAGCTGTAACAATAGTTGATGCAGAACAGTTAGCTGACGTAATGACTGAGCAGTTGGTAGATCTTTTTGAGGAAAACGAAAATAATTTAAATCGTCAGACTATAAACTAGCTTTTTTTTGTGCATTATTCATAGCACGTTGTACTCTCTTTGCTTTTTGAGACAATTTCTTACTTTTTGTTTTTGTTAAAAATTCATCAATACCACCAAACTTGGAAACTGTTCTTATTGATGAAGTAGCTACAGAGAATCTTATCTTCTTATTTAAAATATCACTTTTAAAAGTTACAGACTGAAGATTAACATTAAATTTTCTTCTTGTCTTATTATTGGCTTTGCTCACATTATTGCCAAATTGTACTTTTTTTCCTGATATATCACATGCTTTTGTCATAGTAAGTTTTAAGTAAAGTTTTTGGTAATTATTGTCAATATGATTATTACTTAAGGGTATCTTTTGTAATTTTTTCAACTGCTTCAAACATAGACATTTCATTTTTCATTACTTTTTCAGAGTATTTTGAAATATTTCCCGTACTTGACAATCGTTTTGTTATATCTGAAGCAATTATATTTTTTACCTCTTCTTCTATCCAGTATTCAAGTTGATTAGCGCGTCTTTCTTCAAATATTCCTTTTAACTTATTTTGATCAACTATCTGATTAATTGTTTTAATCACTTCCTCCATCCCAGTTTGCTCAATTGCAGATACTAATAATACTTGCTTTTCTAGCTCATCTAATTTCTTATAGTAACTTAGAGCTGATTTATAGTCAGCAGCGGTTTTTGAAGCTTCAATTTTCAACTCACCATCATTTTTATTAACTATAAATATATCCGCATACTCAGTAATACCTTTCTTTATTCCTTGCAACTCATCACCGGAACCAGGACCAACAATAAGAGTGAATATATCTACTAAGTTGCTTGCAACAATTTCTGATTGTCCTACACCAACTGTTTCAATAAAAATAAAATCATAACCTGCAGCATCTAGTATGATGGATGCTTCGCGTGTTCCCATAGAGATACCGCCTAAAGCGCCTCTAGATGGTGTAGATCTGATAAAAGTATTTGGATTTTTTGATATCTCTACCATTCGAGTTTTATCTCCTAATATTGATCCTCCAGTAATTTGTGAGGATGGGTCAATAGCTAAAATACCCAACTTATAATTTTGAGTTACTAAGTAACTTCCAAAGGACTCAATAAATGTTGACTTTCCAACTCCTGGTGGGCCCGAGAAACCTATTCTTATTGATTTGCCTGGCTTCTTAATTAATTCTGAGATCAGCTGCCTACTTATTTGTTGATCAGAGTCTTTTGAAGACTCAACTAAGGTAATAGCTTTAGCAATGGCAGCTCGTTCTCCATTTTGAATATTTTCAATTAATTCCATTAACTATTCTTTACTCAAGTTATCAGATATCAAATCAATAACTTTTTCAGCACACTCTATGATATTAGAGCCAGGCCCAAAAATAGCAGATACATTATTTTTATATAGAAATTCATAATCTTGTTCAGGAATTATACCCCCAACAAAAACAATTATTTTTGATTTAGGATCAATATTACTTAAAGCCTTCATAAGCTCCGGCACAAGAGTTTTATGACCAGCCGCAAGCGTTGAAACACCAATTGCATGAACATCATTTTCAATTGCGTCCTTAGCGACATCTTTAGGAGATTGAAACAGCGGGCCCATATCAACATCGAATCCCATATCAGCAAATGAAGTTGCAACGATCTTTGCCCCCCGATCGTGGCCATCCTGACCAATTTTCACAACAAGAACACGTGGTCTTCTGCCATTTGCATTTTCAAAATCAATAACCTTTTTCTCAACTTTCATAAAATCCTTATCACCTTCAAAGTGTTTACCATATACTCCTGAAACACTTAAGCTTTTTGCAAAATGTCTTCCATATACTTGCTCTAAAGCTTTCGAGACTTCTCCAACTGTTGCTCTTAATTTAATGGCTTCTATGCAAGGCGCTAGAAGATTTGTTTCATCTTTTGCGGCATCTGTTAAATTAGCAAGTGCTTTTTCGACAGCTATTGTATCACGTGACTCTTTTATTGCTTGGATTTTCTTTATTTGATCATCTCGAACGCGATTATTATCAATCACTCTCACATCAACTGAAGGTTCTTTCGGATTTTTATATTTATTTACTCCAACCACAACCCTGGATCCACTATCGACTTTAGCTTGCTTCTTGGTTGCAGACTCTTCAATTTTTAATTTAGGAATACCCGCTTTAACAGCTTTGGTCATTCCACCTAATTCTTCAATTTCTGTAATAATATCCCAAGCTTTTTTTGATAATTCTTCAGTTAAGTTTTCAACAAAATATGATCCTGCAAGAGGGTCAACCGTTTTTGTAACACCAGTTTCATTTTGAAGTATCAATTGAGTATTTCTAGCAATTCTTGCAGACTCGTCTGTTGGTAAAGCAATTGCTTCATCGAAGGAATTTGTGTGCAAACTTTGTGTTCCTCCAAGTATAGCAGATAAGGCCTCGTAAGATGTTCTTATAATGTTATTATAAGGATCTTTCTCAGTTAAAGATACGCCAGATGTTTGACAGTGTGTTCTTAAAATAAGAGATCTTTCATTTTTAGCTCCAAAATCTTTCATGATCTTAGCCCACAGAGTTCTTGCGGCTCTTAATTTAGCAATCTCCATAAAAAAGTCCGTTCCGATTGCAAAAAAGAAGGAGAGTCTCGGTGCAAAATCATCAACATCAAGATCCTTTGACAATGCTGCTCTTACATATTCCATTCCGTCAGCTAAAGTATAAGCTAATTCAAGAACATTATCAGCGCCGGCTTCTTGCATATGATAACCTGAAATCGAAATAGAATTAAACTTAGGCATTTCTTTTGAAGTAAATTCAATAATATCGGCAACAATTTTCATCGATGGCTCAGGAGGATATATATAAGTATTTCTTACCATGAACTCTTTTAAGATATCATTCTGAATTGTTCCTGATAGCAAACTTCTATCAACACCCTGTTCTTCTCCTGCAACAATAAATGATGCAAGTACTGGCAACACTGCGCCGTTCATAGTCATTGAGACTGACATTTGATCTAGAGGAATATTATTAAAAAGTATTTTCATATCCTCAACAGTATCTATAGCTACACCAGCTTTACCCACATCACCCATTACCAAATCATCATCTGAGTCATATCCCCTGTGTGTTGGCAAATCAAAAGCAACTGAAAGACCTTTTTGACCAGATTCTAAATTCTTTTTATAAAATTCATTGGACTCTTCTGCCGTTGAAAATCCTGCATACTGCCTGATCGTCCAAGGTCTGTTAGTGTACATTGATGCCTTTGGACCTCTGGTAAAAGGCCATTGGCCAGGAAGAGAGTTATTTTCGACAAATGAAAAGTTTTCTAGGTCATCTCTAGTATACACTGGCTTGATTTCTATTCCCTCATCTGTCTCTGAGTTTGCATCACTAAAGTTTTTCTTAGTTTCTTTTTCAAAACTTTTTTGCCAAGTGTTAAAGCCGTTATTTGATTTATTATTCATTTCTATTGAAACTTTTAAATTTTGATTAAGTGATATATATAGTTAATTAGGAATAAAAAAAATTAGAATATTTAAAGAACATTTGAAGTTGGTGATTCGGACATGAAATCTACACCTTTTGTTCTAAAATGGACACCAAATATAGTACTCTTTAAATCCTAATATACAAATATGCTATTATGTTAGATAAATTCAAAAAAATATTATCAGATAAAAAAGATATCCAAGATGAGGAATTTGAGGCACCTCAATTAGCTGTTGCATCTCTAATGGTTACAACTGCGCTGCACGATGGTGAATTTGATGAGATTGAAAAAGGTGAAATATTAAATTTACTTGGTAATTTTTATAATTTAGATAACGATAGACTAAATAAGCTTTTTGAAGCTTCTTATGAACTTGTAGATAGTGCAAATGATATTCATCAATTTACTTCAAAAATCAATAGCTTCCTTACTGATGATGAAAAAATCATGATTATTGAAATGATATGGAAGATTGTGATTGCAGACGGCAGAATCGATGACTTTGAAAATGCTTTAGTCCGTAAAATATCTGGCCTTCTATATATTGATGATTTTAAAGTCGGTGAAATAAAGAAAAAGTTCTCACAATAATTAAAATGACCTACCTTGTTAATGAAAAATGCATAAAATGCAAATATACTGATTGCGTGGAGGTATGTCCGGTTGATTGTTTCTATGAAGGTGAAAATATGTTAGTAATTAATCCTGATGAATGTATTGACTGTGGTGTTTGTGAACCTGAATGTCCTGTTGATGCAATCATTTCTGATACAGACGATAAAGATGAAAAATGGTTAGATGTAAATAGAAAATTTTCAGAAATTTGGCCAAACATTACTATCAAGAAAGACTCTCCGGCTGATGCAAAAACTTATGAGAGTGAGGAGAATAAATATGAAAAATATTTTTCTGAAAAATCTGGGGGTTAAGTAATTTTATGAAAAAAAAGAAAAAGGTCACTAAAGTCATCAAAAAGAAAATTCTTAAAAAGAAAAGTGCTAAGAAAAAAACTTCAATCGTAAAAAAGAAAACTTCAGTAAAAAAGAAACCAGCACAGAGACAGGTAAAAAAAGTTGTTAAAAAGACAAAAGAAATGAAGAAATTTGTGGAACCTAAACTTCCTCCACAATCAGATAAAAAAGTTAATAATCGAATAATTAATCCTGCTCATTATCAGGCAAAAAAAGTTAAAAAGTTTTTAGAAATCAAGACTATTAAGGAAAAAAAAGTTAAAAAAATCTTTAATACAAAGGATTATGTTGTTTATCCAACTCACGGTGTGGGCCAAGTTATAGACATTGAAAAAAGAGAAGTAGTTGGACAAAAGCTAGAGATGTATGTGATAGAGTTTGTACGTGATAAATTAATTTTGAGAGTTCCAGTTGAAAAAGCTAAGTCTCTTAATTTAAGAAAAGTATCAAAACCATCTAAAATTCAAACTGTATTAAAAATTCTTTCTCAAAAACCAAAAATAAAAAGAACAATGTGGAGTAGAAGGGCACAGGAATATGACCTTAAAATTAATTCGGGTGATATTGAACAGATTGCTGAGGTCGTCAGAGATCTTAACAGAGCAAATAATCAAATAGAGCAATCTTATAGTGAACGTCAGCTCTTTGAATTATCATATGATCGATTTTTAAGAGAAGTAATTGCTGGTCTTAAAATCACTGAGGAAAATGCAGTAAAAAAAGTCGATAAGATTCTTGGTAGAGATAAATTAAAAAACGCCCCTAGTTTATTAAACTAAGGGCGCAAAAAAAAAGCATTGATTAATCAATGCTAATTATCTTCTTTTTTTTCTTTTAGCAGCTTTCTTTTTCTTTTTAGGAGCGGCTTTTTTCTTAGCGGCTTTCCTTTTTTTCTTTTTAGGAGCTGCTTTTTTCTTAGCTGGCTTCCTTTTAGCTGCTTTACGCTTTTTCTTTTTAGGAGCTGCTTTTTTCTTAGCTGGCTTCCTTTTAGCAGCTTTACGTTTTTTCTTAGGCGCTGCTTTTTTCTTAGCTTTTTTCCTTGCTTTCGCAAAGATCACTTTAAGTTCCTCCATAATTATCTCCCCCCGTTTGGGTTTAGTTAGAGGTTAGTAGATGAATCAAAATTGATTCGTTCTAATACAATGATTAAACTTTTATGAAAAACTGTCAATTTTTCGCTGTTTTTTCAAATTTTTGAATTTTAAATTTTTTTTCAATATATTTTAAATTGTTAGTAAATGTATTTAAATACTTATAGTTATTAGATTTTTTTATAGTAACAAAAATTTATTTTTTTTTATTTAATTTAATTAAAATAAAATAAAAATTATTTTTTTTTGAAAAAATCTTTAATTATGCGCTCGTAGCTCAGCAGGATAGAGCACAGGATTCCTAATCCTGGGGTCGGATGTTCGAATCATCTCGAGCGCGCCAGCATATGTCAGCAAACATTCGATCCATTATCTACTCCTTGTTGCGGATGAAGTAAAATCACCTCTTTATTTTCATTTATTGCGCCTAGAATTAATACTTCTGACTCAATACCTGCGATATTTTTTTTCTCAAAATTACATACAGCAATAATTTGTTTTTGAAGAAGCTCTTCAATTGAATAGTTTGTTATTTGAGCTGAACTTTGTTTAATACCAACTTTTTCACCAAAATCTATTTTTAGCACATAAGCTGGTTTTCTGGCCTTTTCGTTTATTTTTACTTCTAAAATAGTACCTACTAAGACCTCAATTTTTTCAAAATCTTCATATTTTACAATGTCTTTCATATTAAATTAAGCCACATTGGCAATTTTTATACCCTCAAAATTAAAGATTCAAATTGTCTTTTCATATTGAATTTGTATTTTGCAAGCATGTCAAGTTTTGATGATACAAATGAAATGAAGTCTTTTGTTAAAAAAGCCATGTCTATACCTTTACTTGAGGAAAATCATGAAAAGGTATTAGCGAAAAAATGGATCAAAAACAAAGATGAGAAAGCACTGCACGAACTAACTCAATCTCACATCAGATTGGTTATTGCTTTCGCTGTTAAGTATAAGAACTATGGTCTTAACTTAAGTGATCTAATTCAAGAGGGCAATATAGGTTTAATGAAAGCTGCAGAAAGATTTGAATTGGATAAAGAAGTCAGATTCTCAACTTATGCTGGATGGTGGATAAGAGCATCAATACAAGATTTTGTTTTAAAAAACTGGTCATTAGTAAGGATTGCAACTACCTCAAAACAAAAAAGCCTATTTTTTAGTCTCAGAAAATTAAAACAGAAGATTCATCAAACGGAACATGGATCAATTGATTTTCGGACTGCACAGGGCATTGCTAATGATTTAAATATTTCAACTTCTGATGTTATAAAAATGGACAGCAGGATTAGTCAAAACGATAGTTCTCTTAATCATAAAATTAATGACGAAAGTGAAAGTGAGTTTATGGAACTTATTGAGGATGAAGACGCAAGACCTGACGATAAAGTGTTTGAAAAAGATCAATTAAATTTTAAAAAAAATTTAATTAAGCAAACATTAGAAATTCTTGACGAAAGAGAAGTAAAGATAATTAAAGACAGACACCTTTCAGAAGACGTAAAAACACTCGATATTTTAGGCAAAGAATTAAATATTTCTAAGGAACGTGTGAGACAAATTGAAAAAAGTGCAATGATGAAAATGAAATCATATATATCAAATTCTCAGAAAAAAGAATTTCTTTTTTAATTTACTAAATCATAAACATAATCACTGATTACCAACGAAGATGTTAATCCTGGGGACTCCATTCCAAATAAATTTATAAGATTTTTAACCCCGTGAGTTTCTTCACCTTGAATAAGAAAATCACTTTTGCCTTCCCCTTTATTTTTTAATTTAGGTCTGATTCCAGAGTAGCCTGGTCTTAAATCATTAAATTTTATGGATGGAATATATTTTATAATATCTTTATGAAATGCTTCATGCCTATTTCTATCAACCTCGTAATCAATCTTGGTTATCCATTCAACATCAGGCCCAAATTTTACTTGCATACCGAGATCTAAACCTAAATGTAACCCAAGGCTTGCTTCATCTGGTATCGGATAAATTAAGTGTCGAATTTTGAGATCCTTACCTGTCTCAAAATAATTTCCTTTAGCAAAATAAGTTTTTGGAATAAATTTTTGATCCATAGGAAGTATATTCTTTGCTACCTCTTCAGCACTTAGACCAGCAGCATTAATCACAAATTTAGATTCAATCACAATCTCTTCTTTTTCACTTAAAATCACAGATTTAAATCTACCATCAACTATATCAGATTTTAGAAATTGGGAATTGAAAACTATATTACCTGAATTTTCCTCCAGTTCACCTAGATAAGATCTCATAAGTAAGTTTTGATCTACAATGCCTGTGGATGGTACAAACAAAGCCTCAATACAACTCACTAGGGGTTCTTTATCTGCAACATACGCCCCAGATACTCTAATTATCCCATCTACACCATTGTTTGCTGCATTTGATTGAATTTCCTCAAGTTTAGGAATTTCATTTTTAGAAGTTGCAACTATAAATTTTCCTGTGTTGATGTGTGGGACATTATATTTATTACAATGTTGATACATACGCCTATTGCCTTCTGCGCAAAATTCAGCCTTTAAAGAGTCTTCATCGTAGTAAACGCCAGCATGAATAACACCACTATTTCTTGAACTTGTTACTGAACCGAACGTATTTTCTTTTTCTATAACAATTACATCGATACCTTTTGCTGCAAATTTTTTGGCAATTGCAAGACCTATAACGCCTCCTCCAATTATTAAGAGATCTACATAATTACTATTCATGATAAATTTTTAACCATTAATGAAACTTTTTTTGTATTGTTTTCAGTATATTGATATCCAACATTTTGATAGTTTAAACTTTTATGAA
This sequence comes from uncultured Pelagibacteraceae bacterium, assembly GCA_902564295.1. Taxonomy (GTDB): domain Bacteria; phylum Pseudomonadota; class Alphaproteobacteria; order Pelagibacterales; family AG-422-B15; genus CACNXQ01. Next base: position 82,654 of record CACFAO010000002.1, read on the forward strand.
AATTTTTAGAAACTGGGTTTGGTGGTTCTATGTTAAATTCACATGCAATCATTTTATATTCGTCTAATGAACTTTCAAGATCAAGATACAGACTTTTACCTATACCCAAACCTCTAAATTTACTAGATATAGCAATTCTATCAATATAAGCAAAATCACTATATCTTTCCGTAAACCACTTATAATTTAAACTCTGATAATCAAGGCCAGATGGTAAAACAAGTAAGAACCCGCAAATATTATTATCATTATTGATAGCTGCTTTAAAATAAGTTTTTTTTTCATAAAAATTTAAAAACTCTTCATATGATACAGAGTTCACAGCAGGTATAGCATCTTCATTAATCAAAATGATATCTTTTATATCATCAATAGTGACATTTCTTAATTTAAACATCACAAGTAACTTCATAACTATTTTTATAAATTTCTGGCATTCTTACAGGCTTAAAATTAATAAGACTCACACACGCATAGTCAACATTTGAAGTAAAGACGGTTTGATTTTTTGCAATATTTATTATTTGAAAAAATCTGCTCAATCTGATTTTTTTATCAGTCTTTGTAATCCAAGTTGAAATTGCAATTTCATCGTCAATGAAAAGTGATCCAGAAAAAATATTTTCACTCCTAATAACAACACATGCACATTGATATTTTTTATATACATCAGGAGTAATACCTAATTTTGCCGAATGATCCCAACTGACTAGTTCACACCAGTTCAAATAAACTTTATTATTAACATGCCCTAAAATATCAATATCACTCTTTTTTATGGTGAACTTTAAAATATGAGGGTTACTATAATCCCATTTTAAATCTTTTATGTTAACCAACTCTTAGTTCCTTAGGTAATTTAAAAGTTACATTTTCATTTCCTAAACTGAGCTCTTCAATCGTAACTTGATAAAATTCTGCAAATTTATTAATTACATTATTAACTAGTATGTCAGGAACCGAAGCGCCTGAAGAAATACCAATTGATGTCATAAGCTCATAATCTTTTACATTTAAATTAATTTCGTTTTCCAAGAGAATTGAGTTCTCACAACCTGCATTTTTTGCGACTTCCACCAAGCGATTAGAATTAGATGAATTACTTGATCCAACAACTATAAAAGCATCACACATTCGAGCGTATTCTTTTATTGCTTTTTGACGATTTGAGGTTGCATAGCAAATATCTTCTTTTGGAGAAGAAATTATTTTAGGTAATCGAACTTTTAATGCTTCAATTATTTTTTTTGTGTCATCAAGTGAGAGTGTTGTTTGAGTTAAATAAGCAAAACTATCATTGTCATTTATAGAAAGTTTCATTACATCACTTACCGTTTCAACAAGTTTTATGGTGCCGCTTGGCAGCTGGCCCATGGTTCCTATTACTTCAGGGTGGTTTTTATGTCCAATAAGAATAATGCGGTAACCCAATTCAAAAAACTTCATAGCTTGAACATGAACTTTGGTTACAAGTGGACATGTTGCATTAATAACTATTTTGTTTTTTTTATTTGCATGTAGCTCAACATCCTTTGAAACACCGTGAGCGGAAAAGATGAATGGACGATCTGGAGGCGCATCATTAATATTATCTAAAAAAACTGCACCCTTATCACTCAATTCATCTATGACATATTTGTTATGAACAATTTCGTGATTAACATAAACTGGCGGACCATATTTTTTGATTGCTAGTTCAACTATTTCAATTGCCCGAGTAACGCCAGCGCAAAATCCACGAGGTGATATTAAATATATTTTCTTACTATTTTTCATACTGTATTAATTTATAAAAGAAGGTATATATTTTTCCATATGAATTTAGAAGACAGAATTGAAATATTTGGCAAGATTTTAGTAAACCATCGTATTAAAGTAATATTAGGCAGTTTATTAATCATTTTCACAATATCATTCGGTATGAAATTCCTAGAAACTCCCTCAGGATATAGGGGCTTTGTTGAGGAAGATTTTAAATACTACAAAGATGTACTTGATTTAGAAGAAAAGTATGGAAACATAGATGTTCTGACTTTTGTTGTTAAACCAGAAAAGGGTAACATATTTCAAAAAGATGTATTAAGTCTTATTCATGAACTCACTGAAATTTCCTGGCAAACACCATATTCATCAAGAGTAAGCTCAATTACAAACCATCAATACACTACAGTAGACGGCGATGATATATCAATAAGTGATTTTGTTGATGATGTTGACTCATTAAGCACAAATGAAATTTCAAATTTATATAATGCTGCAGTATTAGAAGACGCGGTTGTAAATTTTGTGATGTCTGAAAGTGGGAAAATTGGTTTAGTTAATATTAATCTTGAAATGCCTGAAGATATCGCTTTCCAGGAACCAATTTCATTTGCCTGGGAACAAAAAAATTATTTTGAAGAGAGATATGAGGACATATTTGTTGGTGTAGCAGGCTCAGCTCAATTTTCACATAATTTTCAATCTACTTCGGAGTCTGATGCATCAAAAATGTATCCAAGTTTTTTACTGCTAATAATTATCTTAACTTATATTTTATTGAGATCTGTCGTAGCTTCAATAATTTCACTAATTGTAATTATATTGTCTATTCTGCCATCACTAGGAGCTGCTGGATGGCTTGGGTTTGAAGTACAACCTCCACTTATTACTGCACCTATAATTATACTTACAATATCACTAACGCATGCCATACATATGTTGTCAATTGGGTTGACTAATATGACTGAGGGAATGACAAAGAATGACGCTATTATTGAGAGTTTAAAAATAAATTTTATACCAATATTTCTTACAAGTTTCACAACAGCTGCAGGGATCGCAGGTATTAACTTCGGGGATATACCAGCTTATAGCGAGATGGCTAATACTGTTGTAATTGGAGCAGGTATTGGATTTATTTTAAGTGTGACGATGCTTCCAGCTATGTTTTCTTTACTTCCAATAAATGCAAGGAAAAGAAAAAGTTATGTACTCGAAGTTCTTAAAAACTTGGGTGAATTAATTTATAAATTTAAGGAAAGGTTTGTTATTGTAATAACTGCAATTTGTATAGCGGTTTTTAGTTTATTACCAAATTTACATTTTGATGACTATTTTAGTACTTATTTTGATAGAGTTCCTGAATGGCTAGAAGTAAAAAATACCGTTGACCCTGAATTCGGAAGCTCTTTTTATATATTTTCTGATATGCAATCAAATGAACCGGATGGTATAACAAGTCCTGAATACCTTAAAAAGCTTGATGAGTTCGAAAGCTGGCTTCTTACTCAACCTGAAGTTGCTGATGTATCTACTATTTCAGATGTTATTAAGACTTTACATAAAAATATGAATGGCGGCTTGAACGAGTATTATGCAATTCCTGACAATAAAGCACTCATTGCGCAGTATTTGCTATTGTATGAGTTTTCAGTGCCATATGGGATGGATTTAAAAAATCAAATGACTGCGGATAAATCAGATTCTAGAATTCTTATCAGAACAAATAACTCTACATCAATGGAGTCAGTTGCATTCAATGCACGTGTGGATGAATGGGTTAATGAAAATATTTCACCTTTTAGTACAAATGGTGTTGCTGGGATTCCAATTATGATGCCACAACTATTTGTTGAAAACACAAGAGGGTTAGTAATCGGGCTTTTAATCTCTTTTACATTTATAATTATGGTTGTTGGAATTTCTCTGCAAAGTTTTAGGTACGGCATAATAAGCATTGTTCCAAATATTATTCCTTTTATACTTGGTTTCGGTCTTCTTACTCTTGCCACTGATATGGTAACGGCCGCTCATCAATTTGCTGTTCTTATTTCAATAGGCCTTGTAGTTGACGCAACTATCCACTTTTTATCAAAATATAAAAAAGCTCTTGCAATAAATTTACCCCCAAGAGAAGCAATACAATATTGTTTTAGATTTGTTGGTTATCCTATAATTGTTGCATCAATTTGTCTTTTTTCTGGGTTCTTATTTTTAACACAATCAATGTTCTACTATAATTTTATAATTGGTGGGATGTGTGCTTTGATAATTATGATAGCTTTACTCATTGACCTATTGCTTTTACCGGCTTTGCTTTTAATATTTGGAAAAAAAGTTTAAAATGAAAAAAATGAAATTTGCAAAAATTATATTTATCATATTCGCCCTTTTTCCATTTTATCTCAGCGCGGAAACAGCTGAGGAACAGGGGCTCAGAATAGCTAAAGCGTCATATGAAAATGGCAGAGGCTTTACTGACATGGTGTCAGATCAATTGATGATACTTATTGATCCCAAAGGTAATGAAGTAACACGCGAAGTATCAGGTAAGACACTTGAGAATTTAGATCCAAACGATGGTGATAAAAGCTTGACTTACTTTAAAACTCCCAAAGACGTAGAGGGCACAGTTATGCTGTCACATACACACATAAGTGACGATGATGACCAATGGCTATATTTGCCTGCTCTGGGTCGAGTGAAAAGAATTTCTTCTAGTAATAAATCAGGAGCATTTATGGGCAGTGAGGTGGCTTTTGAAGATTTTTCGGGAACTGACTATAGAAAGTACGAATGGAAATTTCTTGGTGAAGAAATGGAAAATAATGAGACTTTTTATAAGTTAGAGTCTTATCCTAATTATGAAAATTCAGGATATTCAAAAAGAATTTCACTTATTGATAATTTAAATCGAACATACAAAGTAGACTTTTATGACAGAAAGGGTGAACTTTTAAAGACGCTGTATTTAGAGGATTATGTTTTGTACAAAGATAAAATTTGGATGGCAAATACTTTGAAAGTAGAAAATATCCAAAACAAAAATATAACTATTTTCAAATGGCTAAATAGAGAGTTAGATGTAGGCATCAATAAAAAAGATTTTGAGAAGTCTAGCATATTGCGACTAGCAGATTAGCAGTGCTAAAAAAATATATTATTTCGTTTCTTTTTGTATTTTTACAATATTTAGTCGCTTCACAAAATGCAGCAGCTATTGATTATAAAGCTTATGGATTTATTCAACCTGAGATAACCACGTTTTTTAATGGGGATGGAAGACACGATCAGTCAAATTCTAATCAATCAATTTTTGTAAAAGGAACATTCATTACCTACCTAAATAATGGAGATCAAAAAATTACAATTAACACTACTGGACGTATAGATGAGAAAGATAGTGAACGCAGTTATATTGACTTTCAAAAATTTAAGTATGAGCAATATTTTGATGACATAACTTTAAAAATTGGGAATGAACTAATTTTTTGGGGTGTAAACGAAAGTTTTAATATTGTTGATATAATCAATCAATCAAATTTAGCTGAAGATATTTCTGGAACAAAAAAATTTGGGCAACCGATGATTTCATTAAATTATAATCATTCATATGGTAACTTTGATTTATTCATAATGCCATTTTTTAAAGAAAGGATTTTTCCAGGAAGAAATGGAAGACCCAGGCTAGCTCTCGAAGTTGATAAGAGCACAGTTGCCTATGAGTCTTCATTAAAGAAAAATAAAATTGACGCCGCTGTTCGTTATTCCACAGTTTACGATGATTACGATATTGGTATAGCTCATTTTTACGGAAATAACAGGTCTCCGGAACTCAACGTAAATCCTTTGTCTCAAAAATTAGATGCTTACTATCCTATTTTATCTCAAACTAGTTTAGATATTCAATCAACGAAAGGTGCATGGTTATACAAACTTGAGACACTTACTGCAAAAAATGGGGAAGAACGGCACTTTGGAATAGCAGGAGGGACAGAGTATACTATTTATGGTTTGAGAGAAACCACAAGTGATTTAGGAATTATAGTTGAATACACATTTGATGACAGAAATGACTTTGCTTTCAATAATGAAGGAGTCTTAGCATTAAGATGGACAAAAAATGATATAAAATCAACAAGCCTACTAGCTGGTTTAGTCGCTGATATGAGTGGAAGTTCAAATAGATTTTTCGCTGAATTTGAACAACGCATTAGAGATGATCTCAAAGTATTTATAGATATGAGTATCAACGGAGAGATTGATGCTGATGATTTTACATATACGTTTGAAGAAGACTCTCAGCTAACATTAAAAATTGCAAAATATTTTTAAATTCTAATATCTCTGCTATTAATTTTATTAAAAGACTCTTGATCTAAATTTAAATATTTTTTTTCATCTCCTGAAGCAAAATAAATTGGATCTTGAATTTTTGTTGGGTCATAACCATCTTTTACTAAATCAGTTTTCTTATACTTGAACGTCCCAGTTTTTTCTATTTCTGGACTTATCCTAATAAATACTGGAACACTATAAGCTGGTAATTGCTCTGTCAGATATTCATAAAGTTGCTCTAATTTAAATTCATCATTTACAACTAAGGAAGCCATTCCGGCTCTGCCGTCTTGGTTGGGTACTTCAACTCCATAAACGTTGACTTCATCAATACCTTTATACGCAGAGATGGCTTCACTTACTTCATTAGTTGAAACATTTTCTGATTTCCATCTAAAAGTATCACCTATACGGTCAACGAAATAGTAATATCCCTGCTTATCTTTTTTAAGTAGGTCTCCAGAAGAGAACCATCGATCACCTTTTTCAAAGACATTCTCAAGAATTTTTTTCTTTGTTGCCTCTTTGTCTGTATAGCCTTCAAATTTACCCGTGAACTTATCATCATCAGGTATAAATCCAATCGCCTCACCGGCCTCACCATCTTCACATTCTATACAAAACCCATTCTCATCTCTGATCACTACCTCATTTTCTACATCGAATTTAACTACTTTAGTTGGCAATACACTTTTTAAATATGGGGGTATTCTTCCGATTGAACCGAACTTACTATCAACATTTGTTAGTGAGATATTTCCCTCTGAGGCCCCATAAAACTCAACAATCCTATCTATACCAAATCTTTCTTGAACAATCTTCCAAACTTCAGGTCTGAGACCGTTACCATATATGCCCCTAATTTTATGCTTCGTTTCGTATTCACTTTTCTTTGTAGCAACTAAATAACGAAACAGTTCACCAATATATGTAATTACTGTTACATCATGCTTAACGCAATCTTCCCAAAAACTAGCAGCAGAGAATTTCTTTCTCAATACTAGTGTGCCACCAGTACAAAATGTCGAACCAACACCAACAACTCCACCAGTTGCATGATAGAGTGGTAAGACCATGTAAGTTTTATCAGTTGGTTTCATATCAAGTGAAAACATTTGCAGACCACATCCAACTAAAAATTTTTGATGGCTGAAGTTTGCGGCTTTCGGCATGCCTGTAGTTCCACTTGTATAAATATAAAATAATGATTGGCTATTTGATAATTCTTCTCTTAACGAAGATTTGGGTCTTACTTTACTGTTTTCAATTTGTGAGCCATCTAAAGTTTCATAACCTTGAACGTCCTGACCTGCTGCGTAAACATCTAAATTACCTTCAATATATTCTTGAGCTGATGCAAGATTTTCCATTAAATCAGAACTTATGATTAGACTTTTACTTTCCGATTTTTTAATGCAGTGAGCGAGCGATTTACTTTTTATGTTATTATTGAGACAAGCAACTGTAACGCCGATCTTCGCAAGCCCGAACCATGTAAATATATATTCAGGTTTATTTTCCATCAAAAGAGATATTACATCTCCCGTCTTATAACCTTTATTAATTGCCCAGTTTGCAATCTGGTTCGCTTCAGCATCCATCTCACGATATGTGTATTTCTTGTCTTCAAACTCGATAGCAATATTGTCAGGAGTTTTATCAACTTGTTCCTCCATAATATCAGCTACAGTTGTATATTTTTTTTTGTCGAAACTTCTTGATCGTCCAACTAATTTTAAAAAAAACTTAAAATAACTAAATTCTCTTGAAACTGCACTTACAACACTCATTTTAAATACCTAATTTATTCAAATATTCCGTAATTTTTTCAGTTATTGGCCCGCTTTTAAAAGAACGGTTATTAATTTTACTAACTGCCCGCAAACCAATACTATTTGTAAGAAATATTTCACTTACATTGGAAAGATTATTCAATGATATGCTTCTAACTTCAACCTTTTTCTTTTCAATTAATAAACGCCTTACAGTGCCATCTAAGGCACCATCATTGATTGGAGGGGTAAAAATTTTATTTTTTTTAACAAAATAAATATTTGAGCTTGAACAGCAGCAAATTTTGTCACTTTCATTAAGTATTAATGCGTCGTCATAGCCATTTTTCTGCGCAATGAGTTTTGATTGGATATTCTCAAAATAATTGTTTGTTTTATTTCTAGATAACAAAGAATTTGAGAGTCTTTTGATTTTTGAAACTTTAAGTTTCACTGGCTTTATGGTTGTATGATTACTGGTCAATTTGGAAATAGTAATAAGAAAATTTGACTTTTGATTGTTTTCAATATCTAACCCTCTTCTTTTTGCATACCCTCTGGTCAGTGTATATCTTATTGAAAGTTTGCTATTTAAAAGATTATTTTTTTTTATTAATTTTAAAATTATATTTTGTAAATTCTTCTTTGATAATTTGAAATTAAAATAATTATTTCTTATTGATTTATTAAATCGATCAAAATGAAAATCAAATAAAATTATTTTGTTTTTATTATATAATAAAGTATCAAAAATACTGTCTCCTAAAAGTAAGCCGCGGTCTTTTATGTTAATAGTTGCTTTTTCTTCATCTATAAATTTATTATTGAGATAAACTTTCATTATATTTGTTTGTTCTTAGACATAAACTTATTCAATGATTTTTTATTAATCTGTAATAGATTCTCAACTTTTTTATTCAATTCATGATATTCATTTAAAGGTTTTGAGTCTGCTACGATCCCTCCCCCAGAATTTAGAAATACTTTTTCATTATTGACAGTAATGGTTCTGATTGGGATATTAAAATCTGCATAACCACTAAATGAGATGAAACCTATAGCTCCACAATAAACCCCTCTTTTGAAAGTTTCTAATTCTGAAATAATTTGCATTGCTCTTACTTTTGGTGCCCCAGTTACGGATCCTCCAGGCATACAGTGTTTTATAACATCAAATATATTCATACCTTTAGATAACGTACCCTCAATATCAGAAACAAGATGGTGAACATTGTTATAGGTTTCTAGTTCAGCCAAACGAGAAACTTTTACTGTTCCAGGTTTACAGACTTCAGAAATGTCATTTCTCAAAACGTCAACAATCATTAAATTTTCAGCATTATCCTTCTTACTTGAAGATAATTGTTCTTTTAATTTTGCATCTTCGAATTCACTCTCACCCCTTTCAATTGTACCTTTTATTGGCGAAACCATAATTTTGTTATTCTCTAATTTTAGAAATCTTTCAGGTGAATAAGAAAATATATTAAAATCCTCACTTCTAATTAAGCATGAAAAAGGTGTCTCTGTATTTTTTCGATAATGCAAATAGTACCGAACGACATCATAGTCTTTTGGAATCTTAGATAAAAAACGTTGAGTGAAGTTAGCTTGGAATATATCACCATTTTTTATGTAATTTAGTATTTTATTAATTTTTGAAATATATTTTCTTTTATCAAAATCTTTTTTCCACTGAAAACCAAGTAGTTTGTTAATTGGATTATTTATCCGCGGCACCGAGTACAAGTTTTTTGCATTTTGTAATCGAATTTGATGTGATAGCTCAATTTTAAATTCTTTATCTAAATTAATTGAAAAAAGATAAGCTCTTTTCAATTTGTTATCAAAAGCAATCACTATATCGAAGAGACTAAAAAATAAATTTGGCAATATTTTTTCTAATGGATTTGCACTTTCAATCTTTTCCTTTGCAAGGCCTGCTTCATAAGAAACATAGCCTGCTAAACCACACTGAAACTTTGGTAATGATTTAATTTTTTTTGTTTCAAAACTTGATATTAATTTATTTATTCTTGCAAATTTTTTTGAATTTAAATAATTTTTGCTTGCATTGAACTTTATGGTGTAGATAGGATCAAATGCAATATAGGAATACCGATTATTTTCAGATATCGTTTTATTTGCACTATCTAAAAAAATTAAATTTCTTTTATCTTGAAATCTTATTAATACTTCTTCCGGATTAATGTAATCAAGTTTATTTATCTTTATCTTTTTTTTTCTCATATAAAATACTGGTAGGGATATCCGGAGTCGAACCGGAACGCCCGAAGGCACCAGATTTTGAGTCTGGCGCGTCTACCAATTCCGCCATATCCCCATTCTTAAAGACTTATTATACTTTACTTATATTCGTCATAAAGGCTTAGTAGAATTATGTATGCAAATATATATATTAGCAATGGTATGTTAATCTCAATTTATCATAACTTAAAAGCGTATTTTGTCTCACTTGGTGAGCGTTTTATAAAAACTAAGTTCGCTTATCCGTTTATTTTTTTGATGGGATTAATTGAAGCGATTATTTTTCCATTCCCTCAAGAAATATTCATGGTTCCAATGATGGCATTAGACAAAAAGAAAATATTTAAAATTGCTGGACTCTCAGTTCTTGGCTCAATCACTGGAGCGATAATTGCATATTTTATTGGTGTATACTTCTTCAATAGTGTGGGAAATTTTATTCTTCAGAATTTAAATTTGGTTGAGTCATTTAACTCATTTGTTAATGACATAGATAATTATGGTTTCCTTTACGTTTTCATAGGTGGTTTTACTCCTATTCCTTTTAAAATTGTTACACTGACAAGTGGTTTTTTAGGTATTAATTTTTTTATTTTCTTAGTTGCAAGTGTGGTCTCAAGATCAGTGAGATTTTTTCTTATAGGCTATCTAATCTATCGATTTGGAAGCATTGCACTTGAATCATTTGAAAAAAGAATAAATTTATATTTATTTATTCTTATAACTTTAGTGATTTTAGGCATTTTATATATTACATACTAGAATTATGAGTCTTATTAACATCAACTTTATTATCTCAGCATTAGTAATAATTGCAGTATTCGTACTGCAATACGTATTTAATATGGCTCCTTGTGACATGTGTCTCGTTGAAAGGTATCCTTACTATTTATTAATTATAATAGGTCTGGCATCAATTATTTTTAAATTTGAAAAAAGAGCAACAATTAAAAGAATCGCAAACTATGCTTCAATTCTGATTTTACTATTTGGATTTTTGTATACCTTAAGACATGTATTGGTCGAAAGAGGCTTGGTTAATTTAAATTCAGGATGTACCTCTAATTTGTCTGATTTATCTGACAAGTCTAAACTTTTAGAAAGTCTTAATCAAACTCCATTGATTAGATGTGACGAACCTACTTATTTATTTAATTTTATTTCGGTAGCTGAGGCAAACTTGATTATGACATTTTTACTATTATCTATAACATTGTATTTTGTATTTTTGAAAAATGAACGTTAAAGAAAAAATTTTAAAAAAGATTATTAGAGTTGATCAGGCAGGTGAGCTTGGTGCTCAGCAAATATATCAGGGCCAGAAAATGATATTCAAACTTCAAAAAAATAAGAGAGATTTTGACCAAATATCGAAAATGGCTAAAGATGAAGAGGAACATTTAGATTTTTTTGACAATATCGCCAAAGAAAAAAAGATCAGACCCACAAAACTGAAAGGCCTATTTGGTATTGGTGCTTACGCAATGGGTGTAGGTACTGCCCTCATGGGCCCCAAAGCAGCCTATGTGTGCACTGAGGCAGTTGAAGAAATCATTGAAAAACATTATCAAAAACAAATTGATCAACTAGAGGGAGTGGACGAAGAATTAAGAAAAAAATTATTAAAATTTCGTGATGATGAGGTTGAACATAAAAATACCGCTATTGATGAAGGGTCGCGAGGAGCCTTTGGTTATTCTGTTTTAAGAAAAACAATCAATGAAACAACAAAAGCTGCTATTTTTTTGGCTGAGAGAATTTAATTATCTTTCTAGTTGAATATCCCAATATAAGAAATCCATCCAGCTTTCATGCAAAAAGTTAGGAGGAAAAGATCGGCCACATTTATCTAAATCAGCCATTGTAGGTACTTTTGGAATATTGAGAGGCTTCATACCCGAGTTTTTCAAAAGTTTTCCTCCCTTTTTTACGTTACAACTTGAACATGCTGTTACAATATTTTCCCAAGTTGTTTCACCGCCGTGTGATCTAGGTATAAGATGATCAAATGTTAAATCTTTCTTTGAACCACAATATTGACAACTAAACTTATCACGCAAAAAAACGTTAAATCTTGAGAATATTGGATTTCTATTTGGCTTGATGTACGTTTTTAGACTAATAACGCTTGGCAAATACATTTGAAAACTTGGACTTCTAATTTCTCTTTCATAATTGGATACAATATTTACTCTTCCAAGAACAACGGCTTTTACACTGTCTTGCCAGCACCACAAAGACAGAGGATAATGACTAAGAGGCCTGAAATCCGAATTTAGTACCAAAGCTGGACATTTTTCTAAAGGAACTGCGATACTCATTAGTAATTAATATATGCAATTGTATAAAAATTTCAAAAAATTTTTTAATTTGAAAATTTTTCTACTAAGAATTTAATTGCTATGTCTAAGCCGTCTTGAGCAATCGAATGCTGAGTGTTCGGGGAAATATGAGCTTTAACATCTAAACTTAATTCTGATAACTTTTTTTCAGCTTCAATAGTTTCTTGATAAGGAACCATAGGGTCCATATCTCCATGAATTAGGTAAATTGGAGGTTTAGACTTTAATTCATTTTTAAGAAGTTCTGGAGCAATTAACCTTCCTGAAAAGCCAACAATTGCTCTCATTGAATTTTCTCTTCTAAGGCCGACATGTAAACTCATCATTGTGCCTTGACTGAAACCTACGAGCGCCAAATTATCATCACTTAACTCATAATTCTTAAGTTGTTCATCAATATAACCATTAAGTGTATCAGCCGCATTTAACACACCTTTCCAAATAGTTGCAGGATCACCCGATTGAAAATCAAACCATTGATATCCCATTGGGTTTAATCCACATTTTTCTGGTGCGTTAGGTGATAAAAAAACTGCATCGGGCATTTGAGGCTGAATATAATTAGCAAGGCCAATCAGATCATTGCCATCTGCGCCGTATCCATGACAAAATATTACAAGCTTTGATGGCTTTGAAGAATCTTGGGGTTCTAAAACTGGTCCGCTTAAGATTGGCATTAAGATACTTTTCTCTCAACAATGCTCACAATGTCACTCATTATATCTTTCAACTGATAATCCTTTGGAGTATAAACTGCTTGAACTCCATTTTTAATTAAGATCTTTTCATCTTCTGTTGGAATTATACCTCCTACAATTACCGGGATATCGTCTACTTTATTTTTTTTCATTTCATTCATAATTTCCTCGACAAGCTGCACATGAGAACCAGATAGAATAGAAAGTCCGATGATGTGTACATCTTCTTCAACAGATGATTTTACTATTTGTTCTGGTGTTAATCTAATTCCTTCGTACAAAACATCCATTCCACAATCACTCGCACTTACAGCAATTTGTTCAGCTCCACTAGAATGTCCATCAAGGCCAGGTTTGCCTACAAGAAATTTAATTCTTCTTCCCATCTTATCTGACAATGACTCAACTCTTTTACGTATTTGGCTGTAATCGTCATTATTGGATGGTTGAATATTAGTTATACCAGTCGGTGCTTTGAACTCACCAAAAACATCCCGAAGTATTTGAGACCATTCACCTGTTGTTACACCTGCTTTTGCAGCTGTAATAGAAGCTTCCATTATGTTTTCTCCAGATTTTGCAGCTTCACTTAATTGATTTAAAGCGCTCTCAACCTGTTTTTGATCTCTGTTTTGTCTCCAATCAATAACTGCTTTTACTTGTTCATTTTCAATTTTTGGATCAATTGTCTCTATGCCTCCATCATTTGATACAAGAGGTGACTCTTCAGTCTCAACAAACTCATTAACTCCAACAACGATTTGCTCTTTATCATTAATTCTTTTTAGCCTTTCTTTTTGAGAATTGACCAATTCCTGTTTTAAGTAACCACTTTCAACTGCAGCTACTGCACCACCAATTGATTGAATGTGATTAAATTCTTTCATCGCAGTCTCTTTAAGATTTTTAACCTTTTCATCAATTACTTCAGAGCCATTGAATATATCGTCAAAATGTAGAAGATCTGTTTCATACGCAACAATTTGTTGTAATCTTAAGGACCATTGTTGATCCCATGGTCTTGGCAATCCCATTGCTTCATTCCAAGCTGGTAACTGAACTGCTCTTGCTCTTGCATCCTTTGAGAGAACGACGCCTAGCATTTCAATTAATATTCTATATACGTTGTTCTCAGGTTGTTGCTCAGTTAATCCAAGACTGTTTACTTGCATGCCATATCTAAATCTTCTGTTTTTAGGATCCTTAACACCATATCTCTCTTTTGTAATTTCATTCCACAAAGATACAAATGCTCTCATTTTACACATCTCAGTAATAAATTTGATTCCAGAATTAACGAAGAAGCTTATGCGACCTACTACATTTTCAAATTCTTCCTCTGATAACACATTTGAGGTTTTAACTTTATCTAGATACGCAACTGCAATTGAAAGACCAAAAGCTAATTCCTGCTCAGGAGTTGCGCCTACTTCAACTAAATGGTAAGGACATACATTGATTGGATTCCAATTTGGCATTTCTTTAAAAGTAAAAGTAATCACGTCAGATATTATTTTTAAACTTGGGTCAGGTGGAAGAATATATGTTCCTCTTGAGAGATATTCTTTTAAAACATCGTTTTGAGTTGTTCCCCGTAATTTATTTCTGTCTATGCCCTGTTCATCTGCAACAGCTACATATAAACTCAGCAACCATGCAGCTGTAGCATTAATGGTCATTGATGTATTCATTTTATCTAATGGAATTTGATTAAATAGCGATCTCATATCGCCAATATGACAGATTGGAACACCAACTTTACCAACCTCCCCTTTAGCGAGAATGTGATCACTGTCATACCCAGTTTGAGTAGGTAGATCGAACGCTACTGATATACCTGTTTGACCTTTTGATAGGTTCTTAAGATAGAGTTCATTTGACTTTTTGGCAGACGAATGTCCTGCGTAAGTTCTTATGAGCCAAGGTTTATCCATTGTTTTTCAACGTTTTTTTTTGGTTTTATTAAATCCTTTTGTTTAAAATGTATATACTAATCTAGCTAAAATGGCTATAAACCTAGAAAAAAGAAACATTAGTTTTATATAATCTACACTACAGGAGCAGATTTATGACCACTGAAGAAAAAGACATTTATGCAATAGGTGAAGTTCCACCTCTTGGTTTTGTCCCTAAGAAAATGCACGCATGGGTAATCAGAAGAGATCGTCATGGAAACCCAATGCAATCATTTAAAGAAGAAGAATTTGATGTTCCTGAAGTTGGATCCAATGACGTTTTGATATTTGTAATGGCCGCGGGTGTAAACTACAACGGTGTTTGGGCTGGTCTTGGAAAACCTGTATCTACTCTTGATATGACTAAAAAAGACTATCACATCGCAGGTTCTGATTGTTCTGGAATTGTTTGGAAAGTTGGTTCTGGCGTAAAAAAATGGAAAGTGGGTGATGAGGTAATCATTCATGGTATGCAGTGGGATCATGAGGATGCTGAGGTTAATGGTGGTGAACCAATGATATCAAAAACAAATAAGGTCTTTGGTTATGAAACAGCTGATGGAACCTTTGCTCAATTCACAGCTGTTCAAGCGCACCAAGTTTTACGTAAGCCACCAAATTTATCTTGGGAAGAAAGTGGTTGTTATATGTTAACCCTCGCAACTGCATATAGAATGCTATTTGGCCACGCTCCCAATGAATTAAAGCCGGGTGAGTTTGTTTTAATATGGGGCGCATCAGGAGGCCTTGGAAGCATGGCAGTGCAACTTGCAAAAATTGTTGGCGCTAAACCAATTGGTATTGTTTCTGATAACTCTAAAATTGATTATGTAAAAGATCTAGGAGCTGTAGGCGTTCTAAACAGAAAAGATTTTGATTGTTGGGGTGAACATCCTGACATTGATGACGCTGAAACATATGCAAACTATATGAAAGAAGTTAGAAAATTTGGAAAGGCCTTATGGGAATTTACAGGTAAGGGTAATAATGTTGATATGGTATTTGAGCATCCGGGCGAAACTACCGTTCCTGTTTCATGTTTTGTAGTAAAACCAGGAGGAATGGTTGTTATTTGTGCTGGTACTACAGGATATAATCTCACATTAGATGCTAGATACCTTTGGATGCAAAGTAAAAGACTTCAGGGTTCACACTTTGGAAATTCAAAGCAAGCGAATGCAGCAAATGAACTTGTTATTGACGGCACATTAGATCCTTGTATGTCAGAGCTTTTTGCATGGAACAATATTCCTGATGCTCATGAAAAGATGCTTAACAATGAACATAAAGGTGGAAATATGGCTGTCCTTGTTGGCGCTGCAAAAGAAGGACAAAAATCTCTAAACTAGAAAGTTAAATATGCACGAACTAATTTCTAAATGTCAAAAATCCCTTATTACTGTCGATAAGTATTACGATGCTGCCCTGCAACATGTAAGAGGTGAGTTAATTGTTAATGGAAAATTATCTCGTGATAATCTAGATAGGGAACAACATGCTGCACATGGCTTATCTTGGGTTGCTGCATATAGAGCTACTTTGAAAGAAATGGTTAATTGGGCCTCAAACCTAGACTCGACCGGGAAGTTTAATGAAACAGAGCAATTAATTTTGCAAATTACTTTTTCGGAATACTGTGCGCAAATTAAATCTGGGATACCAATGTCACAACTTGAGTATGTTCGCCCTCAAGATTTAGGATTAAAAAATGGTCTCTTTCAAGAAACAGGGACTGAAGAATTTAATGATCTGATTTTGAATGGCAATAGTACTGCAGATCGCATGAAACTTGCTCAATCATTAAAAGATGGATTTTCAAGTAAAAACTTTGGTAATAGCGGCCTAGATGAAACTACATCAATAATTCAAGAACAATTTAGAAAATTTGTTGAAGATGATGTGACGCCAAACGCTCATGAATGGCATCTTAAAGATAACCTTATTCCGATGTCTGTAATTGAAAAAATGTCTGAACTTGGTGTATTTGGTCTGACGATACCTGAAGAATACGGTGGACTTGGAATGACAAGATTTGTTGACTGTGTGGTAACTGAAGAACTTGCAAGGGGTTATATTGGCATTGGCTCACTTGGTACACGCGGCGATATAGCTGCCGAATTATTGATTACAGGTGGCACCGAAGAACAGAAAAATAAATATTTACCGAAAATTGCATCTGGTGAAATGCTTCCGTGTGCTGTTTTAACCGAACCTCATTCAGGATCTGATATGGGCTCATTCAAAACAAGGGCAGTTGCAAATGGAGAGCACTATACAATCACAGGAAACAAGACATGGGTTACACATGGAGCTCGAAGTGACGTGATGATGTTATTAGCACGCACAAACCCTGATGAAAAAGGCTACAAAGGTTTATCAATGTTCCTTGCTGAAAAACAGAGGGGTGATGACGATAATATGTTCCCTGATGAGGGAATTAGTGGTGGCGAAATCGAGGTTTTAGGCTACAGAGGTATGAAAGAGTACGAAATGGCTTTTGACGGCTTTAAAGTCAAAAAAGAAAATTTACTTGGTGAAAAAGAAGGAAATGGCTTCAAACAAATGATGGAAACTTTTGAAGCAGCTCGTATACAAACTGCAGCTAGAGCACTGGGTGTAGCACAATCAGCTTTTGAAACTGCAATGCAATACGCAATAGATAGGCTAGATACAAATGGCGGTTCGCTGTATGACAAACCTAGAAATGCATCGAAAATTGTTTCTATGGCTACTGAGATTATGGCTGCAAGACAATTAACTTATTATGCTGCAAGAGAAAAAGATAATGGACACAGATGTGATTTGGAAGCAGGAATGGCAAAAATGTTGGCTGCTAGAGTT
The DNA here is from genome assembly GCA_902564295.1 of uncultured Pelagibacteraceae bacterium. GTDB lineage: Bacteria > Pseudomonadota > Alphaproteobacteria > Pelagibacterales > AG-422-B15 > CACNXQ01. The sequence continues at coordinate 100,629 of CACFAO010000002.1, forward strand.
GCTTGGGCATGCGCAGATAACGGAGTCCAAATTCATGGAGGTAATGGGTTTGCGCTTGAGTATCCAATAAGTAGAATTTTATGTGACTCCAGAATTTTAAATATATTTGAAGGAACTGCAGAGATACAGGCCGACATTGTAACACGTCGACTTGTTTCTACGAACCCTGCTTAATTTTATATGCCAGGTTTTTTATATTACTTATTAATTCCTATATCACTTCTTGCTGTTTTAGCGGTTTTAGGAACAGGTATTTATGCTATGTTTAAAGGTGGAGATTTTAATAAAAAGTACTCAAATAAACTTATGAGACTTAGAATTACTCTGCAGTTTATTGCGATTGTAATAATTATGAGTGCTCTTTACTTTTCAACTAGTTCTTAATGGTAAAACTCAATAAAATTTATACAAGAGCCGGTGATAAAGGCAAGACAGGGCTAGTATCTGGCAAACGTGTATTTAAGGATAATATAAGAATAAAAGCATACGGGACTGTCGATGAACTGAATTCTATACTTGGAATTTTAAACACGAGTGCCAAATCATCTCTGAAAAAAATAATTTCAGAAATACAAAATGACTTATTTGATTTAGGTGCTGATCTCGCAACTCCAGTTGAAAAAAAACCAAAATATAAACCGCTACGCGTTACAAGCAAGCAGGTTACAAGAATTGAAAAAACAATTGACAAATATAACGCAAAGCTAGCACCCCTTAATTCTTTTGTGCTACCAGGAGGGTCTCAGTCTGCGGCATTTTTACACAATGCAAGAACTGTAACGCGCCGAGCTGAAACTCAGATTGTCGCACTTGCAAAAAAAGAAGAGGTCAACGAAGAAGCAATTAAATATATCAATCGGTTATCTGATTTATTTTTTGTTTTATCAAGAGTTGAAAACAACAATGGCAAAAAAGATATTTTGTGGAAACCTGGTAAGAATGTATAATTTATGTTTACTCAACTAAAAAGATATTATAACACATAAATCATGAAAATTTTAGTCCCTGTCAAAAGAGTTATTGATCCGTACGTTAACATCAGAGTTAAATCTGATCAAACTGGTGTTGAAACTGAGAATGTAAAAATGTCTATGAACCCCTTTTGTGAAATTGCAGTTGAAGAGGCAATTAGA
>CACFAO010000003.1 GCA_902564295.1 uncultured Pelagibacteraceae bacterium
GAAACTAATATTAAGATTTGCTAAAAAGAAAGGAAGGGAACCAAAAATACAAATAAAAACCCAGGATAAAGTAGTTATTAAAAATGCATCTTGAGTTTGGATTTTATTCTCTCCGGCATTTCTTGTTGAAATAAAAAAAGTAATACCAAATCCAAGAGTAATTATTGAACTGATTACAAATGATTGCCATGTTTCATTACGAAAAGCTAGATCTAATATAGCTGGAACGAGTAAAACAAAACTCAAAGCAATCAATAAGAACCCTAATACGTTAAGTATTAATTTAAAATTTAGCATGTAGATGATAAATATATATTAGCTTTTTTTCAGTATGGGACCTTGATTTAGCATACTATAGAATTCTCTACGTGTAGAGGCATCAGTTCTAAATTTTCCTAGAAGTTTACTGGTGACCATTGATATACCTGGCATATGCACTCCTCTAGTGGTCATACACTCATGTTGCGCTTCAACCACAACTGCAACTCCTTTAGGCTTCAAACAATCCTGTATACATGTTGCGATCTCAGAAGTTAGTTTTTCTTGAACCTGCATTCGCTTAGCAAATATATTGGTAATTCGTGCCAATTTACTAATGCCAACAACTCTTTTGTTAGGAAGATATGCAACGTGAGCATTTCCAATAAATGGGGCTATATGATGTTCACAATGTGATTCAATTCTAATGTCTTTTAACATTATGACTTCATCGTAACCACCTGTCTCTGAAAATGTTCTTTTTAAAATCTCTTTTGGATCTTCATCATATCCAGAAAACCAGTCCTTATATGCCTTGGCCACTCTTTTCGGCGTGTCGAGTAAACCTTCGCGTGTTACATCGTCCCCAGCCCACTTAATTAATGTACGAACCGCTTCTTCTGCTTCACTTTGAGTAGGTTTCCTTGTTTTATTTTTTTTCATAATCAGATAGGAGTACTATATTAAATTTAATTAAATTTATAGCTTTATTATTATCTCTATAAACCCAAATAGTTCTTTTTTAATTTACTTCAATTAAAAAAATTGTTTGTTTTTCACCGAATTACCGCTTATTTATGTTATTGTCACTTATATGACAATAGTAAATGAAAATTCAAAAGCATGGCCATTTATAGAAGCTAGAAAGATAGTCGAAAGAGCTAAGCTCAAAGACTATTCAAAAATCAAGCTACAGACTGGTTATGGACCAAGTGGACTTCCACACATAGGAACTTTCGGAGAAGTCGCAAGAACCACGATGGTGCTAAATGCTATAAAAGCGGTATCTGACTATGAAGTTGAATTGATTGCTTTTTCTGATGATATGGATGGATTAAGAAAAGTTCCTGATAATGTTCCTAATCAGGACATTTTAGAAAAAAATTTGCACAAACCACTCACCTCGATTCCAGATCCCTTTGAAACATCAACGAGTTTTGGAAGCCATAACAATGAGATGTTACAAGCATTTCTTGATAAGTTTGGGTTCAAATATTCTTTTAAGAGTGCGACAGAGCTCTATAAATCAGGTTTTTTTAACGACCAATTAATTAAAGTTTTAAATTCTTATGATGAGATTAAAAAAATAATATTACCAACATTAGGAGAGGAAAGAAAAAAAACTTACAGTCCTTTTTTGCCAATTTGCCCAGAAACAGGACACGTACTCGAAGTTGAAATTATTTCAATTAATACTGAAAAAAATACGGTTGTGTATCTTCAGAATAATAAGGAAATTGAACAGTCTATTTTAGACGGTAATTGCAAATTACAATGGAAAGTGGACTGGGCAATGAGGTGGTGTGCTTTAGATATTGATTATGAAATGTACGGTAAAGACTTGATACCGACTTTTCAACTTTCATCGAAAGTATGCCGTGCATTAGGGCATCAACCTCCTGAAAATTATTTCTACGAATTGTTTCTTGATCAGAATGGTGAAAAGATTTCAAAATCAAAGGGAAATGGTTTGAGTATAGAAGAATGGCTATCTTATGCGCCTAAGGAAACATTAAGCTACTTTATGTACCAAAATCCAAGAAGAGCAAAAAAACTATTTCTGGATGTGATCCCCAAATCAGTTGATGAATTTTTGAATCATCTAAATAAATTTAATGACCAAAATGATGAGGAAAAAATTGAAAATCCAGTTTGGCATATCATGAATAGTCATAATCATATTGGTTCAATACCTATCTCATTTAATTTAATATTAAATTTAGTTTCAGCTAGTGGCAAGAGTGATCCAGATTTCATTTTAGATTTTATAAAAAAATATGATAATTCGGTTATCAATTCAGATCATAATTTTATGTTAGAACTTATAACTGGAGCAATATCATTTGAAAAGAATGTGAATGCCGATAAAATTCAATTTAAAGTGCCCAGTGAAGAAGAGAAAAGTATTTTTTTAGATTTGATTAATCGAATAGAGCTTTTGCCAGACAATGTTGATGCTGAGACTATACAGACTGAAATCTATCAAATTGGTAAAGATTATAAGTTTGATAATTTAAGAGACTGGTTCAAACTTATTTATCAGGTTCTTTTTGGCAAAAGTGATGGACCAAGATTTGGTACTTTTATTGCCATCTACGGTATAAAAGAAACAATACAGCTTATTAAAGAAAGAATAAAATTGAGTAAGTGATGAGTTTGTTAACCGGTATGCTTCAGCTTTTACCACCAGAGACAGCCCATAATGTCACAATACAATTAACAAAATATGGAAGTCCCTTACTAAGTAAAGGTTTTCAAGATCAAAGTTTACATACTAATCTCAAAGGCTTAAGCTTTAGTAACCCACTGGGTATTGCTGCTGGCTTTGATAAAAACGCTGAATTAATAGACCCTCTATTAAAGATTGGATTTGGATTTGTGGAATGTGGCACTGTTACACCGAAGCCACAATATGGAAATGAAAAGCCAAGAATTTTTAGGTTAAAAAAGGACAACGCCATAATTAATAAATTGGGTTTTAATAACAAGGGAGAAGAGAGGTTTGTAAAGAATCTTATGTCTGCAAAAAGGACAGGTATTGTGGGATCAAATATTGGACCAAATAAAGACACTAAGAATTTCATTGATGATTATCTAAAAATTTACAAAAAGATTTCAGTATCTTGTGATTATGTAACCATTAATGTTTCATCTCCAAATACTGAAGCCCTACGGGAATTGCAAAGAAAAGAATATCTTGAAGTACTTTTAAGAGACATTTCTCAAATTAGGAATGAGGAAAACAACAGAAAACCGATCATGCTAAAAATTGATCCAGATAATACAAATGATCACTACAGTATGATACTTAATCTTGTTAATAAACATAATATAGATGGAATTATTGCTACAAACACTTCAATTTCAAGACCAGAAATTTTACGAGATATCAATAAGAGAAGAGACGGTGGATTATCTGGCACCCCGATAAAGGATATATCAGATAAAGTTTTAAAATTTTTATATCGAGAGACTAATCAAGAAATCATTTTAATTGGTGTAGGCGGTGTTAGTAGTGCATTAGACGCATATAATAAAATCAAACTAGGTGCATCTTTAGTACAATTGTATACCTCACTTACTTATGGTGGTCCTCAACTAATAAATAAGATTTTAATTGATCTTGTTAAACTTATCAAAGATGATGGATTTACAAATATTTCAGAAGCTGTCGGTGTAAGTAATAAATGAATAAAACCCTAAATCTTCCTTTTAACAACAGAAAGAGGCAGCTTAACAAGCAACAGAATCGTGACTCCATAATTTTAGCTTCAAGAAAAGTTTTTACTGAAAAGGGTCTTGACAGTTCTAATGTAAGGGAGATTGTATCTGAGGCTGGTTTAGGTTCTGGGACATTTTATAATTACTTTGATGATAAAGTTGAAGTTTTTTTGGTTATTGTAAATAGGCTTATTAACGAATTTAGTAACTTTATCATTCCCGAAATTAATAAAGCCAAAACTTTTGATGAATTAGTTAGTATTGCTTTTAGTAGCTGGTTTAATTGGATATCCAACGATGCAGAAAATTATATTTTTTTTAAAAATAATAAAAAATATATATTAGATCTTAAATGGTTGGGTCAAAATTCGAGAGAATACCAAAATTTTAATAAAAAACTGCTAGAAGTAACAGTAAATATATCAAAAATTATTAAATTTCCTCAAAACGATATTTCTCTTATGGTAACATCTGTCATTGCCGTTAGTGTTAATCTTGGTGACCAATTATTGGAAAGAAATGATTTGAAACCGTCTGAGGTAAGCTTATTTGCAACTAAATTATTTTTAAAAGGACTATAGCTTAAGATGACAAAAAGTATTTTTATAACTGGAGCAGCATCAGGAATCGGTAAGGCGACTGCAATATCGTTTGCTGAAAATGGATGGAATGTAGGGCTTTTTGATATTAATAAAGAAGGTCTGAAAGAAGTAGCCGACATCATTGGTCATAATAAGTGTATGTATCAAAAGTTGGATGTAACAAATATTAAAGATTGGATTGAAGCAGAAAAAAGTTTTTCACAATATACAGGTGGTAGATGCGATATATTCTTTAATAATGCAGGTATAGCAAACTTTGCAGGAGCATTTGAGGATATAAAGATTGAGGAAATGAACAAAATAATTGATGTAAACTTTAAAGGCGTTGTTAATGGATGTTTTGCAATGCTTGAAATTTTAAAAAGTACGAAAAACAGCATGCTACTTAACACCAGTTCAGTTGCAGGACTTATTACAGCGCCAGGCATATCAGTTTATGGAGCAACAAAGCATGCCGTAAGCTCTCTTACAGAAAATCTACGTATTGAGTTTGAGCGATATGGCATTAAGGTATCTGAAATTAATCCTTGGTTCACCGAAACACCTATCTTAGATGCTGAAGCTGTTACTACAGGTGCAAAAAGTCAATTGGACCGTGAATTTGTCAATCAAAAAACAAAAGTTTATCCAGTTGAAAAGGTCGTAAGCTCAGTTTGGTCAGCTTATGACTCAAGTAGAATCCATCATCCAGTTGGATTTGAAGCAAAATTTGCGTCTTTTTTTATGAGACACCTTCCATCACTAATAAGAGGTCTTAGCAAAAAGCTTTTTAAGGACTCTTTTATCTAGACAGACCTTTTTGCTTTATCAGCGTCGTTTGAAGCCTTTATCATATTTCTAAGCTGCTCCCACTCTTGATCAGTAACATCTTTCAACATTTCATAGAAGTTACCTGCGTGATTTAACCATTGAGCTCCGTCAATTGTAATGATTTCTCCTGTTAGGTAGTCAACTCCGTCTGCCATTAAGAAAGTAGCTAAATTTGCAAGCTCACTAAGCTCTCCCGTTCTTTTCATTGGAATTGACTCCATCATATTTGCACCTTTACCACCTGGAGCTAGTCTATCCCAAGCACCTTTAGTTGGAAATGGTCCAGGCGAAATAGCATTTAATCTTATTCCTCTGTTTCCCCATTCTGCTGCAAGAGATCTAGTCATTGTAGCTAAACCAGATTTTGACATTGCTGATGGAACTGTATATGGGCCACTACTATCAATCCATGTAGTTAAAATAGATATTATACTTCCTTTTAAATTTTCAGCTAACCACCTCTTACCTATTGCATTTGTCATATAAAATGTCCCATTGAAAACAATATTAGAAATAGCAGTAAATGCTCTTGGAGATAAATCTTCTGTTCTTGAAATAAAATTCCCTGCGGCATTGTTTAATAGTCCAGTCAGTGGTCCTTCACTCCAAATTTCATTCACCATATCCTCTATTGCCTCAGGAACCTTGATATCGCATGAGATTGCTTTCACAGATCCCCCATGCATATCCATAAGCTCTTTAGCCGTTTCATCTAGTACCGACTTTCTTCTGCCACAGATATAGACATTGGCACCAAGTTCTAAATACCTTGTTGCCATAGCTTTACCAAGTCCCGATCCTCCTCCGGAAACTAAAATTCTCTTATTTTTTAATAAATCTTTTTGAAACATATTTACTCCTTTATCCAAATTGCGCTAAGAATGGAAAATACTTTATAAAAAAGAAAGCCAATTCTTGAATTCTGTTTGTTAGTATTAGGATACCAAATAAAATTAGCAAAAGACCAGTAAAAATTTCGATTACCCTAATATAGCTTCTTATTCTTGATAAAAATTTCATAAAGCCGTTTATCGCATAGGCTGCAATTAAAAAAGGTATACCCAAGCCTGCTGAGTAGAGCATTAGTAAAACTATTCCATAAGTTACTGTTTCTGAGCTTGCAGCTATTGATAAAACGCTTCCAAGAATAGGTCCAATGCAAGGTGTCCATCCAAATGCAAATGACAAACCAATTATATAAGAACCAACTATGCCAGGCCTATAACTCTCAATTTGGTATCTCATCTCCCTGTTTAAAAAAGGTATCTGCACTATTTGCATAAAATGAATACCAAATATGATAATTATTATTCCCCCCAAAATACGTAAAAAATCCAGATATTCATAAACTAAGCTGCTTAATAAAGTTGCTGACGCACCAAGTATTACAAACACAGTTGAAAAACCAAACACAAAGCTTAATGAAAAACTAAAAACCTTTTTTTTTATTTCATCACTCTCATCCAATTGTAATTTATCTAAACTAGTTCCTGCCATAAAACACAAGTAACCTGGCACAATTGGCAATACGCATGGGGAGAGAAAACTAAGAAGTCCTGCAAGGACTACATAAAAATATGAAATTTCAGTCACTATACTTTTCTAAATCTTTTAAATATTTCAGCGCCACTCCATCCAATAACTATTGCAATTACTAGAGAAATCAATCCGTAAAAGAACGGGTAGTTTTTTGAAAATGAGTAAATTGCTTCTTCAATTCCAACTCTAGTAACCATAAAGTTATATGAATATTCCTGTGATACCTCATTGTCTATGATTAGATGAAGATTAACATTGTATTCTCCTACAGGAACTGTATTAGGAATATCAATATAGGATCTGAATAGATTTCCATCAATTATTTCAATTTCATCAGAAACCTGTTTGTATAAACTATCATTTTGTTTTGTTCTAATTAAAGCATTATAAAATTCTTTTTTTTCTTTTTCATTAACAACGCTACCCCAATCAGTAGTAAGTGAGCTCCAATCAATCATTTCTGATTTCTCTTTCTCAAGTAGCCCGATCTGATTGTTCACTAAAAATTCATTTGTAAGTTCAGATGTACTCGAAAGATAATAAAATCCAGGCACATCTCTGAAAGTTACACTTTTAGAATTTAACCAAAATCCAAAATATGAGTCTTTCTTTCTCAACGCAACATCCTCTAGAGGACCAACAACTTCGATAAGTATATCACTTTTACTATCTCTTGACTGAGATGGATCAGAATAAAACGCTCCGAAAACAAGAAGCTCTTCACCAGAGAAATTTGCATCTATATATATTTCTTCCTGGTCTGAGCCAATAACAAGCGCAAATAAAACTGAGGGCATTAACACACCAATCAATACATAAAATAAAATAATCAATTGTCTTACCATTAGATGACCAATCGTATTACAGATAAATTAAAAATTTCGTTAGGCTCTACTAACAAATCAAGTGCAATTTTAGTTGCAACACCAAGTACTATTATAGCCAGTAAAGCTCTTATTTCTTCACCTCTTAATTTATTAGCTGCTAATACCCCGACTTGAGCACCGATAACAGACGAGAGTATTAAAAAGAAAGCTAGTACCGCATCTACAGCAAAAGTAGTAGTTGCATGAAGAATAGTAACTAGCGCAGTTATAAAAATAATTTGAAATAATGATGTACCAATTACTTTTGAGGTAGGCATTCCCAAAAAATAAATCATCGCAGGAATTAATATGAAAGCACCACCAATTCCCATTGTTGCTGACAAGATCCCAATTACAAAGCCAATAATAATTGGAGGAATAACACTTATGTATAATTTAGATTTATAAAATCTTACCTTGAAAGGCAGTCTATGAGCCCAGTTATGGTAATGAATTTTTTGTTTAACACTTTTTCTTCTTATTCTGTCCCTTATTACTTTGGAGCTTTCAACAAGCATTGATAAACCTATACCTGTTAAAAGAGCAAAATATAAAATTGAGATTACAGTATCAATTTGTCCAATTGAAACAAGCTTACTGAATATCCAAACGCCCAAGATTGATCCAAAGAAGGCACCAATAAGCAATATTCCTCCCATTTTGAAATCTACAAGACCTTGTCTCCAGTGACCTAATGTTCCAGAAATTGAAGATGCAACGATCTGGTTTGCTGATGTTGCAACAGCAACGTTAGTAGGTATACCTATGAATATTAGCAATGGCGTCATTAAAAAGCCTCCACCTAAACCAAACATGCCAGATAGAAATCCTACAACTCCACCTAAAGACAATAATAGAAAAATGTTAACTGAGAGCTCTGCAATAGGCAGATAAATACTCATAATTCTAAACTTTTCAGACTTTTCCCATAGATATGGTCAACAAAATTAGAAATTTGCAATTTATGAGACAAAGGTTATATATATTTAAATTACAATAATTATTCTTAAACCTATGTCGTACAAAAGTCCAATAGAAGATTTCAGATACAATCTGGCTATGCTTAATTACGATGAGGTCATTGCTGGCATAGAGAAGTTCAAGGAATATGACTCCGAAACACTCATGAGCGTTGTTTCTGAAATAGGGCGCCTTAATGAGCAAGAAGTACTAGACAGTAATAAAATTGGCGATAGAGAGGGCTTAAAATATGTAACTGATGGAGCAGAAGGTCCTGAAGTTCATACCCCTGAAAGATTTAAAAAATTGTATGATGCAGTAAAGTCGTCAGGCTATGTTGGTGCTACTATGCCCACTCAATATGGTGGCGGTGGAGCACCGTTTACGACTGCCATACTTGCAGGTGAGATTGGTATAGCTGCTAATATGGCATTCTATATGGGTCCAGGATTAAGTCATGGAGCAATGAAGACCATCTTAAAAAAAGCTACAGAGGAACTTAAAGATAAATATCTACCTAATATGACTTCTGGTGAGTGGATGGGAACAATGTGTCTCACAGAACCACAATGCGGAACTGACCTTGGCTTAATAAAATCAACTGCAGTACCTAAAGATGATCATTATGAATTAACAGGTCAAAAAATTTGGATTTCATTTGGTGAACATGACTTAACAGAAAATATTATTCATCTTGTGCTTGCAAGAACACCAGACGCACCCGAGGGTATTAAAGGAATAAGTTTATTTCTTGTACCAAAGCGACTAGATGATAATTCTCGTAATACAATTTATTGTGGTGGTTTAGAACATAAACTTGGAATAAATTTGTCACCAACCTGCGTTATGAATCTTGAGAATGCAAAAGGTTGGCTAGTTGGAGAAAAAAATAAAGGAATGGAAGCTATGTTTCTGATGATGAATGATGCGCGCTTAAAAGTTGGACTTCAAGGTATAGCAATGTCAGAGATCTCGTACCAAAATGCTTTAGAATTTGCAAAAGAAAGAAAACAAATGAGATCTGTTGTTAAGGATAAGCAAGATAAAGATAGTAAAGCAGACAATATAATTGTTCATCCTGATGTAAGAAGAATGTTAATGAATGTCAAAGCAACGACTGAGGCAATGCGTGCATTATGTATTTATACAGCGATGAAAATTGATCTTGCAGAAGATCATCCTGATGAAAAAGTAAGACAAGAAGCTGACGATTTTGCTGCATTAATGACGCCAATAATTAAGGCTTACTGCACTGATAGAGGTTTTTTAAATTGCTCAGAGTCTCTGCAAGTCTTAGGTGGTAGTGGTTTTACAAAAGAATATCCTCTTGAGCAGTACATGCGAGATGTAAGAATTACAATGATATATGAAGGTACAAATGGCATTCAGGCGTTAGACCTAGTTGGAAGAAAATTAACAATGCATCAGGGACGGTTGTTACAAAATTTCCAAAAAGAAGTGCAAAAATTTCTGTCTGAAAATAAGGATAATCCAGAAATATCCTCATTTATTAAACCTCTCGAAAATGCTCTTAATGAAGTTACTGCTTCAACAATGTGGTTAATGCAAAACGGCATGCAGGATCCTGAAAATGCCCTTGCTTCTGCCACTGATTACCTAAATTTAGTGGCTCTATCGTCGATGACTTATATGTGGGCGCGTATGGCAAAATTCTCTATTGGCAAAAATGAACCAATTCATAAAAATAAAATAAAAACTGGAACTTATTTTGTAGAAAAGATTATGCCAGAGCTAACTATGTACTCAAAAAAAGTGCAAGCTGGCAAGTCTTCAATGATGGATATGGAAGTTGCAGAGTTTTAATTAAGACCTATATCCCAATTGTCTTGCAGCTAAATCGTACATTATTTCTTCCGATCCACCACCAATTGCATTAACCCTTACTTCTCTATAAATTCTCTCGACTTTTCCAGGTCCGCTATTAGCTCGAAGATATCCTGCTCCACCAAGTATTTGCATTGCTTCTCTTGCACATAGTTCCATTGCTTTACTTGCATGAACTTTTAGCATTGCCAAGTCTGCAATAGGACTTTCACCATTCATTACTCTCCAAGACAGTAATTCGGTCCAAGCCCTTGATGTTTTAACTGCTCTGTTCATATCAACGAGTTTATGTTTTATCACTTGATTATCAATCAATGGCTTACCAAATGTTTTTCGCTCTTTTGCCCATGCTACTGCTTCATCAATACAAATTTGAGAATATGCATTCATACCAGCTGCCATACCAAGTCTTTCTTGACTGAAGTTGCTCATTACACCAATCCAGCCACTGTTTTCTCCGCCAATCAAATTTTCTACAGGCACTTTACAATCATCAAAATAAAGTACAGCTGTATCGGAGCTGAGCCATCCCATTTTTTTGAGAGGTGTTTGCGTGAAACCGGGTGTATCCTTTTCAATAACCAGAACTGATATTCCTGTAGCTCCTTCTCCACCAGTTCTTACACCAACTACATATGTATCAGCACGCATTCCGCTAGTAATGAACATTTTTGAGCCATTAACAATGAAATGGTCACCTTTTCTAACTGCTTTAGTTTTCAAACTTGCAACATCGGATCCTCCAGAAGGCTCTGTCATTGCAAGAGCTGCTATCTTCTCACCTCTTACAACTGGAGGAATAAATTTCTCTTTTTGCTCTTCTGTACCCAAAGATTGTATCAATGGTATTGCAATATTGTGTGATAAAAGACTTGCTGAAACACCACCACATCCATGGGCGAATTCCTCAGCTGTTACGATACCGTGAAAAATATCAATGCCTTCTGTTGTACCGCCATACTTTTCATCATAGCCCATTCCCATTAGACCTACATCGGCGGCTTTTTTATAGAGTTCTCTTGGAAACTCACCAGCTTCTTCCCATTCTTCAACAAAAGGAGCAATTTCCTTTGAAACAAATTTTCTTACTTCTTCTCTCCATGCATGATGAGACTCATTATAAAAAAGAGGTTCTTTACCCTCAGAAATTCCAACTTTTGGTATCATATTATTTCACTTACTCCATTTTTAATTACTATTTTATCGCGTTCTTTTACTTTGGATTGATAATAAACATTATTACCATCTTTCCACATTTCTGTAACTATTGTTTCTCCAGGATATACAGGTGATGAAAAACGACAATCAAATCTTTTAAGTTTTTTTACATCTTTATCGCAGACACTTTCAATAATTGATCTGCACGCAATACCGTATGTGCACATGCCATGTAGAATTGGCCGTTCAAAACCAGCAGACTTTGCAAAATTTGGATCAGAGTGTAATGGGTTATAATCACCTGAAAGTCTAAAAATTAAGGCTTGATCAGATTTGGTATTAATTTCGTGCACATAATCTGGTTTACCTTCAGGTCTTACTAATTCTTTTTTTGGAGACTCAGGTCCACCAAAGCCCCCATCGCCCCTTGCGAATGTTGTACTTACAAGTTTACAGATTTCCGTATTATCTTTTTTAAGATTTACAGTTGTTTCAACCTCAATAACAGCACCCTTACCAGGACCTTTATCATAACAACCTATAACTTTTGCGTTGGTTACAAAATCTCCTGAGACAGGTAAAGGATTGGTTACAGATAATTTCTGTTCACCATGAACAACCATAATGAAATTAATATTTGTCTTCAGCAATAATGGTGAGTGATATTGAAAATTAGTAGCCATTGACGGCAATGCAATTTGTGAATTTTCATAGACAAACCTTAATTCATTTAAATTCATTGGGTCATTCCCAAGACCGACACCTAGACTATAGAGAATTGAGTCTTTATCAGTGTAGGAAACTTCAATGTTTTCTGAAGTCATGGACATTATTTCTTCGTAATTAATAGCCATTTTTTATGTATTTCTCTAATTTTTAAATGTATATATACTTTATATATATCACTTATCTAAAGCGAGGAAAAAAATATGCCAAAACCCTTTGATGTTGAAATAAATAATTCAATTGCTCATATTAGGTTCAATAGGCCTGAAAAAAGAAATTCAATGAACGAGGATTTTTGGAGATTATTTCCAAAGGAAGTTGAAGAGCTGGATGATAGTGGAGAGATTAGAGCTTTAATTGTATCTTCCACGGGACCACACTTTTCTGCTGGAATAGACCTTAGCATGTTTAAAGATGATGTGGTCGAACATGAAACAAACCAGGAGCTTGGCAGAAGTAGAGGATATTTTATTCAACAGTTAAGGTTTCTTCAACGTGCTGCTTCATGTTTAGAAGATGCGAGATTTCCAGTTGTCGCTGCTGTCCAAGGAGGATGTATTGGTGGAGGTATCGATTTAATCACTGCCGCTGATATAAGACTTTGTACAAAAGATGCGTTTTTTTTAATTGAGGAAATAAATGTAGGTTTAGCAGCAGATATAGGAACTATCCAAAGATTACCAAAAATTATTCCTGCTGGTATCGCACGTGAATGGACTATGATGGGAGAAAAGGTATCTGCTGAAAGAGCTAAAGATGTTGGTCTTGTGAGCTCTTTACATGAAAGTCATGAAGAAATGATTGATAGTGCTTTTGAAATAGCTGAAAAATTAGCGTCAAAAACACCACTTGCGATGTGGGTTACAAAAGAAGTTCTCAATTATTCAAGAGATCACTCTGTTAAAGAAGGCTTAGATAATGTGGCGCTATGGAACGCAGCTACACTGCACAAGGAAGATGTAATGACAACAATGATGTCAAAAATGCAAAAGAAAAAGCCTGAGTATAGGAATTTAAGGGACAAAAATTTCTTGAAACATAAATCAAGTAAATAGTATTTTAAACAATTTAAATTTAAATGAGATTTAAAAAAGGCATTATCCTCGCTGCCGGCAAGGGAACTCGACTTTCGCCTGCAACAAAAGTAACAGTGAAGCCTCTTCTGCCTTTATATGACAAACCTTTACTTTATTACGCGTTATCGAACTTAATTAAGGCTGGTGTTCGCGAGGTGCTATTTATATCTCAAAAGAAAGATATACCAGAATTTAGAAAACTATTTGGCTCGGGAAAACAGCTTGGCATGAAATTCAGTTACACATTTCAAAAAAAACAAGTTGGAATTCCTGATGCAGTTAATATTGCCAAAAAATTTATTAATAAAAAACCATATGTTTTAGCCTTGGCTGATAATTTATTTGTTGGCAAGAGCTTCACATCAACTTTAAAAAAAGTTCAGTCAGTTAAGGATGGAGCTGCTGTTTTAGCTGTAAAAACAAAATATCCACACAAATCAGCAGTGATTGAATACGATAGAGAAAAAAATATAAAATCAATTATTGAGAAACCAGAAAAACCAAGGAGTAACCTTACAATACCTGGTCTTTATTTTTATGACAAGGATTCTATATCAATTGTTAAGAATTTAAAGCCCTCCAAAAGAAAAGAATTAGAAATAGTTGATGTTCATCAATCTTATCTAAGAAAGAAGCTTTTAAAAATTTTTGCATTAAAAAAAGATGTTAAGTGGTTTGACACTGGTGATGCTGAAGAAATGCTTGAAGCTTCAAACTATATTAACAGATATCAAAAAAAGGAAAAAAAGCTGTTAGGATCTATCGAAATGGACTCATATCTAAATGGATGGATTACAAAGAAACAACTTAGAATTCTTATTAATCAAATGCCTGACTCAAAGTATAAAGAAAAATTAAGTTCTCTTGCTTAATGTTTGATAAAAATTCATTAATAAATTTGTTAGACTCAAATTCTATTAGTTACAAGATTACAGAACATAAACCACTGTTTACAGTTGAAGACTCTAAAAATCTTAGAGGTTCAATTGATGGTGCACATTCAAAGAATCTTTTTTTAAAAGATAAAAAAAATAATTTTTTTTTAGTAAGTTTTATTGAGGATATCATTGCTGATTTAAAAAAAGCATCAGTGCCTTTAAACTCAAAAAAATTATCATTTGCAAATGAGGATTATTTAATGAACATTCTTGGTATCAAACCTGGATCAGTATCTCCATTTGGATTATTGAATGATAAAGAAAAAAAAGTTAAGTTTTTTTTCGATCAAGAGTTTATGGAGTATAAAATTGTGAATTTTCATCCTTTAATCAATACATCAACAGTATCGATAGCGCCAAATGACCTGATCAATCTAATTGAACAGCGTCACTCAAAGGTTAAGTTTATTAATATGAGAGATTTTCAAAAATGACTTCAAGAAAAGCAAAATTTATTCAAACAAAGAAAAAAATCAAAGCGAATGTTTTTGATTTACATTTTGATGAAGTTGAATGGGTAAATGGTAATAAAACTATCAGAGATCTTATTGTTCATAACGGCATCACTTGTATTGTTCCAATAATTGATAAGAAATTTATAGTTTTGCTCAAACAATATCGCTATGGATCAGATCAAATCATGCTTGAAGTACCAGCTGGAACTATTGATCCAGGGGAAAAGCCATTAAGTTGCGCTAAAAGAGAACTAATTGAGGAAACGGGTTATCATGGAAAAAATTGGAAACTGATTGGCAAATACTATTCAACACCAGCATATAACACTTGCTTAGTGCACTGCTATCTAACTCATTGCTATAAGAAGAGTGAAACAAATTTTGATGAAGATGAGGTCCTAGAGACAAAAATTTATTCAGTTCAAGAAGTGAAAAGACTGCTTAAATCAAATAAAATTAATGATATGAAAACTTATATCAGCCTTGACCGATTTATGAATTATTATTGACTCAATATTTTCCAAATACCTGAAGCGGATAAAATAATTTTATCTTGTGAGATTAAATTACCTTCAATAAAGACGAGTGATTTCGTAGTTCTTGTAACCTTAGCATCACATTCAACAATATCATCTTGAAGACCTGGACTTACAAAATTACAATTCAGTGAAATAGTACTGCAAGGTTTTTTTCCACATGCAGCGAATACCATAGAACCTAGGAAAATATCTGCTAATGACATAGAGTAGCCACCATGTGCAATACCATGAGCATTGAGATGCTTATCCAAAATTTTAGTAATGAATTTATATTGGTTATTCTCTTCTCGCTTAAAATACATTGGTCCAATCAAAACATCAAAGCCAGCATGCCATCCAAGTTTTTTGTATCCTTCTGGTACCCAACTTGGCGCTGATATTTCTGTCTTTAACATGACCATAGAGATTCTCCCTAATACAAAGAATGCGACTTTCTAGACTTCAATTCGGATATGGTCAAGCAGAATAAAGAAAAATATTTGCCAAAATTGAGGGTATTTTTGATATATTTTTTTAAATAATTTTAAACTTTTTTTTTTTAATAAAAAGTCTATCTTACGGTTTTCTAAATATTTATAGGGGCAATATAGTATGAGAGAAGCTGCAATAATTTCAACTGCAAGAACTGGATTAGCAAAAGCTATGAGAGGTGGATTTAACAAAACTCACGGTATTACGATGGGTGGCCATACAGTTAAATATGCTATTGAAAGAGCAGGAGTTGAAGCTGGAGAAGTAGAGGATGTAATTTTTGGATGTGGACAACCAGAGGGAGCAACAGGTCATAATATTGGAAGAAATGTTGCAATTGCTGGAGGATGCCCTGTAACTGTTCCTGGAACTACTATAAATCGTTTTTGTTCATCAGGCTTACAATCAATCGCGGTAGCCGCTCAAAGAATTATTGTCGATGGAATTAAAGTAGCTATTGGTGGGGGAGTAGAGTCAATCTCCATGACACAGCAAAACATGAATATGAAACATCTTATTGAGCCTGAACTTCAAAAGATTTGTCCTGCATTATGGATGCCTATGATTAATACTGCAGACGTTGTAGCAGATCGATACAAAGTAAGCAGAGAATACCAAGATGAATATTCACTACAAAGTCAACAACGAACAGCTGCAGCTCAAACAGCAGGAAAGTTTAAAGACGAGATTGTTCCTTTAACGACAAAAATGGATGTAATGAACAAAGAAACAAAGGAAGTTACAGAACAAGAAGTAACAGTTGATAAAGATGAGTGTAATCGACCACAAACTACACTTGAGAGCCTTGCTGGTTTAATGCCAGTTATGGGACCTGATAAATATATTACTGCGGGTAATGCTAGTCAGCTGTCAGATGGAGCATCTTCCTGTTTGTTAATGGATCTTAAAGAAGCTGAAAAAAGAAATATTGAGCCTATGGGAATTTTTAGAGGACTTTCTGTTGCAGCTTGTGAGCCCGATGAGATGGGTATAGGACCAGTATTTGCTGTCCCAAAGCTCCTAGAGCAACATGGCTTAAAGGTAGATGATATCGATATATGGGAACTTAACGAGGCATTTGCAGTTCAAGTTTTATACTGTAGAGACAAGCTAGGAATTGATAATGAGAAATTAAATGTAAACGGAGGATCAATTTCTATTGGACACCCATATGGTATGACTGGCTCTAGAATGACTGGACATATTTTAATAGAAGGTAAGAGACGAAACGCTAAATATGCTGTTGTAACAATGTGCGTTGGTGGCGGGATGGGAGCAGCAGGTCTTTTTGAGATTTTATGATAGATACAATTAAATACATTGAAAAAATAGCTCTGGTAATAATTATTTTTGCTACGGTTATAGCTATTGGCTACGAAATATATGCAATGTACGAGAAAAATCTTGTCGAACTTGCTGACTTGCTTTTGTTATTTATTTATCTCGAAGTTATACAAATGATTAGAGAATATTGGACACTAAATAGAATTAGAATAAGTATACCGCTGTTTATTGCTATTACTGCTGTTGCACGTTTAATAATCTTACAGGGCAAAACTATGGATCCAAGCATGTTGCTTTACGAGGGTGGTGCCATTTTATTGATTGCCATAGCTGTTCTTATATTAAAAGCAAGAAAGCTTAAAATATTTGCCGATGTTGACGACTAAGATTGTCAAAGGATTAGTACTTCCATTTTTAGTTGTCCTTTTAATAAGCACATCTGCATTTTCACTTACTGATGAGGATGAACAAGAGATTATTTCTGTTGTAAGTCAGCAGCTGCAGGCATTTCAAGATGATGATTTTGAGAAAGCCTATTCTTTTGCATCACCGATTATCAAGAAAATATTTCCTAATTCAAAAGTATTTGGTGAAATGGTAGTAGGCCAATATCAGGCTGTTTATCGTCCCAAAAGTGTGAACTTTGGTAAGATTTCACTTAAAGATGGAGTACCTTCCCTAGAAGTATATTTAGTTGATCCCGAAGGTGAATTCGTAACTGCAATTTACTCAATGCAGCAACAAGAAGACGGTGAATGGCTGATTAATGGATGTTTTCTTACTCAGGCAGAGAGTAACGAAATTTAGGATTGAGAGTTTCTGATAACTTGCTCGTAAAATTTTAGACTTTCTTTGCTTTTTCTTTCTAAAGTATCTCTATTTACCTCGATTAAACCAAAACGCGGTTTGTAACCATATATCCATTCAAAGTTGTCCAGAAATGACCAATAGTAATAACCTCGAATATCTAAACCGTCATCTAAACAGCTTTGAAGTCCTTTTAATGCTGTAGTCACATATTTTATTCTTTGATTATCATCATCTGTGCCAATTCCGTTTTCAGTCACAATCATCGGGCAATTTATTTTTGGAGCAACATACCTCAATACATTTTCTAATGACTCAGGATAATATTCATATCCCATAACAAGCATATTTTCATCATTGACGTTAGGTTTCATGATTCCCTCAGGACCATAGGTGTGACGTGTATAAGTTTGAATACCAATGAAATCGTCGTCTTTAGTTTGTTCCAAGCACACGTCTACAGTTTCAGCATGAGCAATGTCGCGTGTTTGTTCGCCTCCTTCAGCTGCTTGGTAATCCATAATTGAAAGTGTAATACCAACAGGCTGATTTTTTGTAAGTAGACCTTTGATAACTGGAAACGCTTTTACATGCGCCGCCATCATACAGTCACGTATTTTATAGGGATGGCCAAATAGGAATGGGCCAAAATTATCTAGAGTTGACCCGCATGATTTAGCAGCATCTTCAAAAAATGGCATGATTGTTTTCATACCTTGTTCAGGGTAGCTAGGAAATGTGTGTGCAAAACATGCAGTTAGATTTGCCTCATTTATTGTACAAACAGTATCTATACGGTCACCCAGCTCTTTTGTTACAAATTCAGCATATTTAACATATAAATCTGCGTTTTCCTTTTTTTCCCAACCTCCTTTAGCCGTAAACCAAAGTGGGGAAGTGAAGTGTTGGAATGTGACGCACGTTTGAAGATTATTTTCATGACAACAATCTAAAACTTTTTTGTAATGATCAATTGCCAAATTTGAAAATTTTCCCTCGGACTCTTCGATACGAGCCCATTCAATAGATAGTCTATAGGACTGTATTGCGTGAGATGACATAAGTTTAATATCTTCCTCATATCTATTCAATTGATCACAAGCAATTCCTGACGGTTCAGCAAATGTGGTATTTTTTGTATTTTCAAGCAGCCAAAAATCTGAGTTTGTATTATTTCCTTCTACTTGATGAGCAGCAGTCGCTGTACCCCATATAAAGTCTTTTGGTAAATTAAGTTTCATAATTATATAAATTTAGCATTTGGATACCCATCAAGAATATACTTTTTAAGTTCTTCAACCAGCTCTTTTTTTACTAATGTTACGATTGCTCCACCAAAACCAGCTCCAGTAAGTTTAGATCCTAAAGCGCCAAAGGAATTAGATAGATCAACCAACTTATTCAAAATATCAGTTGAAACTCTATAGTGTCGTGATAAAGAAATATGACTTTCTGTCATTAATTTTCCAAATTCTTTAGCATTATTATCTTTTAAATATTGAGCTGCTTTTACAACTCTCAAATTTTCCTCAATTACATGTTTACTAACATTAAGCTCTTCATCTGAAAGTAATTGAATATCATTTTCATCAATTTTTATTTTTGCACAGAGGTTTTGAATTTTCATTTTTTTTGCAGCATTGAGACATAATTCTTTTTTTTTGTTAAACTCACTATTTGATAAAATCCTTTGTGTATTGCTATCAATTATTAGAAATTGATAATCTTGAAAAATTGGTATCAATTCATAATTTTTATTAAAAGTATCAAGAAAAAGAGCTTCATAATGATTTCCTAAGACCGATACAAATTGATCCATAACTCCACCGCCCACACCAACAAAATCATTTTCAACTTCAAATGCTAAATTAATTAAATCTTCATCTGCCAAATTTTTTTGAAAATAGCAACTTAGTGATTTTAAAGTGCTAACGGTGATAGCAGCAGAGGAAGAGAGACCGATTCCCAATGGAAGGCTGCTTTTGATATAAATTGAGATATTGTTAATCTTAACTGAAAACTTCTTCTCAAAATAAAGACATGATCCAATAACGAAATCTGCCCAATTATTTCTTTTTTCGAGATTCTTAACATTTAAAGAATTTTTGTATTTATCTGAAACTATTGAAATAGATTCACTATTTTTATTTTCAACGATCTCACAGATAATTGAGTTCTTGATTTGTAACGGTAAAACATGTCCACCATTATAGTCTAAATGCTCTCCAATTAGGTTAACTCTGCCAAAGCCCTCACCAATCGAGACTGTGTTCATAACTTAACTTTGTCTTTGTTTTAATTCAGAAAATATTCTTTCATAAAAGTTACTATCGTACCTATTAAAGTACGTAACTATTATTGCTATAGTTCCGGCAACAGCTGGAAAAATATATCCCATAATAAATAGACCATTCAATGTTTCTGGGCTTTGATCTATTGCATTTGCCACATAATCTGTGCTTTCAAGAATTACACCAGCAAGCCATGCACTGAAACCAACACTTAATTTAAAAACGAATACGTGAGCTGCGTTTAGGACTCCTTCAGCACGAAATCCAGATTTCCATTCCCCGTACTCGATTGTATCAGCTATCATTGACCAGGCCATGACACCTGCCATACCGAAACCAATGAAGCCAAAGGTTGCAATAAAAGCTAATAACCAAAAGTTTTCATACCCAGTAATATAAAAGATTATTAAATCTGTGATTACGTAGAGAAATGTCCCAATCATGAATAATGTCTTTTTCTCAAACCTATGTTTTACTAAGTTAACTAAATATGCGCCAAACATAATTTGCAGAATCACACCAAGCAAAATTGGACTAAAGTAAGCCTCTAATTGCAGATTATATTTAACAAAGTAGACAACTGTTAGTTGCTTTATATTATTTGCAACCCAAGTTGTTAAAAGTGCCAGTATCACGAAATGTAATGGATAATTATTAAATACCATTTTGGTAACTTTCTTAATACCAATGGTTTCTTCGTATGGTTTAGAATAAACTTCTTTAGTATTAAAAAAACACAGAAAGGCAAAAATAGCCCCAAGCACTGCCAAACAACCTACTACAATTGGAAATCCAAACTGTGGTGAGCTAAAAAGTCCAACCAGGGGCAATGTAAGAACTGCAACTGCAATTGATCCAGAGCTAGCACCTAAAAATCTGAAAGATGCGAGTGACGTTCTTTCATCTCTATCTTGTGTCATTGCTGGTATGAGCGAACCAACTGGAATAGCAATGATGGTATATAAAGTAGTGAATGTAATATATGTAAAAAGGGCCCAGTAAAATTTACCCGTTTGTGATAAATCGGGTGATGTAAAACAAAGAATAATCATTATTAGTGCAGGAACTGATCCAAACAAAATATAAGGTCTAAACTTCCCCCATCTGGTTGATGTATTGTCTGCAATATACCCCATGATTGGATCGGTAAATGCGTCCCAGATTTTTGCTATAAAGAAAACTAAACCAGCATCTGCAGGTGATAATCCAAAAATATCTGTATAAAAAAATAGTAAGTAGAAGACAGTCAGTTGCCACATTATATTAATGGCAAAATCACCACCACCGTAAAACAATTTTGATCTAAAACTTATTTTCATATAGTATCATATATTGTTTCAACTAATTTTAACGCTCTCTGATCACCGAGCATGGAACCAGTTAATAAATTCATAGTGTAAGCGCAGCTAATTCCATTTTCAGGATCACCAAATGCCATAGAACCACCCCAACCGGTATGACCAAATGCCTTACTGCTTTTGCCAAATAATTTACCACCACCGACACTGTAACCCACATGTGACCACTGCATAGGCGACTTCATTACATGATCGTCTCCACTTACAGCAGCTGAAGTAAGAGTTTCAAAGGTATTTGATGAAATAAATTTATTTGATAAATGTGATAAGAAAAAATCATAAATTTTTGCAAGTGACCCTGAATTAGAGTGACAGTTCATAGCTGGAATTTCCGCAAGTCGCCATTCAGCTGTGTTTGCTGTTTTTGTTCTGTTTGCAGGATTAAGAAACGCAGTAATAAGATACTCATCTACATTTGTCGGATCACTAAAAGCCTTTCTAAGACTTTCAGAACTAATTAGTTCAGCAATATTGTCATGATATGCTGAAGGTGTACCTATAAAACATTTAGTTTCAAGAGGACTATTCAGTAACTCCTCCAAGTTTTTACCAACTGATTTATTAGTTACTCGTTTAATTAATTCACCAACTAAAAAACCAATTGTTTTTGGATGATAACATATTTTTTCATCAGCCTTATGATAGGGCTCTTGTTCTGCTAACAGATCAACTACATAATCCCATTTATAAAAATCGGTTTCATCTATGGGCTGTTTCCATCCATACATACCTGCTTGATGAGAGAGTAATGTCTTTACTTTTATATTTTCTTTTCCACCATTTGCAAACTCAGGCCAGTAGTCAGCAACATTTTTCTCTAAATCTAATTTATTTTCATCAATCAATTTAGCAACAATCATCGCAACAATACCCTTACTGGTCGAATGGATGTTCACTATTGTATTTTGGTCCCACTTGTTCTTTTTATCACGATCTCGATAGCCGCCATAAAGGTTCACCAAAACCTCTCCATTTTGATAAACGGCAAAAGATGCACCCACTTCTTCATCATTCTCCAAGTTTTTCTTAAATAATTCAAATGTGTTTTCGAACTTTTTATTAAACTCACCCAATGCTGTTATTTCATTATCTTTAGTCATTTATAGTGTCATAAGGCTATTATTTATATATTCTGCAGTAGATTATATGACAGAGCAGAATAACAAAACATATTTAATAGGTTTTATACTGGCACTATCTGCTGGTTTGATATGGAGTTTTGGAGCACCTACCGTTAGGTATATGGTAGATGCTCAGGTCTATCAATGGCATTATCTTTTTTATAGAGGTATAGTTGTCGCAACAATCTTGTTGATATATTTGCTCTATAACGAAGGTATATCTTTCTATCATAATTTTAATAGAGTTGGATCATCTGGTTTATTGGGTGGAGTTGGTCTTGCTGCGGCTTTTATATTTTTTATTTTTGGAATGACTTATACCTCTGCGGCTACCACATTATTTATGATCGGCACACAACCATTATTTGCGGGTCTCTTTGCATATATCTTTCTAAAAGAAAAAGTTGGCATCACAACTGCGATTGCATGTTTCGTTTCTTTGTTTGGTATCTTTCTAATGGCTTATAACGACTGGTATGCAGGAACTTTTTTAGGTTGGGTATTTGGTTTATTCTGTTCCATTGGATTTGCAATATTTGCGACGACTCTCAGATGGCAGCCAAATACGCCTAAATTTACAACAATCATTATTGCAGGCATTACTTGCTCACTTTTTTCAATAATTATGATTGTTTTATTTTCAGATAGTTACTCAATGCCTATACAAAATATTTTTCTGAGTATGCTTCATGGTACCTTAGTGGGAACTGGTCTTATTCTTCTAAGTTTAGGTGCACGTTACCTTCCTGCAGCAGAATTTATGTTACTTTCTTTAACTGAAGTTGTGGGTGGGGTCATCTGGTGTTGGATACCTCTATTTGGAGTAAACGAAGTTCCTTCAAACATAACTTTAATGGGTGGCTTGATAATAATTATTGCAATTAGTTTTTATGCTTTAGGTTCTTCAAAAAAATCTACACCTCCCACACTATAGAAAAGTATGAGTGAAATTGAAAATGTAACTTGGCATTATCCTACCCCAATATGGTTCGGTTTAGACCGTTCTTTAGAGATTGCAAATGCGTTAGAATCTCTCAGCATGCAAAATCCTCTACTCGTTACAGATCCTGATTTTTCAACTAATAAAAACTTTACAAAAATTGTTGAATTATTAAAAAATAATAAAATCAAACACTCAATATTCTCAAATATAAAAGGCAATCCAACAGGCAAGAACGTAATGGACGGCGTTGAACATTTTTTGTCTAACAATAACGATGGTGTAATAGCGATTGGTGGAGGCAGTTCTCTTGATGCTGGTAAAGCAATTGCATTTATGACAAAACAAAAGGAAAACCTATGGTTTTTCGAAGATATTGGGGATAATTGGACAAGGGCAATTACAGATCAACTTCCAAAAGTAATTGCGATACCAACTACGGCTGGGACAGGTTCTGAAACAGGCCGCGCATCACTTATTTTAGACGAAGGTGACAAGACAAAAAAAATAATATTTCATCCCTCGTTCTTACCAGACCTTGTAATACTTGATCCAAATTTAACTTTATCTCTTCCACCTCATCTCACAGCTGCAACAGGTATGGATGCTTTAGCTCATTGTTTAGAGGCATATTGTGCTAGAGGTTTTCATCCTATGGCGGATGGCATTGCACTAGAAGGGATGAAGAACGTGAAAGATAGTCTTATAAGTGCATATAAAAATCCAGATGATATATTTGCAAGATCAAAAATGTTAGTAACATCATCAATGGGATCAACTGCATTTCAAAAAGGACTAGGAGCAATACATTCTCTCTCTCATCCTATAAATGCAGTTAATGATATTCATCACGGTCTTTCAAATGCAATATTTATGCCATATGTACTTAAGTTTAATGAACCGATTATAAATCAGAGGATACAACTATTAACAAAATACTTAGAATTAGAAAATTCTACATTTGATGGATTTCTGTCTTGGATATTGAAGCTAAGAGATGAACTCGCTATTCCTCATACACTGAAGGAGCTTAATCAAGAATTTGATTTTGAGCGACTTAGTGAAATGGCCCTGAAAGATCCATCCACGGGACCAAACCCACGCGATATAAGTTTTGATGAAATGAAGCAACTTTACATTAACTCATATGAGGGTATCTTATAAGTATGATCAAAACAGAAAAACTAGTTTATGGATCTGCTAATTCTAGTGTGCAATTTGAAGGTTCAATAAGTTATGAAGATAGTTTTGACACACCAAGACCAGGAGTTCTCGTTTGTCATGCTTATGGAGGCCATTCTGATTTTGATATCAAGAAATCAGAACAACTTGCTGGGCTTGGGTACTTTGCATTTGCTATGGATTTATATGGACAGGGAAGAAGAGGTTCAAATCCCCAAGAGTCAATGGAGTTGATGAATGAATTTAATTCTGACCGAGTTTTACTTCAACAAAGAATGATCCATGCTTTTGAAACCCTCAAGAATTTTGATAAAGTTGATGAAAACAAAACTGGAGCAATTGGATTTTGTTTTGGAGGAAAATGTGCACTTGATTTGGCTAGGGCAGGTGAAGATGTAAAAGGGGTTGTTAGTTTTCATGGATTATATGACGCACCATCGGCAAGTTCAGGAAAGCAATTAAAAGGTACAATAAAAATTGATTCATCGATTTTAATTCTACATGGATACGATGATCCCATGGCCACTCCACAAAATATGATTGATTTAGCTGATGAATTAAATTCAAAAAAAGCAAATTGGCAAATTCATGCCTACGGCAATGTTGGACATGCCTTTACAAACCCTGCAGCTAATGATCGAAACTCAGGATTATTCTATGATGCGTATGCCGATCAGCATTCATGGCGAGAAATGTCTAATTTTTTTGAAAAAATTTTTTCTTAAATTTATTATTCAGACTTCCAATTGATATTTTTCATTGAATTAAGATAATTTTTAAATTCTTTTATCAATTCTGAGCTTGGTTTGACTGTTTTTCGTCTTTTATCGTTCTCTGTTTTCTCTAAATGTATGAAACCTCTGTCACAAGCCTCATTAATCATCATTGATGACTTAGGCCGAGATGTATGGAAGAGTTTTGTCTTTAATTCTTCAACACATAGCTTTTCTTTATTTTGATGGGCTGACATTACAAGGAGCATCATATGATAATGAGATGGGGTCTTTCTGAAAAAGTGCTTACTTGAGCGGTGTGACGTTCCCATTTGTTCTTCCCAAAATCTTAGGAGTGAATTTGTTGCGCTCATAAAGAAAAAATATTACAGCAAATAGAGCGATCGTCTAATTAAATTTTATAAAAATTACTATTTAATTATCCCAATAAGTGAACTCATCGCCATCTTGAAATGCATACCCATTGTGCTTATCAATTAATATAGGAGCAGACATTGTGTTATCATATAGTGGAGGAGGTTGAACCTTTTTATGATCATTTAATAGTCTTTTCAGCTCTTCAACTTTCAACGTCATTTCGCTTGCAAGATTAATTCTCTCATAGGGGTCACTCTCAACATTAAACAACCAGTCTTTACCAGTTCGGTGATCAGTAATGAGCTTCCAACTTTTGTGAAGAACAGTTTGAAGGCGACCTTGTAGCCAATAAAGTGTTTCATGCGGCATGTCTGAATTGTGATTTTGTAAAAAGGGCAATAAGTTTACTCCGTCAATGATTCTATCATCTGGCAATTCCGCTCCAGCTGCAGCAGCAAATGTTGGTAAAATATCATTTGCGTGAATAGGAGCGTTAAATTCTATTCCTGGTTCAATGTTATTTGGCCACTTAGCCATAAAAGGGACATGCAAACCACCTTCGAAATGAGTTAGTTTCCATCCACGATAAGGTTTATTAATATCAGATAAATGAATGTAGTTAGCTCCACCGTTATCGCTGGTTAATACAATTAATGTATTATCTGTTAGATTATTCTTTTCGAGTGTATCTAATATTCTGCCAACACTCCTATCAAGAGCTTTTAACATTGCAGAATATACTTTTAATTCTTCACTGGATTCACCCTCGATATGGTGAAAATGATCGTAGTCGTCTCTAAGAGCTTGAAGTGGATTATGAGGCGCAAAGTGAGATAGGTATAAAAAGAAGGGCCTGTTCTTATTTTTTTCAATAACTTTGATTGCTTCATCTGTGTAGTAGTCAGTAATATATCCACGAGGTTCAAATGGTTCACTCTTATTATTTCTTGCTGCGTATTGAGTGCTGGCCCAAACCATCTCGTCAATAATTTCCCCAGTTCTAGCATTTACAACATCTGGATGATTCTCTGGAAGATAAAGTCCGCCCATTAATTGAAGGCTGTCATCAAATCCCTGATCAGTTGGACCATAACTTGGAGCAGTTCCAAGATGCCACTTTCCAATTATTGCACTGTAATATCCTTCATTTTTTAGTACCTCTGGAATAGTTATTTCGCTAGATGGCATGCCTGGGTATCCAATATTACCATCATTATCTAAAGCAGTGAGTTCAGCTTCATCATCAAAAATTATAGACAACCCCGTATCGTTTAATTCTTCACCCCATTTTGCTATAGTAATGAGTGATTTAAAAGTAGGGGTAAATTCAAATCCAAATCTTGATGAGTAGCGACCAGTCATAATTGAAGCACGTGAAGGAGAGCAGCTTGCACTTGCCGCATAACCATTATTAAATTTTATACCTTCTAAACCAATACGATCTATGTTTGGTGTCATTAAACTGCCATCCCCAGCACCCCCATTATAAAGTGATACATCATTGAATCCTAAATCATCAGCCAGTATTAAAATTATGTTTGGTTTATTAGCTAAGGTAGGATCTCTTTCTGATGGCCCGTCTGGCCAAATGACCTCACGGTTTTCAGCAACTGGTCTTGTAAACTCAAATATAGTTGGTAGTGACCAAAGAAATATTTGAAGTTTGTACGTCCATAGGATTAAAGCGAAAATAAGAACAAAAAAAACTGAAAGAGATATTTTTTTTATCATTATTCAATATTTGTAATTGTAACATCCTCTGAATTAACTGGTAAAATAGCGATTGTACCATCATCAGCTAATGTCCAGTTATCAGGTCGAACTTCGCTTACCCCTTTTACGAAAATTATTTTAGCAATAAAACTATCAGGAGCTGGTATCAGGTGATAAAAAATTAACTCTTTAACATTTGCTTCATTTGCGGCTTGCGCAGCTTCGACAGGTGATGCGTGATATCCCTGGATATCATAAAAAACTCGTGAAATTTGAGGTTGTATAATCTCGGATATATCCTCAGCTCTACCTATCATATTATAGGACAAAGCATCATGAAAAAGTAAGTCAGCATTTTTTGATTGTTCAATTAAATTTGTGCTGTAATCCGTATCCCCACTAATTACGATTGATCTTCCCTTATAATCAAAGCGAAATCCCATTGAGGGATAAACAGGCAGATGTTCAACTTCAAATGCTGTTATCTTCAGACTGCCATCGTCAAAAATAACTGGATTATTTAAATCAATTATTTTTGTATCAAAGCCGGCAATATCAGATGGTGCTACTTCCTCTCCATGATGCAGCGTTCTCCATTCATAATCAAGCTCGTAAGCCCTTGTTATCCCTTCAGTAACTAATTGCGTTCCCTCTGGACCATAGACTGGAAGTTTTCCCTCTCTATTTTGAGTTACCCATGAATAAAGATGAAAATCAGCCAAATCAGAAATATGGTCTGAGTGCAGGTGAGTAAACAGTACGGCATCTAAATTACCAAGATCTATCTGCCAGTTCATCAAATTTTGTCTACTTCCATCACCAGTATCTACAATAAACATATGGTCAGGTGTTTTTATCATGATACATGGCTCAGCTCTTCCTTTACCAGGCAATGGACCTCGAGATCCGCAGACAAGCCCAATTATATAATCACCTTCAAAGGTAACCAATTTATCTTGATTATTTAATTGAGACTCAAAAATTAAGTCGATAAAGAAATTTTGAACTGACGTATTTCTTATTCCAAAGAACCCAACAACAAATATTAAGATCGCAACTATTAAAAAATAATAGATTTTCCTCATAGTTAATTATCAGAAACCTTTTTGGATGTAATAAGTAATATTACAACAAGAACAATTTCAATTATAATAAATTGTGTTGCAAAAGTTGCATCATGTGCTGCCCACGATATAATTCTAAATATTGCTGTGACACTTAAAAGCATTGCAGGAGCATAAAACCAGATATTTTTTAGAGTATAAGCAGCAAGTATCATCATCAAACCAATGCAAAAGAAATAACTTCCAACATCGCCAATCAGACTGCTTCGACCTAATCCTTCTGGAATTACTAATATGCCGAAATTTGCTCCAGCATCGTAAGGGGATATTATCCAAACAAGACCAAGTACGATAAATATAAATCCGTTTATTGTATTTAGAATAATTAAAAATTTATTCATGACGACTCCTCTATTATTTCCATAATTCTTTGTGCTGTTTCATGCCCTGAATTTTGATTCTGGCCAGTTACAAATCTTTTTTCATCATCAACAACTACGTGATAAGCAAACTGGTCAAGAAATTTGGTTTTAGCTTCAAACAATGCGCCTGCTGTTTTTAATTCTTCTTCTGGATGCATTGGTGTCATTGTAATATTAAGTTCTTTAACTTGTTTGTTAGTTACACCAGTCATTTTTCTTCCAGCAATGAGAATGTTGCCGTTTTTATCTTTTGAATTAATTAACCCCAAAGGACCATGGCAGATTGCTCCTATGATGCTTCCAGAGTAATATGCTTCAGAAATTCCTGCAGCTAAGGTATCTGAGAAGCCCAAGTCATATGCAGCTCCCCATCCACCCGCTAGAAATACAATATCATACACAGAGAAATCTATTTCATTGATATTGATTGAATTGTTAAGTTTTTCAACCGCCTCTGTATCCTTATAAAATCTTTTATCAGATGAAGACCTTACAAAATATGATGTTGTTTGTGGATCCACAGGAATTTCTCCACCTTTTATACTTGCAATATCAACACTTATGTTAGCATCTATAAATTCGAAATAGGGAGCAGTTAATTCAGAACTCGCGAGACCAGAGGGTTTACCAGATGTTTCTCCCGGATAATTTAAAAACCCATGACTTGTTGTAATTATAAGCGCTTTTTTTCCAGCTAAATCAAATGTATTTCCATCATAGTCTGGATGTAAACCCAAGTTTTTAAGAATATATGGCAAAAGAATAATTACTGTAATGACAATAAGTATGAGAGATAATAAAGTTTTTCTAACTGTTGATTGATGCATAATTATCTTATTTAAGTTTTATTAAAAATAGTAACTTTAATTCTTCAACAAATTTTTCTTCTTTCGTGTTATTAAATTTGGTCATACGAAACCATGCAGCGTATGAAATTAGGGTATCGATCAGATTTTGTTTATCTTTATTAATTACTTTAATTTCTGGTATTAAATCTTCAAATCTCTGTCTCAAAATACGATTAAATTTTATAAATCCAGTTCTTATTGCATTAGAATTATTTAAACTTGTAATGGTTAAATTAAATACGTGCTGGTAAGTGTTATATAAATAAAAACGCTCTTTAATTATATGTTCAATTCTCTGATCTATGCTGTTTTGTTTTGGATTATTTTTTGTAATATAGCTCTCAAGATCGTTTAGATAACGACGATTTACTTCCTCAATTAATCCTTCCATATCGTCAATGTGCCTAAAAACAGTTCTTATTCCAACTCCAGATTTTACAGCAATTTCCTGGGCGGTTGGGATTTGACCGTTGTTATTTTTTCTTAATAAAGAAATAGTGGCTGCAACAATTTTATTTAATGTTGTTTTACTTCTGTTGATGCGTCCATCGTTAACAATTGGTGTAATTACCATAGATAAAAATTATCTATTGACAGTGTTTATGTCAATACTTTAGGCTTTATTAAAAATATAAAATTCGTGAATAGAATTACAGAAATACTTGGTTCTAAATATCCAATTATACAGGCTCCAATGGGATGGATAGCAAGAAGTGCATTAGCTTCAGCAGTTTCTAATGCTGGGGGGTTTGGAATTATTGAAACTTCATCAGGCGAGCTTGAGGAGTGTAAGCAGGAAATCAAAAAAATGAGTACACTCACCAATCGACCCTTTGGCGTGAATCTTCCAATTCTTTTTTTACGTGATGAAAGTATGATCAATTTAGTCATTGAGGAAAAAGTAAAATTTGTAACTACATCTGCAGGCGATCCAGCAAAATATATTCATATTTTAAAAGATGCAGGTATTAAAGTGTTTCATGCTGTACCAAGTTTAGCAGGTGCACTAAAAGCAATAAAAGCTGGTGTAGATGGCTTAGTAGTTGAAGGAACTGAGGGAGGTGGATTTAAAAATCCTGAAGAAGTTGGACTTTACGTATTATTACAGTCTATTAGAAAGCATTCTGATATACCAATGGTTGCGGCTGGAGGTATAGTTGATGGCATAGGAATGGCTGCAGCATTTGCAGCAGGAGCTGAGGGAATACAAATGGGGACAAGGTTTGTATCATCTAAAGAGAGTCCGGTGCATCAAAATTACAAGCAAGCAATTTTAGACTCAGACGAACAAGGAACTTACATATTAAATAAAAAATCTAAACCCTGTGTTCGTGCAATAAAAACTGACTTCACTCACGGTATTTATGAAAAAGGTGAAATGGATATGTCCGCAATGTTTGGTATTAAGAAACTTTATTTTGAGGGTGACATGAACGCAGCTCCAGCATTGGCAGGACAATCGATGGGCTTAATTGATGAGATCAAAGGTGTTGAAGAAATTATCAATGAAACCATTTCACAGTTTAATGAAGTGTGTAAAAAAATGGGAAATCACAATTTTGCTAATTAAATGAAATTTATTACCCCTTTGCCAAAGGAAGCAAACAACAATTATCAGGGTTTAAAATTTGCACTTTGGTTTTTTTATTTATATCTCGCATTAGTAGCGTTCAGGTCTTTTACCCATATGTTTGCTCAAGATGCTGGTTTAAACTCAATTGCTTCAATAATAATTTTTCCAGAGGTTAATAATTTAAATCCTAATAGTGTAATTTATCTTATAGGTTCTTTATGGGGTGGATCGCAGATTGTAGTACTTTTTATATCAATAATAATTCTTATTAAATACAAAAGCCTTTTATCACTAGCCTGGCTAGTTTTCGTATTCGATAATATATTAAGAATTATAACGATGACGATGCATAATTTAGATCAGGATTATCTCACTTCAACTGCTCCAGGAGGTTTAGTTGGGACAAGTGTCATGTTATTTGTTACACTTTTAATGTTTTTTATCTCGACCATTGAAAGGAAACAGAAATGAAAGTAGAAAATCGTGTTTTTCCAAACAGAGAACAAATGAAAGGTTTTTTTGAGAATACGAATGACGATGAGCCAATATTCATGCTCAATCTTCTCAAGTTCAAAGAGAAAGCGGAATATAAAGATGGGAGAGAAACCAACCTAACCGGAAGAGAGGCTTATACAATTTATGCTGAGTTTATGGGTAAACATCTAAAGGAAATTGGAGGAGAATTAGTTTTGCATACAGATGTAAAACGTTTAGCGGTCGGTAAAGTTGAAGAATTATGGGACGTTGTTGCTATTGCAAAATGGCCTTCAAGAAAAATAATGGGTGAAAATATGATGCCCAGTGATCCAGAATATCTTGAAGCTTATCAGCACCGTGAAGCAGGATTAGCAGGCCAATTAAACATTGAAACAAAAGAAATTAATGATTGAATTATATACTTCACCTACACCAAATGGATATAAGATTTCAGTAGCTCTTGAGGAGTTGGAAATACCTTACAATGTTCATGTTGTGAATTTACAAGCTGGTGATCAAAAGAAGCCTGAATTTTTAGCAATGAATCCTAATGGGCGTATTCCCGTAATAGTTGATACTGAAAATGATAACCTTTCAATAATGGAAAGTGGTGCACAACTAATTTATTTAGCTGAGAAAGCAGGCAAACTACTGCCTACAGAGTCAATTGCACGTTCAAAAGTTATTCAGTGGTTAATGTTTCAAATGGGAGGAATTGGTCCGATGATGGGGCAGGCCAATGTTTTCTTTCGTTATTGGCCTGGTGAAAAATTACAGCCAGCAATCGACCGTTATCAAAACGAAGGAAGACGCTTGTTTGAAGTTATGGAGACACGTTTAAAAGATAATGAGTTTCTCGCTGATGATTTTAGTATAGCTGATATTGCAAATTGGTGTTGGGTAAGAACATATAAATGGTCAGGTGTGAATATCGACGGTCTTGAAGGTGTAAAAAGATGGATGCAGATGATGGAGGATAGACCGGCTTGCAAAAAAGGGGTTGCAGTACCAATCGATATTATGGAGTTGATGAGAAATATGAAACAGTCAAAAGATCTAACCGATACCGGTTCAAAAATAATTCAGAAGTAGGAGAATAATGATGAGTTTACCAAATCCATTAGTTGTTCTCGGCGGTGTTGGCTCACCCTATACACGTAAGATGCTTTCATATCTTAGGTATAAACGTATTCCTCATAAAATGATTTGGGGAGACCCTTCAAAATATCTTGATAAAGAGGGTATTGAAAAGCCCAAGCCTGGATTACTACCAACATTTGTTTTACCTGATGAAAATGGAAATTTAAAAGCTGTAACAGATTCGACTCCGTTAATAAGAAGGATTGATAAAGAGGTTAGTGAGCGAAGCACTATTCCATCTGATCCTGCACTTGCGTTTATAAATTATTTAATTGAAGATTTTGCTGATGAGTGGGGAACGAAATATATGTTTCATTATAGATGGCACGATCAAAAAGATGCTGAAAATGCAGGAACAATTTTACCTCTTCAAACCGTAGGAATGATGCCAAATGAAATGCTAGATAATTTAAAGGGAATGATAAGTAAAAGGCAGATAGACAGGTTATGGGTAGTGGGTTCCAACAATGATACAGCTCCTATCATTGATGCAAGTTTCAAACGCTTATTGGGTATACTTGAGAAACATTTCACATCAACACCCTATTTGATAAGTAATAGACCCTCATCAAGTGATTTTGCAATGTATGGTCAACTGTCTCAACTTGTAAACTTTGATCCCACGCCAAGAGAAATTTGTCATGAAGTTTCTCTAAGGACAGTAGCATGGGTTGGTTTAATTGAAGATCAGTCTGGTATTGAGGTAGATGACGAACAATGGGGATCAATTGATACTTTGCCGTCAACGGTAAAAGATTTACTGACAGAAATTGGAAAGGGATATGTTCATGCGCAGTTATCAAATGCTAAAGCAATTGAAAATGGCGATAAAGAATGGCAAACAGAGATTGATGGATGTCTATGGAAACAAAAATCATTTCCTTACCAGGCAAAGTGTTTAAAGTGGCTTAACGAAGAATATAAAATGCTTAAAGAAAATGATCAGAAAAAAGTGAATGATCTTTTTAAAGATACTGGATGTGAAAGGTTAATATTTTAGATATGAAAGTAGATTTATATTTCTCTTTTAGAAGTCCATACTCTTATTTTATCTTACCACGCATCGTTTTGTTAAGAGATAAGCACGGTGTTGATATAAACTTTAAACAAGTCTATCCGTTAGCAATAAGAGAACCAGAATTCTTTAAAGGTAAGAACATATTTACATATTTTCTTCCAAAACGATTTGATTATTTTTTACAGGCAAACAAACTGGGTATGGTATTTAAAAAACCAAATCCCGATCCAATAAAACAAAATATGCTAACTGGTAAAATTTCTGACGATCAGCCACGTATATTTAAGTTATGTCATTACTGCCAGGCAATAGAAAAAGAAAGACAACTTGATTTTGCCGTAGAAGTTTCAAGCAAGATTTGGAGTGGTATGAAAAATTGGAATTCTGATGATTCAATTTCTGAGTCATCATCAAAATTAGGCTTAAATCATAATGATATTGAAAAAAAACGAACAGAGGCTGAGCAAAGCTTGATTGATGAAATAAAATTAAACCAAAAGGAACAGTTAGAAGCAGGTCATCATGGAGTTCCACTAACAGTCTATAAAGACAAGTTTTTCTTTGGGCAAGACCGATTTAATGATCTCTTAAGAGTATTAAAAAAAGATGGACTTGAGTTATAGTATATTTAATGAATAGTCATAACTTTTATTGAGCTGAAATTCCTCTTATTCTCTCAGATCTTCTTCTCAATAACTCAGTCACAATTAGTATTAGCGTCGAAAGTACAATTAAGCATGTAGCAACAGCCATGATCGTCGGGCTGAGCTGCTCTCTCAAACCAGTCCACATTTGAAGTGGGATAGTTGTAAGATTTCTATCTCCTCCTGCCACGAAAAGAATTACAACGATTTCATCAAAAGAAGTAACAAATGCAAATAAAGCACCTGAGATTATACCAGGTGTTATTAGAGGTAATGTAATTTTAAAAAAGGTGTTTGTTGGTGTACTTCCAAGACTTGAAGCTGCACGCGTAATACTATCATCAAATCCGCTTAATGTCGCAGTAACTGTTATAACAACAAATGGTGTACCTAAGATAATATGAGCAATGATGATGCCAGGAAAAGTTGCAGCTAATCCAAGTTTTGCAAGTGAAAAGAAGATAGCTGAGCCAGAAATAATTAATGGAATAATCATCGGTGAAATTAATACGCTCATGATTAACTGTTTGTAAGGCATGTAACGACTGCTAAGACCTAATGCTGCAACAGTTCCAAGTACGGTTGCACCTATTGTTGAGAAAAATGCATAATACACACTGTTTCGAGCTGCTATTCCCCAAGGATTCTTAGTTCCATAAATCATGTCTTCATACCACCTAAGTGAGAACGCCTCTGGCTGTAATGCAAGCATGCCATCAGAAAAGTGGATATACTGCTCAGCATTGAATGACAGAGGTATGATTACAAAAAGAGGTGCAATTAAAAATACAAAAACTGCAGTACAGATAACTATGTAAGAGTAGTGCCAAACTCTGTACCTCATTTCTGTATATTTTGGTAATGCCATATTATCCAAGCCTCATGTTGTCAATGCCAACTATCTTATTATAGAGCCAGTAAACTACGAGCACTGCTATTAAAAGAACTGTTGCCATTGCCGTTGCAAGTGACCAATCAAGTGATTGCTGCATGTGATATGCAATTCTATTACTTATTAAGATCCCTTTTGCACCACCCACCAACGCAGGCGTTATGTAGTAACCAATCGCTAAAACAAATACAAGAATTGAACCCGCACTTATACCAGCATATGTCAAAGGAAAATATATTTTTCTAAACGCATGGAATGGTGTTGCACCCATTGAAGTTGCAGCGCGCATTAAACTTGGTGAAATTGTTTTCATTACACTATAAAGAGGCAAAACCATGAATGGCAATAAAATTTGTGTCATTGCAATGAATGTACCTGTCATATTATACATGAGCTCAAGTCTCGACTCATCTGCAACAAATCCAAGCGACACTAAGGTATCATTTAACACTCCTTGCTTTTGTAATAAAACCATCCAACTAGATGTTCTAACAAGCAGTGACGTCCAGAAGGGCAAGAGGACACAGATCATTAATAGATTCGAATAACGAGTTGGTAAGACTGAAAGTAAGTGTGAAATAGGGTAAGCTAGGATAAAGCAACAGAAAGTTACTCCGACGGCAACAAATATCGTTCTTAGCCACAAGGTTACATTAATTCTAAGCTTTTCAGGAATCCTTTCAATTGAGCCATCAAATCTTTGTTCGTAATCAAATGTCGTTAAATATTTTCTAAAATGGTATGCGTCAGTTCCTCTTTTTAATGCCTGCCAATATTCAATGTCACCCCATTTTTTATGTACATCAATGAATTGATCTAGAAAGTTAGCATTTTCATCAAAGTCTTTAAGTTTCCGTGAAGTCTTTTTAATAAGACTTGTAAATCCACCTTTTTCATAATTCAAACGAGTTGCAATCTTGCCATGGTACTTATTTTCTACAGCAGTCTTTAATTCATAATAAAATGTTGATGTTACATCCTCGCCAGGCATTTCACCACCATCCCATGTCTGCATGACCTCGTGTGTTTCTGTAAGAAATGAGTTCATTTCGGCGTTATCAATACTTCGCCCCAACATCTGAAAAATAGGAATTACGTATGCAAAAACAATGAAGAACAGAAGCGGCGCGGCCAGCAGAAAAGCAGTAGTTCTGCGTCTTCTCTCAACTTTTTTTAGTTTGACGGATAGAAGTTCTCCATCCGAGGTTCTTATTTCGGCAGTCATATTTAAAAGGATACTTAATTTGAGGTGCTTGGGCAACCCATAGGTTGCCCAAGTTTAAACCTTATAGGTTAGCTTTCCAAGCTTCCCAAGCGTCGTTGATTTCAGTGTTGTTATCAGCATACCACTCAGGGTTCATAAGAACGTAGTTCTCAGTATTTGATGGAGCAGTAGGCATGTGAGGCATAATCTCAACAGCACCTGCTTGCTCAGAATAGAACCACGGCTCATCAGCCATGATCACATCAAGAGATGAGATACGGAAAGGAGCGTAAGCAATGTGCTTAGCACTTCCAGCTAAACCTTCAGAACTAGTGAAGTACTGAAGAGCTTTCATAGCTTCTTCTTGGTTTGGTCCACCTTTAACAAGTACGAAGTACTCATAATCAAGGATCTGACCATCCCATACCATTTTCATTGGTGAGCCTTCGTTCACGATGGCATTGAAGTGACGTCCATTCCAACCAGTAGCCATGATAGCTTCACCAGATACTAACTGCTCAGGTGGTTGTGCACCAGCTGACCAGAAAATGCATCCACCGTTAGGGTTTGTGCAAAGATCTGTAAGCTTATCAAGAGCTCTATCAATTCCATTATCTTCCATGTAGTCATACACATCAGATGCAGGAACACCATCAGCAACTAGAGCAAACTCTAAGTTTGACATAGCTGAAGAGTAGATAGATCTTACTCCTGGATATTTATCTGGGTTAAAGAAGTCCTCCATTGAATCTGGATAACTTCCATCAAAA
The DNA here is from genome assembly GCA_902564295.1 of uncultured Pelagibacteraceae bacterium. Classification (GTDB taxonomy): domain Bacteria; phylum Pseudomonadota; class Alphaproteobacteria; order Pelagibacterales; family AG-422-B15; genus CACNXQ01. The sequence goes on from CACFAO010000003.1 coordinate 37,524, forward strand.
TTTACATTGTCAGTGTTGTAAGCGTAGTTCCATGAATAAAGAATGTTACCCACAGCACAATCACTAGGCATTGGAGCAAAGAAATCGTCACTTGCTTTCATACCGTTAACACCAGCAGGGAAGTCGTTATCGAAATCGAATTCTACAAACAATCCTTCGTCACAACCGATAATTGTATCACGTGCATACACATCGATAATATCCCAAGTAATCGCTCCAGACTCGACCTGAGCTTTAATTTCACTCAAACCTCCACTGTAGTCGATCCAGTTTACTTGGACGCCACTCATTTCCTGATATGGGTCCCCGTAACCTAGCTTTTGACTTTCTGTATAAGCGCCTCCCCATGACACTACGTTTACTTCCGCAGCTGTAGCCATAGATGGAGCCACCAATAAAGCAGCCAAAGAGATTAGTTTAGTTAATCTAGACATGATTAATCGTCTCCTTTTTTTATATAAAGAAATATTACACAAGGCCTTGAGCAAAAACGCAACAAAAAAAAAGATTATTTTTCAACAAATTAATGTTGAATCTAGATGTAGTATCAAAGGATTAGTAATCTAGAGCCCTGCAGTCATGAGATGACCAGCCAAGGTCCAATTTGTCGCCTACGTTAAGCTTTAAATCACTGCTCGCGTTTGGAACTTTTAAAATAAAGTCATCATTACCAAGAAGATTTACACGCACCCTAGTATGATCTCCATGGTAGATAATTTCGCGTATCTCACTTGTGAATTTATTTTCAAGTTGTTCATTTGGATCAATACTCACTCGCTCAGGTCTTAGAGAAATTCTAGATTTTTCCCCAGAAGAGTTCACAGCAATAGGATTAGCGATAATAGTTTCACCAGAGTCAGTTTCAATCTTTGCTGAACCAGATGCGATTTCTTTTACAGTTCCGGTGAAAGTATTATTTTCTCCGATAAAGCTTGCAACAAACGAATTTACCGGCGTTTCATATAATTCATTAGGTCCAGAAAGCTGTTGAACCTTACCGTCATTAAATACAGCAATTCGGTTTGACATGGTCAGAGCTTCACCTTGGTCGTGCGTAACATAAACAACAGTTACTCCTAATGACTCGTGAATGTGCTTTAATTCATACTGCATACTCTCTCGTAAATTTTTATCAAGAGCTCCAAGAGGTTCATCCATTAATACAAGTTTTGGATCAAACACAAGCGCGCGAGCAACAGCAACTCTCTGTTGCTGACCACCAGATAATTGTGCAGGCATTCTGTTTTCAAAACCTGTTAATGAAACCATTTTCAAAGTTTTATTAATTCTCTCTTCAATTTCTGATTTATTCACTTTTCTTACTTTAAGAGGAAAAGCTAAATTTTCATAAACTGATAAATGCGGAAACAAAGCATAATTCTGAAAGACCATACCGATGCCACGTTTATGAGGAGGAATATTGTTTATTGGACGTCCATCAAAATATATCTCTCCGTTAGTTGGAGTTTCAAAGCCAGCAAGCATCATGAGGGTTGTTGTTTTACCAGATCCCGAAGGACCAAGTAATGTAAGAAACTCTCCTTCAGCTATGTCTAAATCGAGACCTTTAACAACAAGCTCTTTACCATCGTAACTTTTGTCAACTTGTTCGAATTTTACAAAATCAGACTTGTTTGAATTCATGACGGTAAGACTAAGGTAAAAATAGTTGGGAATCTAGGAATTTTTGAACTAAATTAATACTGACCTTATTATAAAAATAGATCAGTATTTAACATGAAAGAATCTCACTTATGAAAAAATACCAGCACTATATAAACGGTAGATGGACCGATGCGTCAACTAAAGAACTTATTCCAGTTATTAATCCTGCGAATGAAGAGGTCATTGGTGAAGTAACTTGCGCAAAAGATGATGATATTAATCAAGCAGTAGAGTCTGCTAAAAAAGCATACGAGTCTCGAATTCTTGTAGATATGAATCCGATGGAACGAGCAAAACTAATGCGACGTATTGCTGAAGAGCTTCGCAAGGTCAGTAAAGAAGGTGGGGCATTACTTTGTGCTGAAAATGGGAAACTGCTTACTGCTTCTGAATATGAATTTGTTGATGCAGCAAACTACTTTGATTACTACAGTGGCTTAACAGATAAAATTGAAGGTCAAACTATTCCTGTAAACAGTCAGGTCATGGATTATACAGTTTATGAACCTTACGGTGTGTCAGGACATATTGTTCCTTGGAACTTTCCCATTGCAATGATTGCTCGTTCTTTGGCATGTTCGTTCGCAGCAGGAAATTCTACAGTCATAAAACCTGCAGAATTAACACCTTTAGCAACCACTTCTTATTTTGCCCAAGCAATTCATAATGCTGAAGTTCCAAAAGGTTTAATAAACATAGTCACGGGTTATGGAAGTGAAGCAGGAGCCGCGCTAACTGCTCATCCGGACGTTGCTCAAATAACTTTTACTGGATCTGTAAAAACTGGAAAAGCAATTTTACACGCTGCAGCTGAAAGAGCTGTACCTGCTGTTGTAGAGTTGGGAGGAAAATCTGCTGCTGTTGTTTTACCGGATGCGGATATTGATAAAGTTGTAAATGCAACTAAGGTTGGAATTTTTAGCCAAGCTGGACAAATTTGTTCTGCAATGTCGAGAATGATAGTCCATAAATCTATCAAGGATGAGGTGCTTGAGAAGTTATCAAAGTTAGCAGCTTCAATAAAAGTAGGCCCTGGTGATGAAGAAGGTGTTGATCTAACACCTGTAATATCTGAGGAACAGCTTCAAAAAGTAGAAAATTATGCTCGTTCAGGTTTACAAGCTGGCGCTAAAGTAGTCTCAGGTGGCAACATAGTAGATAGAAAAGGTTTCTTCTTTGAACCCACAATTTATTCAGATGTTAAGCCCGATATGACAATTGCACAGGAAGAAATTTTTGGACCATTCTTATCTGTTTTAGATTATGAAGATCATGAAGAAGCAATCCATATTGCAAACGACACAGATTATGGTTTAGCGGCTGGTGTATTTACTAAAGATGTTGACATGGCTACAAAAACAGCTTCACGTTTAAATGGTGGTCAAGTTTACGTGAATAGTTGGTTCACAGGAAGTATCGCAACTCCATTTGGAGGTTATAAGCAATCTGGTTACAGTCGCGAGAAGGGTCAACAAGCAATTAAAAGCTACTTACAGCTCAAGAACGTAGGAATACAACTTTAAGTATTAATCGTTATCTTGAAGGCCAGCCCCAGCCCCAGTTTGTTTTGACTGTTCTGTTTCCTCAACAAATGTCTCTGATGACATTTTGTATAACTCATTCCAAGTTTTGCTGGAAAAACTATCTTCATTCTCTAAAATATTAATTGCCACTGTATTAGCTTTTTTAATAATTAAAGATTTGATTTGACGATCAGCAAGTACACATGTGTTTAGATTGCATTCTGCATTTATATTATCAATAGAAATTTCAATTCTCTTACCAATTAAATACGAAAGTTTATTTACAAAAGGTAAAAGTAACAATGGATAATCTAGGTTAATAAAGTTTAATACTTTTATTCCATCTACAGAGTTGTAGTTATCAATTAATTTTAATCCTGTGTAGATAGGGCAGAGACTTTTATCATTCAATTTATTATTTTTTTCAATTTGCTTTGGTCCTTCTGGTTTAATATCTTTTATGGTTTTAAAATAACTATTTAAATTTTCTACTCCAGAAATTCCAAACATCTCTATTGAACTTATATATTTTCCAACTTCTTCTGCCACTCCCCATGAATAGCCAACCGCTCTTGCAGCCCTCTTTGATATAGTATTAATTTCACTTGATGATTGCATTAATCGTAAATCCATGTGTCATTTGATTTGTTTATTTCATGCATCAATGGTGCTCCCTGATACATGCAAATTCTCAGCCACTTTTCTGATCGAGGATCAAATTTTTGGGCTCCAAAAAAGGATAATTTTAGTCTTAGCATATCAATAGGCATCAACTCTGCGCCAATGGAGTTGTCTTGAATTTCTGCATATGGCAACTTTTCAACAATGTGGCATCTTCTAACAACATGTCTTAGGTCTCCGTTTTCGTCTAAAAATTGAGATAATTTCTGATTTTTGTTGGACGATAACCGAACATAAAGTTCTTTAATATCTCGAGCTATTGCCAGAGGTTGTTCTAATTCTGCTCCTACCTCATCAAAGCGGCTTGCTAATCGTGGCTCTTCTTTATTTTTTGAAATATACCAAAAATTTTCATTACTTTTATCAACTGAGAAGTCCATTTTAATTATATTTGGATACGATTTTTCTATTGATGATCTCAATTGATCTGTGCTTCTATTTGTGGGTATATCAAAATATTGGTCTTCATCAGAACTCATTTGAGGTACTAGCAAATTAATAATATTATCGTATGGTTCCATCATGAGAGAAACAATATATTCTACACCTTCATGAGTTAAATTTTCTTCCACCCATTCATACATCTCATTCCAAAAATATTCTTTAACAACTGTTATGTTATTTAGACAATTCTTTTCAAATTTTTGAATATCTTCTTTTAGTTGATTAATTTTATTATTTTGAAATTCACTATCTGTGTTCCAATTATTTATATTTTTCTTTGAAAGTTCTAAGAATTTTTTAAACATCTCGACATCATCGTTCGAAACATTTTTAATTTCTCTAATCTGCCTCAAAGCTTCCTCTCTCACATATATCCATTGGTGTAGTAGAGCTGGGTGATTGATAATAAAGGGAGCCATGCCAAGGCCAGTTGAATTGCCAATACCAAGTTGCCTGGATAACTCAAGATCTAGTTTAACAGATTGATTTGGATTCTTTTTATTAGCAATGTGATTAACTTGATCAAAAGTAAACTGACGAACCAGATAAACAAGCATCATTTCAATTCTAAATGGACCATTTATTTCAGGACGATCTTTAATTCTATATCGATCTGCTAACCCAAACTTACCTGAACCATAAACAGCGGTGGTTCTATATAAGTAGCCTACTTCAGCAAGTAGTTTTTTATTAGGTTGAATTCCATTTGATAGACTATCAATTACATGATTAAAAACTCTTACGGAGCGATTTGCTCTTGATAAAGCAAGTTCCTTATATGAACATCTTCCCACTTCTTGTCTTGGTACATTTTCACGAAGTCTTTCAATATCATCTTTACTAGGAAGTCCATCATGAATCACGAATGCTGCATCCCATTTAGTGGCTATCACTCGATCAGATCTTTCAGTATTATCTAATTTGTTTGCAAAGCATACAAGAGAGTATGTGCGCTCCTTATTTGATACAGAATATACAGCAGTTCCATAACCTTCTTTATCAAGCTCGAAGATCTCGCTTTTAAATTCCCAATCTTTAAACTCTCTTATAAAACTTCTTAAAAATGATAGCTTAGATTGATGGAAACACCCTAATCGACTGAGCTTCATGATTTGATTTGGATCTCTGTGCTGAACTTTTATTGCCATATGTTAACCAATATAGTTTTTATAAAAATTAAACCAATTATTGCCTAAGATGCCATTTGTCTCATCTTTATTGAACCCCGCACTTTTTAATCCTCTCTCAATATTGTCAAAGCCAGTAGCATTTTTGAACCATTCCGGTTGTTTCGGAAAAGCTGCATTATCTTTTGAGCCTTCACCATAATCTTTTGTCTTAGTCCAAGTTCCGTTTCGCATCCAATCTACCACTGAGTCAGGTTGGTTTAAGCATAAATCAGATCCAATACCAATGTGTTCTGCTCCCATAATGTCTGCAGTTCGGGCAACCATTTCACAAAAACTCTCAAGAGTACAATTTGTGCCGTTCGACAGATGATGGGGATAAAGTGAGAGTCCAATCATTCCATTTGATTGACTCAATTCTCTGAGTAATGTTTCAGATTTATTTCTTTTTGCCTCATGCCAGAAAGAAGGGTTGGCATGTGTTATGGCAATTGGCTTATCAGAAATTTCAATTGCATCCAAAGTAGATTTTTCTGCTGAGTGTGACATGTCAACTATGATTCCAACACGATTCATTTCTTTAATAACTTCTTTTCCCATTCTAGTTACGCCACTGTCATTTTCTTCGTAGCAACCTGTAGCTAATAAAGACTGATTATTGTAAGTTAATTGCATAAATACTGTTCCCATTTTGTGAACAGATTCAACCAAATTTATATCATCCTCTATAGGCGAACAGTTTTGAAAACCAAAGAAAATAGCAGTCTTATTTTCTTCATTAGCTTTTTCAATATCTTTATACGACTTACCGTGAAAAATCAGTTTATTGAATTTCTCAAAATTAGTGTCCCATTCGTCAATATTTTTTTGAACTTCATCATAGTCTTCATGATATGCAATTGTGACATGAACGGCATCTAATTTTGCTTGCCTGTTAATCTTAAATACATCTTCATTCCAATTACAATATTGAAGATTATCGATTCTATAATTCATAAAGTAGTTTTTGAGTTATAAATCTTACTTATCTCTTACCAAGGGTTGATTGCAAACAAATAAAACTGAATTTTACTTAATTTTCGCAGTTTTAATGAGAAAACTGCGACAATTTAAGCATGGTTCATTCTTTGTAGATCTTTTAATTGTCATAGAAAATACTATATTGATTCAGGATACTAAGAAAAAAAATGTACACACCAATTAATCAATATATTGAAAGGCTTGAGAATATTTCATTTGACGTTGATAAGTTAAATCAAGCTGTTAGCGATTTAGTCAAGATCAGACCTTTTGAAAATTCCGAACAGAAACCAGGCATGCTTAAGTCAAATGCTATTTGTCTTAATTATGATGAGAAAGAATTAGATGAGTGGTTTGGAGGAAATATTAGAGGTAAATATTGGACAAAACCAGACTCTTCATTCGAGGAGATGGAAAGGGAACCATACATTGATGAATCAAGGTACACGCTCTTTAACCCAAAATTAAATAATACTTACTTCAAGTACGTATATGATAAAATAAATGAATTTTTTGAAATAGGGAGATGTCGTGTGATTAAAATGCCACCACGCACCACTTTAAGCTGGCATAGAGATCCAGAAAGAAGACTCCATATTGCAATCAAAACCAATTATGGCGCTCGAATGTTCATTGAACATACTGGCCATCACATACCTGCTGATGGAAACATTTATTTAACTGATAACACTAAATATCACACAGCTATTAATGGTGGAGAAGAAGATAGAATTCACTTGGTAGCTACTTTACTAGGCACAAAATAATTTTAACAATCAATTATATTTTTACGTATCCAGCTAGCTTTGTTTGCTTCAAGTACTTGACTAAATTCTTTTAACTCACGTTTCTTCAATTTTACATACTTCGAGACAACTTTTGCGCCGATTGACTTTTTAACAATTGTGTCGTTGCTAAATTTTTTTATAGCTTGCTCTAGACTGTTTGGTAGTTTTTTCACTCTTTTTAGTTTGTGACCCTGTTTATACATATTTATATCAAGGCGTTTTCCAGGGCTGCGTTTGTTTTTCATTCCATCGATACCCATTGCTATTATTCCTGATTGAAGCAGGTACGGGTTAACAGCACCATCTGCAGCTCTAAATTCAAATCGTCCTTCATCTGGAATTCGTATCATATGTGTACGGTTATTTCCTGAGTACGTCACAGCGGTTGGAGAATAAGTTGAACCAGAGTTTGTTGTTTTTGCATTTAATCTTTCATAACTGTTTAGACACGGATTTAGCCATGCAGCAAAAGAGTCTACTGATTTTATAATACCGCCAATGAATTGATAACCCATTTTTGATAGACCTAGTTGGTCAGAGGAGTCCTGGAATAAGTTTTTTTTCTTTTTTTTATCCCAAACAGACACATGTGCATGACAACCATTGCCTGTTAGTTGAGTAAATGGTTTAGGCATGAACGTTGCTCTCAATCCATGCTTTTCAGCAATTGATTTTACCATAAATTTGAAGAATACGTGACGATCTGCAGTGGTTAAGCAATCTGCATAGTCCCAATTCATTTCAAACTGTCCATTTGCATCTTCATGGTCATTTTGATAGGGCTTCCAGCCTAATTTAATCATAGAGTCACAAATTTCACTCAAGACATCAAAGCGTCTCATCAAAGCGGCAACATCATAGCAAGGTTTTAGGGCATCATCGCGGTTGTCAGCAACTTCAGTACCATCTTCATTTAAAATAAAGAATTCGCATTCTACGCCAGTCATCATTTGAAGGTTTAAGTTGTCTAAATTGTTAATTTGATTTTTTAAAATCACACGTGGACACTGGTCCATAAATTTATTATTCATGATCAGGTCACTTGCCATCCAGCCAACGTCTGGCTGCCAGGGTAGTTGAATGAGGCTGTCTGGGTCTGGTAAAGCAAACATATCAGGTTCAGAAAAAGATAGATCTAAGTGTGTTGCAAACCCGCCAAAGCCCGCACCTGTTTTTTGCATTTCTCCGATAGCTCGAGTTGGCACGAGTTTTGCCCTTTGCACTCCAAAAAGATCAACAAATGTAACAAGGAAGTACTTAATTTTCTTTTGCTTTGCGATTTTTTCTAAGTTTTTTACCATGGAGAGAATTATGCGCAGCATTGATGATTATTCAATAGGTAAATGTTGATTGATATTTAAGTAAAAAAAACCCATATTGGGTATGTTAAAGAATGAATCCTAATTTAAAAAAATTACGAGACACTGTCGTAGAGCACACCTTAAAGTTGGACAACGACCGACTTGCACTTTTATTGTTAATTCAACTTTCTCGTCATCAAAATCTATTTATTCACGAACCATCAGATTGGAATGATAGTCCTACAGACTGGATCACACAGAATCAAAGAATTCAAGATGAAGTCATTGCTATTTTATCTTTTATTATACTTTTTTCATTCACGAATGCATATCATGACGAAAATTTATTCAAAGAGTATAGGAAGGATATTTTAGATATGCATCCTGAGGACTTTCTAAATAATTCAATTTATCAATCAGCATTTAGTGAATTTATTGGCAAAAAAATTACAATCAGTTCACTTTCAAGTCATTTCAATATTCCAAAAGAAAGTATGAGAAGATATTTAAATGCAGTTTTAGAAAGTGCTTTAATTACCAAGGATTCAAAATACGGATATCTTGTAGATTTTGATGCTTATCAAGCATATATATTTACAAATTCATTAAACAATATCTATAAATCAGTCATGCGCTCATTGAATGATTTCATAGTAAATCTAGAGGATTATTTTGAAACTAATTTTAATTTAAAGCCTCTAACTTCAATTAATACAAAAAAATTTTCTCAGTCTAAATGGAACAGAGTACGATTACATTTATATCATTTCTGGGTAAGAATTCTTACTCTAGATGGAAGTGATCAATCACTTTTACCAGCAGATCGCATTATACTTTCAGCTGCCGTGTATTTCAAAAACAGAAAAGGCATATTGAAATATGAATCTATTGAAGAATTGTATGAAAGTGGACATTTGCTACCAACAAACCTTTCATCAATTTCTGAGGCCGCAAAAATGCCTCGTGAAACTGTAAGACGGTCTAGTAAGAAATTAATTGAATTGAAACATTTGGAGAAAAAAGGCAGAAATATTTATCGAATTAATTATCCAAAACTAAATGGAGAAGTGGATATTTTTTTAAAATATAAAGAGTTGACTTTCACTGAAATGATGAATTTTTATTTCAATATTTACGAAGATTTAACTAATTAAATCGAGCACATCAAAATGACTTCTTCATTGCAAGTTAGCTCAGCATCAACAATTGAACTATTTTCTGAACTTAGTTGAGTATCAAGCTCCTCCAACATTGATTTGGCTTCGTTCATTGGAACAGGTCCAATTACTACTGAGAAATCATTTTTATCAAATTTTTCAACGTTGATATCGTATTTAAGGAAACGGGTATCAAAACCCATCAAATCGTATATGTAATTCATTAGGCTATTTGCCGAATTTCCTCGTGTATATGAGCCGATTTTAATATATGCATACTCAGCACTAGATGAACTTTCGGAGAGATTATTATCAGCAGTTGTTGCTTCACTCGCTTGAGCACTGAATGAACTAGTTTCAGAATCTGTAGTCGTATCAACAAGTTCAGTTAAGTTCGCTAAAGCCTCTTCAGCTTCTTTGGCTAATTTATCTTCAAGTTCTTCTTGAGCTTTTTTTTCTGCGATCTCTTTTTGTTTATTTTCCTCTATTACTTGAGCTAATTCTTCTTTTGCTTCAGCTGCTTCAGTAGAAAGTTGGTCATAATCAGCTAGCAATTGTTCATTTTCTGCTAGCAGTTGTTCGTTTTCTTGGATAATTTTTTTTGTCGGTAATATTGTGTCATTCTCAATCACTTCAGGAATTATTGTGTTTTCAGTCATTACTTCTTCTTGAGTATTCACATCAGTACTTTCGTCAAAGATTTCATTATTAAATTCTATTGAACTCTCCTCACCATTTAGTTCATCAATAGAATTTCCAAGTAATTGGTCAACAGAGTCCAATAGATTATTCAAATCCTCAGCTGACACATTAGTAAACTCGTATTGCGTTTCCATTGAGTTAGCATCGGTTTCTTCAACTTTTATTGTTTCATCAATCACAACTTTCTCAACAGCAGTATCTTCAACTTCCTCAGTAGCATTTTCTTCAACTTGCTCAATTGATAATGGTTCATCTTCATTACTTAATTTAGACATACGTGCAAGTTCTTCTCTTGCTTTTGCAGCTTCATTTGCAAGGAATGTTTCCTCATCAACAAATTGAAGTATGAAATCATCTTCTGTTGATACTAAAGCATTTGCAACTGAGATTTTAAGCTTGATACCTGAAACATCCTCAGGTGGGTTACCAACTATAGATAAGTCTGAAGTTAAAAATGCGAGCCATCGAGGGAGATCACTACCGTCTTGTTGAGTGACTGAATATCTTAATTTTCCTGGACCAGTAATATCAAATGTATCTTTAGAAATTTTAAATTTATTACTCGATTGCTTTGTATTAATTGGATCGGTGATAATTAGAAGTTGTGGGTTTTGATCATCTAATGGAATATTAATGTTTGCTTCATAAGTCATACCCCATTCTGCCAAATTGGCTTTTATGCTGCTGCTTAAATCCTCAATCGATAAGTTTTGATGATCCTCAGGTAAAATATCTTTACCAATTGACGCGTAAATTTGTCCGATACTATGCTGCATCTCAGAGAAGGCTAAATCTTTCCTTAATTCTGCAACTAAAAGACTTGCCTCTTCTCGAATAACTTCAAGCTCTCCAAATCGAGAGACTTTTTGGGCATTTTGAACTTGTTTACTTATTCTTCGAGCTACATCTAAATATCTTTGTGCTGTGTCGTATTCTTCAATGGCGAGATCGTAATTTATGTTTGATAGATGCACTTGAGAAAGCACTGTCATAGCTATTGCAAGATGCCTTTCGGCAATAAGTTCTTGGTTAGCTTTAGAAGCTTTCCTAGTAGCCCCAATTGAAAAAATATCAAAAAGATTTCCACCAATTGATGCACCGTATTCTGTGGTATCTTGGTTTAGTAAGTAGTCATTGTCAGTATAGCCATATGCTGCATTAAATTTTAAACTTGGAATGAGAGCCAACATCGCAGCACGTGTGTCTTTGCTTGATATTCTCTTCTGGTAACGACTTTCCATCAACTCTGGTCTTGAAATAAGAGCAACTTCTTCCATGGTTTGAATATCCAGCTTAAGGTTCGTTAGGTATGTATCATTACTAGCAAGTGTGAAATCCTGACCTGGTAAAAGCCCCATTAGTGTTTTTAATTCGTTCTTTGAATTTATGAGAGCCCTTTGCTGCGTTTGCAGTGTTCGCTGAACATCAAGTAATTCTTTTTGATAAAGCAATGAGTCCATTGGAGCTGATATCAATAACTCTTCAATGTATTGAGAGTCTGCTAGTGCATCTTCTACTCTTTTTAAAAGCGGATTAAGCTTTTTTAGTAGATTTTCAGAGGCCTGTGCTTTCCAGTAAGATCTAATCACATCTCTAGTAATGTTCTGAACTGCTTTTCTCTCAAGTTCTTTAGCAATTAAATATCTATCAGCCTGTTGTCCTGCTCTAATATATGAAAGACCAAAGTCAAGGGCATTCCATGTAAATTCAATTCCTCGAGTTTCCTGTCCTTTGCCTCTAGAAATTGTATAAGATTCAGTTCCATCTAAAGCAGGCTCAGCGTCTGTATCATAATTAACAGTCATACTGGTTGATGGTTGTAATTCAGTAAATTCTGAGTAACCAGCATTGAGAGCAATGTCTGGTAACATATCAAATTTTTGTAAGTCTCTTTGACTGTTTGCTAGTGCAGACTCCATAACACTTATTCTTAGATCACGATTGTTTCTAACAGCAATTGCAATTGCAGTGTGTAAATCAATATTTTTTAAAGATGAATCAATTTCAAGTTCAGCAATCTCTTCAGCAATTGAAATGCTCAATGACTCTGAATCAATTACTTTTGGAGCGCGCGCGCAAGCAACGAGTACCAAACATATGAAAAGTATAAATAATTTTTTTATAGAGTATACCATTTGACTGTTTTTTTAAAAAAACCAGATACACTCTAATCGACTTAATGTATCTGGCGCAAGTAATACCAAACTTTAATAATTTGAGAGTGTACATAACCGCCCATTTTGGGTTTTTTTTTCGATCTTGCTACATTTGGTAGCATTACTGCTGTATATAGAAAAGGTATATTTATCAATAAATTACTAAATTTTATTTATAAAAATTAACATGACCAAAAAACTAATTCAGGCACTTGAACCTCGCATGATGCTCGATGGAGCTGCAGTTGCAACTGCAATCGACACAATCGATGATTTATCGAACTTGAATAAAACTGATTTAGATAAAAAATCAAAGGAAAATAATTTTAAAACTGATCAAGATACAAAACTTCCATTCGTTAATCGTGAAAGTACAAATCAGAATGCAAGAACCAAACAGTTTGTATTCATTGACAGTGCAGTTGATGACATTGAAGTTTTAATTAAAAGTTTTGATAACAATACTGAAGTATATGTCATTCAAAGTGAGCAGGACGGTTTTGCTGAAATTGAAAATATTTTATCTAGCAAGTCAGATATTGATGCGTTGCACATCATCGGTCACGGAAGTGTTGGGCAGATAGCATTTGGAACGGCTGTTTTAAACAGTGATACACTTGATACTTACAGAGATACGTTAAAAACTATTGGTTTAAGTTTAACTAAGCAAGGAGATATTTTATTTTATGGTTGTAATGTTGCAGCTGATCTAAATGGAGAGGTCTTCATTAAACAACTCGCTGATATAACCCAGTCGGATATTGCAGCATCTAATGATATTACTGGTCAAGGTGGAGATTGGGATTTAGAGAAACATGTTGGCATTGTAGAAACTCAAAATATAAGCGTTATCAATTATAAACATTCTCTGAGCAATGATGTGACTGCTGTTCAAAATGCTGTTGAAATACACGGAGCGACAAATTTAAAAGCAGGTGGAGGAAATTTCTCAGGCAATAAAAATGGACAACAAGACAGCAGCGATCGATGGATCATCACACAGGAAAAAGCTAATGTGACTACTGGTAGCACACTGACCTTTGATGTTGGAGTGGCTGTAAACAGTTGGGATCCAGATACAGATGGCCCGGTAAACGTGTACATGGTCTATCTGAACGATGAAATCAATCGACGAGGATCGAGTGACCGAGGTATAGTTGACTTTACTTACGAAATTTTAGGTGTGTTCACGATACCTGATAACACCATTTTTATGTCAGGTTATACGGATAAGGGAAGTTCTGCTTATCCTTCTAGTAGTGCTCAGAAAGTTGGTAAAAGGGATTTTGAGTATTCTGGCGGTGCGCCTGGAAGTTTGACATCGGGCAGTGACGGTTGGCTTGTTTCAAATTCTAATAAAAGAATAACATTGTCAGCTGATAACGGTGAAAAAGGTGACTTTATTCGTGTGGTTACCAGAGCTGCACAAGATGACCCCGTGGTCGCAAACAATGATTCTGGTTATATCAATGAAGGCTCAACATTAAGTGTTTCTAATGGTGCAAGTGCAAATGATAGCACACCTGATACATCAGGCGAGCATACAGGGGATGTGTTGCTTAATGACACCGGAGGTGTAGCAAGTTTATATGTAAGTGCTATCACTGGAGGATCTCTTGGATCGGCTGTATCAGGGACTTATGGACAGCTGACTTTATATTCAAATGGATCATACAGTTATAATGCTAATAATGCTGAAGCCCTAGATGCAGGAGATATCGTTACTGACTCATTTACTTATACAGCAGATGATGGAACCACTGATAATAATGCAACGATTACGATTACTGTTAAAGGAGTGAATGATGCTCCTGTTGGAACAGCTGATACGGGATCTGTCAATGAAGATAAACAGCTCACGGTCAGTGCAGGAAGTGGTGTTTTAACAAACGATACTGATGTGGACGCTAGTTCAAGTTTAACAGTATCTGCTGTCCAAGGACAGGCAAGTAATGTTAACTCAAATGTTACAGGCACTTATGGTACATTAAATTTAGATGCTGATGGATCTTACACTTATATTGCTGATCAAAGCGCTGCAGATGCAATCGTTGCCGGGCAGACGGCAACAGATACATTCGCATATACTGTAAGCGATACTATGGCTACGAGTACGGTTAATTTAGTCATCACGGTAACGGGTGTGGGACCCGGAGCAGTCAACGACACTGACACAGTTGCTGAAAATGGTGCTCTTGATCGTAATGAAGCCGCCGGAGTACTCGCCAATGATGATGATAATGCAGCAAAAGATTCAGAAAATTTAATTGTCACAGAGATCTCATCCGATAGTACAGGTAATAGCGGCAATGCTACTCAGGGTGTGCTTGGAACCTATGGTACTCTAACCGTTGCAGCTGATGGTAGTTACACATACACCGCTAATACCGCTGCTGCAGAGGCTTTAGCCGCAGGCGATAACAGTCAAACTGATGTATTCACTTATAAAATGAAAGATGATAATGGCGTTAATGAAGATACCGCAACTCTAACCATCACAATACAAGGTCAAGATGATGATCCCGTTGCATCAGCAGACACCGGAACAGCCAGTGAAGACGGCCCACAAGTTTCAGTAATTGCTGCTGCTGGTGTTTTAGCCAATGATACCGATGTAGATGCTGGAGAAAACCTATTCGTTTCAGCTGTCGGAGGTAACGCTTTAAACGTAGGTGGAGATGTCACGGGATCTCTTGGTACTCTTAATTTAGATGCAGATGGATCTTACACGTATATTGCTGATCAAGCCGGTGCAGATGCAATCACTGCAGGACAAACTGCAACAGATACATTTAATTACACCCTAAGTGACGGTGAAGGGGACACAAGCACTGTTAACTTAGTCATTACGGTTACAGGTAAAGGGCCAGAGGGTGTTGCGGACACAGCAACAGTAACTGAAAACTCAACAGTAGAGAAAAACAACGCGGCTACTAATGGTGTATTAGCAAATGATGACGATAACGCATCATTTGATCAAGAAAGCCTTGCAGTAACTGCTATCACTGGAGCATCAGCCGGAACAGTTGGCGGAACAACAGCTGGTACTCATGGTACTCTCACGATGAACCAAGATGGTACTTATTCTTATGCAGCTACTAACGATGCTCTTGATGATGGAGAAACTGTCGATGATGTATTTACGTATACGGTTAAAGACGACGATGATAAAAACTCAAGCACCGCAACGTTAACTATTTCTGTAACTGGAGCAAATGACCCAATTACCGCAGCTGATGATACAGATGGTGTTACGGCTGGGTCAACAATAACAAGAGATGAGGCATCAACCTTTGAGTTAGACCATGACGATACTGACCCTGACGGCGATGATGTGTCAGGTAACTTTACTATTACTGCTGTAACTCATTCATCAGGAACTCTTATAGTTGGTCAAGAATATACAACTTCTAAAGGTAGAATTACGATCGATTCAAACGGTTCGTATACATATATAGCCGATCAAAATGACTCTACAAGCTTAGCAAATCTTGCAACAACAGATGATATTTTTACTTATACAGTGAGAGATCACAGTGGGGGTGATACAGACACTGCAACACTTACAATTACAATTACAGGTTCAACTAATACCGCTCCTGTTGCTGATGACCCTCTTGTAGATGGCAATCCTGCAACTGGATACATTACTGAAGATCAAATATTGACAGTTACGAATGGTTCCACAGGAGTTACCGGTCTCGACAGTAATAATAATAACGAAAGTGGTGATAACACGGGGGACGTTTTAAATAATGATACCGATGCAGATGGTGATACACTTACTGTTTCTGAAATATCAGGTGGTTCTGTTGGTGCTGGTGGTGCCACAGGAACATACGGAACATTAACCATTCAAAGTGATGGTAGTTATGAATACAACGCAAATAATGCAAACTCGATAGCAAAAGATACTACTGCAACTGATGTTTTCACTTATACAGTCAGCGATGGCAATGGCGGAACGGATACTGCTAACATAACAATTACTATTTTAGGAGTAAATGACGCTCCAAGTGCAAGCAATGATACGAATGCTGTTGATGAAGATGCTACAGCAACAAAAACTGCTGGTACGGGAGTACTATCAAATGATAGTGATGCTGATACAGGTTCAAGCATGACGGTGACAGCAATTACCGGTGCATCAGCAGGCTCAGTTGGTGGATCAACAAATGGAACTTATGGTACTTTGACCCTTAATTCTGATGGTAGTTATTCTTATACTGCTGACAAAGCAGCTGCAGACCAATTGGCACACAACGCTACGGCAAATGACGTATTTACTTACACGGTCACAGATAACGAGGGCGCTACTGCCACTGCAACTTTGACTATTGTGGTAACCGGTAAGGGACCTGTTGGTTCAGCCGACACTGCTTCAGTCAATGAGAATGTTTTACTTGAAAAGAATGAGGCAAGTGGAGTGTTAACAAACGACTCAGGTGGAGATACTGAGAATCAAATTGTAACTAATATTTCATCAAATGATACAAGCAATACAGGTACTGCAGGTCAAGGAGTCTTAGGAACTTATGGTACTTTAACTATTAATGCTAATGGCAGTTATTCGTATACACCGAATACAGCTGCTGCGGAAGCTTTAGATAAAGATGATGTTGTCACTGAAGTCTTTACCTACACGGTAAAAGATGACAATGGCGTTAACTCAAGTACTGCTACTCTCACATTTACCATAACTGGAGTGAATGATGCAATTGTAGCAGTTGACGATACAGATAGTGTTGATGAGGACGGTACAGTTACAAGACTAATCAGTGACGATCAAGAACTAGATCATGATGATACCGATGTTGATACAGATGATGTAAGCGGTAGTCTTACAATTACAGACATAAGAACTGGTCCAAAAGATGGAACTGGAACTGATGGGACAGTAGGTGTGGCGCTAACTGGTGAATTTGGAACACTGACAGTTAATGCAAATGGTTCATACACCTATGCTGCTGATCAGGATAAATCAGATCAATTGGTCACAAACCAAACCGGAACTGATACATTTACATACACAGTAAGTGATGGCAATGAAACTTCAACGGCCGAACTTTCATTCACAGTTACAGGTATCAATGATAATGACCCAGTAGCAGTAGATGACACAGATACTGTTAAACGTGATTCATCAATCACCCGTGATAAAGATTCAACGCTTGCAATTAACGCAGATGATACTGACGCTGATGGAGAGACTCTAACCATTTCTGCAGTTCGAACTGGTCAAGTTGAGGGTGGAGGTAAAGGAGGTCCCGCTAAAGTTGGCACTACCTTGAAGGGAACCTATGGTACTTTAACTCTAAATGCTGATGGAAGTTATACTTATGCTGCGGATCAGGATGCAGCTAATGTTCTTAAAAGAGGCGATAGTGCTATTGATTATTTCAACTATACTGTAACTGACGGCGAAAGAACAGACACGGGAGTGATTGCATTCACAGTTGAAGGTATCAGTGACCCACCAGAACCTGTTGATGATACTTTAGAAATCGGTGCAGGTGCACAAACAGAAAAAGATGCTTCTGAAGGAGTGCTTAAAAATGATACCGACCCTGACGGAGATACTTTAACTGTCGATACAATTAGAACTGGCCGTGAAAATAAAACAGGGACATCAGGTACCATTGGTACAGCCTTACCTGGAAGTTATGGTAGTTTAACGATGAACGCTGATGGTAGCTATAGCTATACTGCCGATAACGCTAAAGCATTAAATCCTGGGGAAACAGCTACAGAGTACTTTACATATACAGCTAATGACACGGACACTTCAGTTGCAGCTGAAATTGCAATTACTGTTACGGGTAAAAACGATCCACCTGAAGTCTTATACCCTATAGATGATCCCATTGTCTTCACAGGCCAAACAATCAATATCAGACATAAGCAAATTTTTGATGATCCAGATCGAGGCGCATTTGATATTACTGAATATAAAATAATTGATGAAGAAACAGAGGCAGAAACAAGTCTTCCAGATGGCCTTAGATTAAAGCAAAATAAATTAACTGGAAGTATTAGTGAGCCAGGAACATACATAATCACAATCAGAGCAATAGATGGAGCAGGGCTTTACGCTGATTTCACGTTCACGATTACAGTAAGACCTGCACCAGGATATATAGGTGAAAAAGAAATAGTTGAAGAAGCTCCACAAAACTTTGACCCATTAATAATTAAACCAAAAAAAGATTACTTGGCAGCTATTAAAGAAATAATTAATGAAGGATCTTCAATTGATAGTGATGACGGCTTTACACTTGATACAGTATCAATTGCCGATACTGCATCTCTTTCAAGACCTCTAAAATTTAATGGCGGTTTAAGATTGATGGATGCGGTTGCAAATGAAGTTTCTGGAGATACAGACTCAGATCTAAAAGTCGGTGTCAAATTAAATGACGATAATCAAAAAAATGTTGAATTGTATTCAGGCCAGCTCTCAAACGGTGAGGCATTGCCTGAATGGATAAAAGTAAACCCTGAAACAGGCGAAACAACTGCAGACATGCCTGAAGGTGTTGAAGCAGTTGAAGTTCAATTAGTTGCTCTTGATAAGGATGGAAATACCAGAGATATTAATATTGTTTTAGATAAAGCTAAAATTAAAGGTGACCAAGACTTTGCAAGGGGAGCAATTGATCAGGCAAGAGTTGTTGTCGATAATGATGCAAATGTAAATTTGATTAGAGATAACAATAGTTCATCTAATAATACTGAAAATAACAATTTAAATGCACAGACAGACTTTGATGGCACAATGAAGTTAAGCGGTCTTCAAATGGATGCGGGCCAATACACAATAGATGTAATAGATGATAATCAGTCAAATGTAAAATTGTATAAAGCAGAGCTTAAAGGTGGTGGGGCATTGCCTGATTGGATTACAATCGATCCTGAGACTGGAAAAATTGCAGCCGATCCCTCAAAAGGTCGAACTGGCTCCGCAGCTCCTGCATTCTTAATAGAAAGCCTCCAAGTTCTCGAACTAAAAATTATTGCTGAAGATGAAGATGGAAAAGAAAGAGTTATTGAAGTTGAGATTGATCTAAATGAAATAACAGAAACTGAGTCCGATAGTGAAAATTCAGAAACAAATGACGAAATTTCCTTCATTCCACTTGATGAACAATTAAAGCTTCATGCTAAAGCAGCAGATAGCTATGGCGAAAAGATTGTATCTCTAGTAAGTTAATAAATACCTTTATGAACAAAATTGTAACATTTGCGGTAACAGCGTGCTGCATATTATTGCCTTATAATTTGTCAGCAGAAGAATATTCCACACGTGTTTTAGTAACTGCAACAGAAGAGGCAACACTCTCAAGTGAACTTGCTGCAAAAGTTGAGTCAATTCCAATTGATGAAGGATCTAAATTTAAAGAGTCTGATATTTTAATTAAATTTGATTGTTCATTTTTTGAAGAACAAAGAAAAGTTGTTGAAGCGCAATTAGAGAGCGCAAGAGTAACTCTAAAGAGCAATCAAGACCTTGCATTAATGAGATCCATTGGTGAATATGAGGTTCAGTTATCAGAAATCGATGTAAAGCGTGCAGAAGCTGAATTACAGATTGCTAAACTCAATACAGATCGGTGCATAATTAAAGCCCCATATGATGGCAAAGTTTCTAAAGTTTTTGTAAACGAGTTTGAAAGCATTGAAAGGCAACAGCCATTAGTTGAAATCATTGGTTCTGGCATTCTTGAGGCCAAATTGATTGTTTCGAGCAAATGGCTAGCTTGGATTGATGAGGGTTATCCAATGAAAATCAGCATTGATGAAAATGGGCAAACATATAACGCCAAAATTCATACTATCGGCGTTGATATTGATCCCGTCAGCCAAACCATCGACATTACTGCAAAATTTGATGAAAATTATGATACATTACTGCCAGGCATGAGTGGGACAGCAACGTTTTGAATGATAATACTTCAATAAAAATAGCAAGATTAATTACTCTTGAGAAAAAATTTCGGACAGCAGAAAACTTATCCGAACTCGGATTCGTCTGTGCAAATGAGTTAAGAAGTGTTGTTGATTATAATTTTTTATTTTTTCTTACAAAGTCTGCTACAGGTCGACAGAATGTACAAACGATCTCTGATATTTCAGTCGTTGATAGAACAGCGCCGACAGTCACGTTTGTTGAAAGATTAATAAATAAAAAGAAGGTTGAAACGGGAGTCTTTTCAGAAGTTTCAATAAGTGATTTAAGAGAAGATGGTTCAAATTTAGACTTACCTGAAAATTTTCCAAACGAGTTAATGGTTGTTCCATTAATTTCAAGAACAAAGGGTGATTTAGGTTCTCTAGTTATTGTACGATCTGTTAAAGTTTCAAATACAGAAAAAGAACTGCTGCAGCACATCGCAGAAACATTCAGCCATGCATTGGACTCATTTTTATCAAGAGGATCGATTTTATCCTTTTTTGTTAGAATCTTCTCAGGTTGGCTAAAGTGGCTAATATTATCAGCAATTACATTTGCAATGTTTATACCAATTAATATTTCTGCTGTTGCGCCAGTTGAAGTGATTGCTAAAAATCCGTCAGTTGTCACATCGCCAGTGAATGGTGTAGTGAAAAAAGTATTAGTTAACACAAATGATGCTGTTGATATTGGTATGGAGCTTGTAAAATTAGACGATCTCAATTTTAAATCTCAATACGAAATAAACTTACAAGAATTAGAAGTTGCTGAAGCAGAATTGCTTAGAGCTAAACAATCCTCATTTACAAACGATGAGGCAAAAGCAAAGCTGGTTGAACTATCAACTGAAGTTGCGTTGAAGAAAAAGCAAGTTGCTTATGCCGAGGAACAATTAAAATATTCTGTCATAAAAGCGGAGGTTTCGGGAGTTGCTGTTGTTGAAGATTTTATTGATTGGCAAGGTCGTCCTGTAAATATAGGTGAAAAGATATTAACGATTGCCAATTCAAATGATATTGAGTTTTTAATCTACTTACCAACTAAAGACTCACTTTTTATTGAAAAATCAGCAAGAGTTAAGGTGTTTTTGGACAGTAGCCCACTAAGCTCAATTGATGGTAAAATATTAAGAACTTCTTACAAACCTGAATTAACAGCTGAGAATATTTTAGCTTATAAAATATACGCGAGCCTCGAGGATAATATTGAGCCGCCGCGTATTGGATTACGAGGGTCAGCAAAAATTTATGGAGATCGGACATCTCTTTTTTATTATATCTTTAGAGTTCCAATCAATATCAGCAGACAGTTTTTAGGAATATAAATGATTGTACCGTCTATCCGACAAGATTTGAAACTCAGTGAGGGACCAAAGAAAGAAGACGGATCAGCATCGTGGCTTCTTTATGACTCATTAAGGAATAAATACTTTTCAATAAACAAAAAAGCATTTGATCTCCTTAAAAATTGGTCAAGTGGAATTGAGACGACAGAATTTATTGAAAAAATAAAAAAAAGTAATCTTTCTATCACACAAGAAGAAATTGAAGAATTTATCAGTTTTCTAAACCTCAATAATTTAACTATTAAAAAAACAGGTGATGAAGTGAAATCTTTAGTTGTTCAAAAAGAGAAACTTAACAAGCATTGGCTGTTAAAAATTATTCATAATTATTTATTCTTTAAAATCCCTTTGTTCAAACCAGGAAATGGTCTTGAAAACAGTTTGCCTTTTGTATTGTTTCTTGGATCGCAAACTAGCAGACTTATAATCTATATTCTCGGGATTATTGGTATTTTTTTAACAATCCAAAATTATGAAACATTTTTAACAACATTTTCCTATTTCTTTAATGTTAATGGATTGATTTTGTTTGGCATAACGATTGTCTTTGTAAAAGCCTTGCACGAACTTGGGCATGCTTATGTTGCCACTTATTATAAATGCAAAGTTTCTTCAATTGGTCTTGCAATGCTGGTTTTTTTTCCCTTCTTGTACACAGATACAACCGATGCTTATAAATTAACTGATCATCGAAAACGCTTACTGATTAATTTTGCTGGCATGCTGACAGAATTGCATCTTGCCCTTCTCGCTACATTTGTTTGGGCTGTAAGCCCTGAAGGCGTTATCAAAAGTGCTTCATTTTTTATTGCGACTTCAAGCTGGATATCATCACTTCTTATTAATATTAGCCCGTTTATGAGATTTGACGGTTACTATGTGCTCTCGGATTTTCTTAAAGCGGAAAATCTTCAACCGCGCTCTTTTGCTTTAGGTCGATGGCAGATTAGAGAATGGATCTTTGGATTTAAATTCCAACCACCGGAGCAACTCATGAGTCAAAGACGGTGGACTTTCATTATTTACGCTTGGATGACATGGATATATCGCTTCTTCATATTTATTGGAATTGCCTTATTAGTTTATTATTTAACATTCAAAATTCTTGGTATCATTCTGTTCATAATTGAGATTGTTTGGTTCATTTTACTACCAATTTGGAGAGAAATTAAACAGTGGTGGGGACTTAGAAGGTACATGCGTTTTAATTGGACTTCTTTAAGATCAATTATTATTTTCTCAGTATTTTTGGCAGCAATGTTGGTACCATGGCGAAGTTCACTCAGTCTTCCAGCGGTGATTGATCGAGGTGAAGTAGTCGATATCTATCCAACAGAAGATTCAGAGATAAAAGAGATTTTTGTTATCTCAGATCAACAAGTCGAAAAAGGTGATTTATTAATAACAATGATGAGCCCATCTCTATCAAATAAAGTTGATAAAGCAATTGAGCGCGTGAAGATGATACAACAAAAACTAGACCGTCGAATTGGATCAGAGGCTGATATGAAAAACCTCATGGTATTAGAAAACCAATTAAAAGTAGAATTTGAAATTCTTAAAAGTCTCAAAGAGGAAAATGAAAATCTATCCATTTATGCACCAATGGGTGGGGTGATAAAAGATCTTAAGTATTTAAATAATGGACAGTGGGTGAATATAAAAGAAAAATTATTTTCTATTGTTCAATTCAATGACACAAAAGTTGTTGCATTCATTAGCGAAAATGATTTGTATAAACTTGAAGATAATACTAGTGGTTATTTTGTGCCAAAAAATAATGAATTTGATGAAGCAGAAGTTGTCTTGGTTTCACAAAATAATACATCGACAGAAGAACTTCCTTACTTATCATTAGTATCTACTTATGGTGGATCAATTGCATCTCGTGAAGTGAAGGGAGATGGAAAAATTATTTATCGACCAGAAGAAGCATTATATCAGCTTAATTTTTCTACAAGTACAGAAGTTGAGACTGTTCAATGGCAAACAGCAGGAAAAGTAAAAATTCAAACTGAAAACTATAATATTTTTCAAAATCTATTTAATTTGGTTTCATCAACATTAATTAGAGAAAGTGGATTTTAGTGGTGCCCCTAGCTGGTTACGCTCCAGCGGCTGATCATTACCAATGACCTGCTTTACTATTAAGCGATAGGGGCAAAGCATTGATATCAAACAGTAATATCGTTTATACAATGTTGAATTATTTTCTGTGTAGCAATAATGCAGCAGTTACACAGACTGTAATTTCTAGCTTTTATGCATAATAACACATTTTTTTCATGATTGGATATGATTTAAGCCATTGATATATATGCATACATGAATGAACACCTTACAAAACATATTTAATACTACTACCTCAATACTCATTCAGGAAAGTGGATTTTAGTTTATTTCAAGGCCACCTTCAGTTTTGAGAAACTCAGCAATATTTTCTATACCCTTATTATTCTTCATTTCACAAAAAATATAAGGCATGCCTGATCGGGCAGTTTCAACATCTAATTTCATTTGATCCAAATCAACATTTACGTGATTTGCTAAATCAGTTTTATTGATGATTAGTAAATCAGATTTTCTTATTGCTGGCCCACCTTTGCGAGGGATATCACCTCCCATTCCAACATCAATCACATAGATTGATAAATCTACTAACTCTGGACTAAACGTTGCAGCCAAATTATCTCCACCTGACTCAATCAATAGCAATTGTAAATCAGGAAATTTTTGTTTCATTTCTTCTACAGCTAAGAGGTTAATCGAAGCATCCTCTCGAATTGCGGTATGAGGGCATCCACCAGTTTCAACACCTTTAATTCTCTCAATTGGTAAAACTTGAGCTCTCATTAAATACTCGGCATCTTCTATTGTATAAATATCATTCGATATAACTGCCATTGAAATATTTTTAGATAAATTTTTGCACAAAGCCTCAGTAAGACTTGTTTTACCTGCACCGACGGGGCCGCCAATACCAATTTTTAAAGGTCCTCGAAAATTATTCACGTGACGTAAATTCTAGATTTAAGATTTTCGTGTTTCATACTATAAATATCCGCACAAAACATTGAACTGCGTAAATCGTCTAAGCTTAATTCTTTCATCGTATTATGAAAACTTTTCATCATACCAAGAAATGAAAACATACAATCTTGACCATCTTTTTGACTTAAAGGTATATGTTTAACGCACATATTAATTAAGTTTGAGATGAATGATTGAATATAAAAATCAACTAAATCATCAAAAGCAATATGAAATTTAATCCCTGCTTGAGCAATACAGACTGGAAAAGCAGTCTCATTATTTATTGTATAGTTCCAACTCTCAGACATAATTTTTCTGAAGGCATCGCCCATTTTGAGTGTTTCAAGTTGACGTTCCTTAGATGCGCAGCTTGCAAGCACTAAATCATTTATATCAATACCATCATAGGTAGCCTTTATAAAGATATACTCATTTCTGCAGGTTCCCTCAAAGAGAATACTCTTAATAAATTCTAATACGTCATTTTTATTTTTGATAAGCTTGTCATCAATTATAGCCTCGAGACCATGCGAATAAGCGTATGAACCAATAGGAAATGAAGATGAAAACCAAAGATGCAAAATTTGATGAGATTTTAAATCTAATGGGTTTTTATCTTTAATGTTGGTGACCATGCGTTCTTCCCATACCATAAGCCCCTCCTTCAGGATTAAATTGTTCAACCACAGATTTTGTCTTCCCCCCAAGTCTTCTCACCATATCCTCAATGATATGGTCATTTTGTATTAAGATTCTTGTAGCTTCAATCTGACAGGGGATATGTCTATTTCCGATATGCCATATTAACTTATTTAAATTTTCTGACTTGATCTCAATTAAATTTTCTTTTTTTGATTTTATAGTAATTAATTTTCCACTCTGAAGTTTGAAAGCTTGATTACTCAAGACTGATTTCATTTCATCAAGATCAACTAGAAATTCATGGCCTTTGTCAGAAACTAATTTTTTGCGTCGCATGAATCTCTCCTCATAAGATAGGGAAATTATATCCACCACTTCAGAGAAATCATAGTAACTTAAAATTGAATTACAAATTTCCATAGTCAGTACATAAAATATTTTTGTGCCATTGGTAATTCTTCTGCCGGTTCACATGTTATAATTTCTCCATTTGCTCTAACCTCATATGTTTCAGGATTTACATCTATAGTTGGGCAAACATCGTTTAATACCATATCTTTTTTTGAAATTGACCTTGTATTGCTTACTGGTAACAAAGTTTTTTGTATATTCAGATGATTTAGGCTATCTGCTTCCAGTGAACTCTTACTGACAAAAGTTACCGATGAATTTTCAAGCGATCTTCCATAACTTCCAAACATTGGACGTGTATACACAGGTTGAGGAGTTGAAATCGATGCGTTTGGATCGCCCATTTGAGCGCAGGCAATACTTCCACCCATTATTATAATCTCAGGCTTAACACCAAAAAAAGCTGGGTCCCAGATAACGATATCGGCTCTTTTATTTTTTTCGAGACTGCCAACATAAGAAGAGATTCCATGAGCAATTGATGGGTTTATTGTATATTTTGCAAGGTAACGTTTAACTCTTAAATTATCATTATCACCTTGCTCTTCAGATAGTCTTCCTCGTTGCACTTTCATTTTATGAGCCGTTTGCCATGTTCTAATAATAACCTCACCAACGCGTCCCATAGCTTGACTATCAGATGCGATGATTGAGAAAGCACCCATATCGTGCAGTATGTCCTCAGCAGCCATTGTCTCTCTGCGTATTCGACTTTCCGCAAAAGCGACGTCTTCAGGTATTGATTTATCAAGGTGATGGCAAACCATCAGCATATCTAAGTGCTCTTCAACAGTGTTAACAGTAAATGGTCGTGTTGGATTAGTTGAGGATGGCAAAACATACGGTTCACCACAAATTTTTATTATATCAGGCGCGTGTCCACCACCAGCACCTTCAGTATGAAATGTATGAATGGTTCTTTTATTAATTGCATTGATTGTATTTTCCACAAAGCCACTTTCATTGAGTGTATCAGTATGTATCATGACCTGAACGTCGAATTTATCAGCAACATTTAAACAATTATCAATTGCACCAGGAGTAGAGCCCCAGTCCTCGTGAAGTTTGAGAGCAGCTGCTCCACCAAGAACTTGTTCCTCTAAACCAGAAGGCATCGAAGAATTTCCTTTGCCTGCATAAGCTAAATTCATCGAGAAAGCATCAGATGATTGAAGCATCCTGCCTATGTGCCATGGCCCAGGTGTGCAAGTAGTTGCTAATGTTCCATGTGCTGGTCCAGTACCTCCACCCAACATCGTCGTAATGCCAGAATGTAAGGCGTCATCAATTTGCTGAGGACATATGAAATGTATATGACTATCAAAGCCGCCCGCCGTTACAATTTTACCTTCACCTGCAATAACCTCAGTACCTGGACCAATTATAATATCCACACCAGGTTGTGTATCAGGGTTACCAGCTTTTCCAATATGATCAATATTTCCGTTCTTTAGTCCAATATCTGCTTTAAATATCCCTGTGACATCTAGTATTAGAGCATTCGTAATAACTGTGTCTACTGCTCCATCACTTCTTGAAACCTGAGACTGTCCCATTCCATCGCGAATAACTTTTCCACCACCAAACTTGACTTCCTCACCATAGACTGTGAGGTCTTTTTCAACCTCAATGAAAAGCTCAGTATCAGCTAACCTTACTTTATCTCCTGTTGTGGGGCCGTACATAGCTGCATAAGATTGTCTTGGAATTTTTTTCATTTAATTTTTCCCATGACTTTTTTATTAAATCCAAATAACTTTTTTAGTCCCTGTATTTCAATGAGTTCAACATCTCTTGTTTGCCCTGGTTCAAATCTAACTGCGGTTCCAGATGGAATGTTTAGTCTCATGCCTAAGGCTTTCTTTCTATCGAATTCAAGACTTTCATTTGCTTCGCCAAAGTGATAATGGCTACCGACTTGAATTGGCCGGTCACCAGTATTGGAGACTTTCATTGTCAAACTCACTAAATCTTTATTTAAAATTATGTCACTATCACTTGTAATTATTTCTCCTGGAATCATATAATTCTTACCTTATGGGTTTATGCACCGTGACTAACTTTGTTCCATCCGGAAAAGTTGCTTCTGTCTGCACTTCGGCAATCATTTCAGCAACTCCGTCCATACAGTCATCTTTTTTTAGAACATGTGCTGCACTTTCCATTAGTTCAGCTACAGATTTGCCGTCCCTTGCACCTTCAACAACATAATCAGAAATAATTGATACGGCTTCAGGGTAATTTAACTTAACACCACGGTCTAACCTCTTTCGAGCAACTATCGCAGCCATGCTGACCATCATTTTATCAATCTCTCTTGGAGAAAGCTTCATGCAGCACCCCACATGTAAGGAATTTTGTCATTCATCACGATTGATACGATATTTTTTGTAAATTTTTTTAAATAATAGTTATTAGATGAAATGCTCCTTATTACTATCTTACCATCCCACTCTGAAATACCAGTAGTTACACTTTTTTCATCATGTATATTATCCTTTAATACAGTATAAAATTTATTCATCTCTGAACCGAGTATTATTATTGTATTAACTGCAA
Organism: uncultured Pelagibacteraceae bacterium; assembly: GCA_902564295.1. GTDB lineage: Bacteria > Pseudomonadota > Alphaproteobacteria > Pelagibacterales > AG-422-B15 > CACNXQ01. The sequence continues at coordinate 66,029 of CACFAO010000003.1, forward strand.
TATTATCATTAAGCATAAATTTATTTACCCGCATTCTTTTTACATTATCCTCAAAGCCATTGATCTCAAGATGAGCAATTTTATTTTCATTAAATATTTTCCAACGATCAGAGTAGTAACCTTTTTCAATTGTTTCATTCATTGCTGATCTACCATAAACAACTGTTTCACAAAAAAATAAATTTGAATTATTTAAAAGATTGACATCAATTTGACGTCTCAGGTTACAGTTATCAAAGAGGATTGTTTCATTTGGTATCCAAAAAAGAGTGCTGTTATCAATGTTAATTGTATATTTAAGTTTGGCCGCGTCTCCATATCCACTATATAATTTTTCAGCAGCCTGATTTGTAGCGAGCATATGTGTATTGTGTAAGTCTATATTGGTATTAAACTTGTCCCCACTCGTTACGCCTCCAGATGTATTAACTAAAACTAGTTGAGACAAACTAGAGTAGGATTGAGGTAGTAAAGCTTTAAGGCATCCTTGCTGATATAATTTTTCAACTTCATTATTTATAAATCCTACATCAATTGTGCCTATAGATTTTTGAAGATTTACTTTCATGAAATTATCATAGTGTTTTAATTTCAAGTTGACAAATAATTGTCATTTATTTTTATCACTAAAATTACAGACACTATTTAGTAATATAAAAATTATGTTTAATTTTTTTTTGAAGGTTTCATGTTGGCAAGTGTAAAGATTCGCATCACTAATTTTTTTAAGAAATTATGTAACAGTTAGAAAATAGAAATTACTCCTTAGTACCATAGCCTTTTGTAATAGCAATTGCCACGCCAGCAACACAAATGCTTAAGAAAGCAACTAAAGAAATTACACTGACCCAAATATTAATATCGGATGCCCCGTAAAAAGACCATCTCATACCATTCACAAGATATAAAACAGGATTAAAGTAAGTTACATTTTGCCAAAATTCTGGAAGCATTTCTACAGTATAGAGACTACCGCCTAAAAAAACTAAAGGAGTGACGATGATAAGTGGTACAACTTGCAACTGTTCAAAATTTTCACTGAGTAGTCCAATTAGAAATCCAAAAAGACTAAATGTAAGACATGTTAATACCAAAAGAAAAAGCATTAATAATGGATATTGAATTTCTAGCTCGACAAAAAAAGTTGCAGTAATGAGTATAATGACACCAACAATAAGTGATTTAGTTGCACTTGCGCCAACAAATCCTATGATAATTTCTAAAGAGGAAATAGGTGCCGCAAGGACTTCATAAATCGATCCAGTAAATTTTGGAAAAAATATTCCAAACGATGAGTTTGATATACTTTGAGTTAACAAAGTCAGCATTAATAAACCAGGTACGATGAATGATCCATAACTAACACCTTCAATTTGCGGAATCATACCCCCAATAACTGAACCAAATACAATGAAATATAAAGAAGTCGAAAGCACAGGTGAAAGCACGCTTTGAAAAAGTGTTCTTCTCATTCGATCCATTTCATGAAAATAAATTGCTCTAATAGCGTAAAAATTCATTATTTTTCCTTTACCAATTCTACAAAGATTTTTTCAAGTGAACTTTGTTCTGTATTTAAATCTTTTAGTTTTAATCCAGCTTCTTTCATATCTTGTAAGAGAGAGGTTATTCCAGTTTGTTTGCTTTGTGTATCGTATTGGTAATCAATTGATAAACCTTCATTAACTATAGTAAGTTTATAATTTTTAAGTGATTCAGGTAATGTCTTAACTGTTTCATGTAAATCAATTGTTAGAGTTTTCTGGCCTAAACTTTTTATTAAATTTGAAGTCTCATCAACTATTATCATCTCACCTTTATTAATTACTGCTACCCGGTCAGCAATTGCCTCTGCTTCTTCTATATAATGAGTTGTTAAAATTATTGTAACACCTTTATTTCTTAAATTCTTAATGACTTCCCACATGTCTTTTCTTAATTCGACATCAACCCCGGCTGTTGGCTCATCAAGAAATAAGACCGAAGGTTCATGAGAAAGAGCTTTTGCAATCAAGACTCTTCTTTTCATTCCACCAGAAAGCTCGTTAATTTTGGAGTCTTTTTTATCCCACAAACTTAAATCTTTTAGTATTTTTTCAATATGCTGAGGATTAGGAGGTTTGCCGTATAAGCCTCTCGTGTAGGATACATTGTTATAAACAATTTCAAATTGTTCTAAGGTTAGCTCCTGAGGGACGAGTCCAATTTGTGACCTAGTTTTTCTATAATCTTTTATAATATCGTAGTTACCAACCTCAACTGTCCCAATACTTGGTGTTACAATTCCGCAAATAATACTAATTAAAGTTGTTTTACCTGCACCATTAGGTCCAAGAAGTGCAAATATTTCATTCTGTTTGATATCTAAATTAATATTATTAAGCGCCTGAAATTGATTACTGTAAGTTTTAGATAAATTTTTTACTGAGACGACATTTTGCATCGGTCTCTTATATCAGCAAATTTTTGAAAATAAACACTTCTATCTTGTTTTGAACATATTTTTATCAAAATTAAGCCTTGCTTTTTAGGTATATTTTTATCAAACATGAGAAAGTCAAAGATGAAACCTCAGTACATAAGAAGACAATCCTACAACGGTGAGTCGACTCTCGTGATTATTCCTTCAACCACAAAGCTTAAACTTTCTAGAACCCCTAAACTTTTATCAAGCTTTGTGATCGCGACAGGTTTTCTTGGCTTGATGTTTTTCTCCATTAGTGGCTAAAATCCTTTCGGTGCGGTTGTACTGGCACCGAAAAGATTAAAAATTTTCTTCACGTTTTAATGTCTCAACGTCTTCTCTCTTTATCTGATTTAGAGGTTTATGAATGCGTAAGTTGGAAGTAATTCCTTTAGCTTTATGAATCGTAATAATTGTTTCTTTTGGTGGGCAATTTGGTTCATGACAGCTTAGTTCAGCAATGCTTACAGTAGTATCTTCATTTAATCTAAATTTCTCTATGATTAGATTTTTTAAATTTTGAGTAGCACTTTTATTTGATTTTTTTTTCTGAAACATACCCTCCATTTTACTGCTCCCAAAGAGGTGACCATAAAATTTGGCCTTTTGAGTCTCCGACTAATATATGTGATCGATCGGGTGAAATACTAATATTTGATACTTCTGATCCTGTAGGATTTTGAATGAGGACGTCATTTGGATGTTCTGATAATTCTGAGAGAAGAACCATGCCATTTCGAAATCCAGCAAAAACTGCTTTCTCCCCTGGCAATGATTCAACAAAAGTTGCGTTTTGTTGACCACCACTTGCAATGCAAAGGGGCTTACGTCCTTTTGGACCCTCCTTACCATCGAATGGCCAGCATATAGCTTCTTTTGCACCCGCTGTTACTAGATAAGGGTTGTCCCCGGCCCATGTAAAACTTTTTACTTTTGACGGGTAACCTGACATTGCAAAACTTGCTTTATCTCGAATTCGCCAAGCATGAAGCTCATTTTCTTGCATTGTTGTCACCAGATACTTCCCATCTGGACTAAATCCAACTTTACCGTGTGAACCTTTCCAAGCAAATTTTGATGATTTCCATTTGTTTTTTTCTAATCTCCACAAAGTTACTCCTCCATAACATGAGACAGCAATTCTCCTTCCATTTTGATCAATTGCGATACCACCTATCGTACTTTGATGCTCTAGTATTTTTGGCTTATCATTTTCATCTGACCAGATGTAGACATTTTTTCCAGATGAACATAAAACCATACTTTCATATGCCGCTACATTATCTACCCAACGCGTTCCAAAATTGTAAATTTCCTCGACCTCAGCATTTGTCGATATTTTTAAAAAACGACCATCTTGCCCGCCTGTTATGACCCCATCATTACTTGAAGCTATGCTTTGTATTGCACCAGAGTGAGCTTGAACTTCTAAGGGATCATTATCTGGCCAAAAAAACCTTATTGATCCGTCTCCAAATCCAACTGCAACAGCATTCTCTATTGAAACTGCACCTGTAACAGGAGCGCCTGTTTCAAAGACCTTTCCATTTTCTTCAAAGCGGGATTTTATGACAGATTCGTTATTCATCTAAAGCAGAACTAATCTGATTTACAACTTTCGAAGCCCTCTTTCAAATTCATTGTCTCTAATTTGCGACCAATAAATACAACCCGGGAATTTCGAATACTTTTCTCAGGCCATGGACCCATTGGAGATGCATCCATGAGCATATGAACCCCTTGAAATACGTAGCGATCTTTTTCATTCTTAAAATCAAGAATGCCCTTTGATCTAAGAATATTTTGACCATGCGTCTGTAATAGGTTTCCAAACCACTTCTCAAATTTTTCTAAGTCAAGCGGAGTGTCAGAAACAAAAGAAACACTGGTTACATCGTCATCATGTTCATGATCATGATCGGAGTCCAAAAAATCAGGTTCAACCTCTAAGACGCGATCAAGACTAAAAGCATTAAGACCAAGAACTTCATCAAGAGGAGCCGCACATCTGTTTGTTTCAATTATTTTTGTATAAGGATTGATTTTTCGAATGCGATCCTTAACGCCGGTAATCTGACTTTGATCAACTAAATCAATCTTATTGAGCAGTACTACATCTGCAAAAGCAATTTGCTCTTCAGCCTCATGATGTTCTCCGAGTTGAGTGCTAAGGTGGACAGCATCTGCGACAGTGACAATAGCGTCTAATTTAGTTCGGTCTGCAACATCTTGATCGACAAAAAATGTTTGAGCAACGGGCGCAGGGTCAGCAAGTCCAGTTGTCTCTACAATTATTGCATCCAGCTGATCTGCACGCTTCATCAGACCTCCAAGTATACGTATTAAATCACCCCTAACTGTGCAACAAATACATCCATTGTTCATTTCAAAAACTTCTTCATCAGCATCAACTACGAGATCATTGTCTATTCCTTGCTCACCAAACTCATTAACAATTACAGCATAACGACGACCGTGTTGCTCAGTTAAAATACGATTTAATAAAGTAGTTTTACCTGCTCCTAAAAAACCTGTTAATACAGTGACTGGTACTTGCGATGAACTATTTTCCATGTTTTACAAAATTAGTTTTTTTTAAACATACCTTGTAATTAAAAAAAAAGCATTATACAAGTTGTTATATTATAACATTAAATTTAGCAATTTATGAGCAACACTAAACCTGTTTTATCGATCTGTTTAACTTGTCAAGATGGACGAGAAGAAAAATATAATTCTCGAGGAGGCGAGCGCTTTGCAAAAAAAATTGTGAACAGTTTCAAAAGACAAGATGACGTTATCATCAGAGGTGTAAATTGTATGAGTTGCTGCAAGCGGTCTTGTGCAATCTCTCTGTCTGCTGATAAGCGTTTTACTTACGTTTTTGGAGATATAGACCCAAAAAAACCATTATATATTTCATCTTTAAAAAAGTTAGTATCATCGTATACAAAAGCTAAAGATGGGTTTCTCAGAAGAAGAGATAGACCAAGGAACTATCAATCAAATATTATTGGAAGGTTCCCACCTCTTGATTATAAATCAGATATAATTGAGTACTTAAAGGATAAGTAAATAGACTCGTAAAATCCTACCAATCAAAGAATCCGTGAACCCCTGTTTCACCACGATAATATTCGATATTGTTTGCAGCTAATTCATAGCCTACGATTGCAAGGTCTTCAATATTTTGATTTTCAATTTTAATTTTTCCAGTTACGTAAACAGGTTCCCACCAGGCTAGACCTTCCCAAGGATTCTCCGCTTCTACATAAACGATTTGATTAGGCGCTGGTGGAGGGACATGGATGCATGCTCCAATGTATGGAACTAACAAAAAGGTGTTAATACCTCGGCCGTACATATCCAATGGCAAAACATATCCAGGGATCTTAACTTCCTTATCTTCGAGATTTTTATTAAACTTTACCTCGCCGGGACTAAAAACGGATGTCCATGGTATTAGGTCATCCCAGTCTATTTCTTTTGGTGCTGAGTAAACAGAAAGCGGAATAAAGATAAAAATAATTAAAAAGATTTTTATTTTTTTAATCATAATTTAATTGTCATACCATCATTAATAGAAAACCAGTAAGCTCTTATTGCTGGTAATAAACTGACTGCTATTGAGGCAATGATAAACACAGCAAAAACATACATATCTTTTATAGCTAACATTTCAATGTTTACTAAGATGCCATAATTGTAATCAATCCATGGTTGTAATAAATTTAACACACAAAATAATAAAACTACACTGAATGTAATACTTAGAATTGAAATAAATATTGCTTCAAGCATTAATAAACCAATCACCGTGAAAGGAGATGCACCCATAGCTCTCCAGATTGCCATTTCTCTTCTTCTCTCACTTAAACTTGAAAACATAATCGCTGCCATCCCAACGAGTGTTGTGAATATTACAACCACCGATATCCCTAATAATAAGTTTTCAATCACTCCAACTACTCGCCATAACTCCTGCAGTGCAGCGCCAGGAAGAATTGCAGTCATCGCTTCTTCAGGATACTCATTGATCCAGCGCTGAAGTTGAAAGATAGTTAATTTTGATTTAACACCTACTAGTGCAGCAGTGATATTTTTAGGAGTTAGATCCATTTCGCGTATCTCATCAATAGGTGTTAGTTGTCCTGGTATTTTAGCTCCAGTTGACCAATCAACATGAATTGCTTCAATAGCAGCCAGGCTGACGATTACAGTATTATCTACAGGTGTTCCTGTCTTTTTAAGTATCCCTGATACTCTAAAAGGTTGATCATCGTGATCTGAAAAAGACTGTAATCCATGGGAAACTACAAGTGAAGTACCGATTTTATATCCTAGTTTTTCAGCAACCCCAGCACCCAAAACGACGTCGTATAGATCCTCAAATAAATAACCTTTATCAATACTTACAGACTGACTACCTCTATATTTATATCGAGAAAAAAATTCCTTGTTGGTACCCATTACTCTAAATCCCTTATGGCTATCTCCCAACGAAATTGGAACTGTCCAATCAACTTCTTCTTTACTCACTAAGTCTAAATAACTCTCCCATGTTATATTATTCGTAGCGTTTCCAATTCTAAAAACTGAATATAACAACAGTTGCACTGAACTCGCTCTTGCGCCAACAATTAAATCAGTCTGTGAGATTGTATCGGTAAAACTTGTATATGCTGAAGTTCTTAACTTTTCTACACTCATATAAAGCATAAGGGATACTGAAATTGCAAGAATTGTCATACCCACAGTAACTAAGCGCGCATAAAGAGAGCTGAACGAAAGTTTTAATAACATGACTTATCTTCCCTTATCAGTATTTCGTTTATGTCAATTAATCGATCAAATTGATTAGAGAGCGATTTATCATGTGAAACCATCAATAACGTAGAGTTATTCTCTGAAATTTGTTCAAACATCAAATTTAAAAAAATCTTTTGCGCATCTGCATCAAGTGAGGAAGTTGGTTCGTCAGCAATGATCAGCGATGGGTTCCCAATTAGTGCCCGAGCCACCGCCACTCTTTGTTGCTGACCCATACTTAAACTACTTGCCCTAAATTGTGCAATATCATCTGGTAATCTCAATTGTTTAAAAAGTTCAATTACCTTTTCTTTTTTGTTGGAAACGTTGTTTGATCTTACTTTTGAAAAATATAAAGGTAGTAAAACATTATCAACAACATTCGCATAAGGTAGCAAGTTAAATTGTTGGAAAATAATTCCTATATTATCAGCACGATACTCATCCCTAGTTTTAGATGAAAGTTGGTTAATAGTGTTACCATTAATACTTATATTTCCAGATAATGGATTAAGAAAACCACACATTAGGGAAAGGAGAGTGGTTTTGCCTGAGCCGCTTTCTCCCAATAAGAGAACTTTTTCACCTTTTTTAATTTCTAGGTTTGGAACAAATATCTTGAAATTACTTTTTTTTGACCAATAAAATCTTACTGAATCAATGTTAATTATACTTTCATCCAATTAGATTTTTCCTTTTAAGTCTATGAAAGGCTCATCTCCCTCCACTTCAAAACTTGTCGAACCAATCTCGGATACAAATTGTACCTCAAGTTCTCCTGAGTTTGGAAAAGTAGTAAAATATGGAAAGCTAATTCTGTCAATTTCTTTTATATTTCCGCAATTAAATGAGTAGTGCGCAACAAACTCGTTATGAGCTTCTTCATCATGCTCGTCATGATCGTCGTGCTCACCATGATCGTCATGATCATGTTCATCTTCGTGTTCATCATGATCATCGTGTTCATCATGATCATCGTGTTCATCATGATCATCGTGTTCATTATGATCATCATGTTCATCATGATCATCATGTTCATCTTTGTGATTTTCGCCTTGATTAATACTTATGTCAGCTTCGACTAAATTACAATTTGAGGCACTAGGAATTGAAAAAATATTATTAAATTCGTCAAATTTTATGAGAGCGTCGTTAACCAAAGCTACATCAGCCTCACTTTTTGCTTTATACTCAAAACCAACTATATCCGCGCCTGGGATCATAAATTCTAGATCTATAGAATTTCCTTCTACAGCAATATTTAATTCACCAACTCCATGCTCGTGTTTATCAACCTGCCTTGTTTCTTCAGCCACTGAGACCGTTACTAGCGCTGATAAAAGTAATGAATAGTAAATATTTTTTCTCATTTATACTCCTTAGTATGATTAATTAAAAAAATTTTAGTTAAAAAATTTTTACGTGTCTAGATAAATGTTATTTTATAACACCTTTTAAATTTACAATTTACTTTGATAACCTCATGCCTTGCAAGATTTGCAAGTTCCAAATAATTCCAAATTGAATCCACTAAATTGAGTCCCATTCATATCCTTAAAATCTGATAAAAATTTTGCAAGATCTGCATTACTAACTTCTGTTGTTTGATCACAACTTTTACAGATTGAAAATATTGTACCATTTGGTTCAATACATTTTGAATTACATGCCACAAATGAATTGAGGCTTTCAATTTTATGAACTTCACCAACTTCAATTAATTTTTCTAGAGCTCTATAAACTTGAGGAGGAGCTTTCAATCCTTTTTTACTAACATTCGACAAAATAGAATATGCCTTTACTGGTTTATTGCTTTTTTGAATGAAATCTAGGACAATTTTTTGATTTTTAGTTAATTCATTTTTCTTATTTTTCATAATTCTTTTTACCGATTCTTATTAATGATAAGATAAACAAAATTAGAGCAACAACAACAATTGATGGCCCTGAAGCAGTATTTATTTCAAATGATGCATATAATCCAATAAATACAGAGAGCAATCCCCCAATTATTGATAGAACAACCATCTGCTTTGGATTGTTCGATAAATTACGAGCCATTGCAGTTGGTATGATCAATAGGCCAGTGATAAGCAACACGCCAATCATCTTGATTGATATAGCGATTAAAGCAGCTAATAAAATTGTAAATATAGCATTTACTCTTTCAGGATTCATGCCTTCTGCTTCAGCTAGTTCATAATTGACTGTTGATGCAAATAAAGGTTTCCAAATGTAAAATAAGACAGCAAGTATCAGTCCTCCACCAATCCAAATAAAGAGTAAGTCATTAGTGTTTACTGAGAGAATATCCCCAAATAATACACCTAAAACATCGAATCTAATAAAAGACAAAAAACCCAGTATCACTAATCCGATTGCTAATGAGGAATGTGAAATTAAGCCAAGCAGAGAGTCTCCAGCCAAATTCGTTGACTTTTCTAATCTAAGTAAAATAAGTGCAACCAGAGAAGAAACAACAAAAATTGTTAATGAGACGTTTATATTTAAAGATATTGATAGTAAGACGCCTAGTAATGCAGAATGAGCAAGTGTGTCACCAAAAAAAGATAAACGTCTCCAGACCACAAAGCAACCAAGTGGTCCTGTAACGAGCGCTATACCAATACCAGCTATTATAGCTCTAACTAGAAAATCATCTAACATATCTATTTTATTTCCTTTATAATGTTGCCATCTGAGGAATGCACATGATCATGATTATGTTCATATATTGATAATAGTTCAGCTGATTTCTCACCAAACAGTTCTTTGTAATGCTTACTTTGTGCAACATCTTTAGGTGCTCCACAACAACAAACATGTCCATTCAGACAAACCACATAATCTGTAGCAGACATTACTACATGCAAATCATGAGAAATTAAAAGAATTCCACAATTTAACTTCTCCGAAATTTCTTTTATTAGAGAATATAGAGCAACTTCTCCTGTAAAATCTACTCCCTGTACAGGCTCGTCTAAGACCAAAAGGTCAGGCTTTTTTGCTATAGCGCGTGCTAATAAAACTCGTTGAAATTCTCCACCAGATAAATCCCTAAGATTGCTTCTCTTCAAATGCTTTACACCAGTTAAATCTAGAGCTTCTGAAATATCATCTTGTTTAAGATTTTGCGTTAATACCATGAAGTCAATAACTCTCACTGGTAAAGTCCAATCAATTGATACTTTTTGAGGTACGTATGAAATATTTTGTGTATTTCGTTCAACGTTTCCACTTATGCTTTTGTAAAGTCCCAAAGCTATCTTTGCAGTTGTCGTCTTACCCGAGCCATTCGGGCCAATCAATGTTACAATTTTTCCTCTATTGATTTCTAAATCAACATCTCGAACAAGCCATTTTTTATCTTTATAAATTCCTGCCTTAGATAATCTTACTAAAGTATCACTTGTATTCATAAAAAAAGCTTGATTAAATATTTCGTTATATTATAACACTACCTTCAACTGACAATGAAAGCAATTAATCTATGAAATTACAACTTAAATTTGGACTTATATTATCAACCATATCTATTTTGTCTTACGTATCGTTTGCAAACGCTGAAACAAAAGTAATTGCCTCAATTAAACCATTGCATTCATTGGTTAGTTACGTAATGGATGGCGTTGGCAAGCCAGGAATCCTTGTAGATGGAAGTTCCTCTCCGCATACTTTCCAACTTAAACCCTCTCACGCTGAAATGTTACAAGAAGCTGATATTGTTTTTTGGATAGGCGAGGACTTAGAGTCATTTTTAGAGTCTCCTCTAGAATCAATAGCTACAAATTCAAAGCACATAGCATTGATGGAGTCGGATGAAATCGAACTATTAAAATTTAGAGAAAAAAATATCTTTGAAGACCATGACGATCATGCAGACGAACATGGTGACGATCATGATGAACATGACGATCATGCAGACGAACATGGTGACGATCATGATGAACATGACGATCATGCAGATGATCACGGAGATCATGGCGATCATGGATTTGAATGGGCAGGAGTTTTCGACTTAACTGTAGGAACTTATAATTGGTCATTTGCAAAAGTAGGCGGTGAATATGCTGACCCTGCGATGAAAATGGTAATCCTTATGTCCGATGAGATTGAGTCCTCTGAAGAGAGAGCTGAAGAATTATTAGAATCAAGCAGTTCAACAGATAGAAATCATAGTAGTACACTTTCTGCCGATGACTCAGCTTTCATGTTAAATTTTGACGAAAGTAGGGATACTACAGTTTTTAGTGTTGAGATTAAAGAAGCTGGAAAATATGCATTCTTCACAGAGCATATGCCATTTGAGTTTGAAGCTGATGAACACTTTTTCAAAGATTTATCTGGTAACGATGTCGAACCCATTGCTCAAGAGCCAGACTCTGGACATCATGATCATCATCACGGACATGCGCATGGAGAATTTGATATTCACTTTTGGCTTGATCCTGAAATTGCAAAAACAATTGTAATGATTGTATCTAGTGAACTTTCAGAGCTTGATCCCTCAAATGCGTCAATTTACAATTCAAACGCGTCAAAAGCTTTATCTGAGATTGATCAATTAATATCGGCTACAAAGGGTAAAATTAATAGTAATGCTAAATACGTAGTATTTCATGATGCTTATCAATACTTCGAAAAAAGATTTGGTATAGAAGTTGTTGGAGCTTTAACTGTTAATCCTGAAGTTTTACCAGGTGCAAAACAATTATCTGAAATAAGAGAGGCTATTGAACATGAAAATGTTAATTGTCTATTTTCTGAACCACAATTTAACCCAACTATTGCAGAGACAATTGCAGCTGATACAGGTGTAAAAGCTGCGATTATCGATCCACTAGGGGCAGAATTAGAATTAGGAAAAGATTTATATTTTGAACTTATAAATGATCTCTCTTCTTCATTTGAAAATTGCTAACTTTACAAAATATTTTTCATGAGCTTATTTAAAGCTGACAATCTGGAATCTTTAAAAGAATTCAAGGATACTGGCTATAAATTAGGTATACTGGAGCGTGAACAACCTGAGGGCGCAGGTTCTTTCTTTCAAAAATTAATGAAAAATGACTTTGAAATTGAGGGCACTCTTAGTTCAATTAATTTGAAAGATGATTTAGAAAATTTGGTCCAGGAAATAATTCCTAACCAGTTAAGTTCAACTGAGTTTTATAATAATTGGCTTGCAGATATGGAAACTGTTTGTAGGACATTCTTGCTGATTGAAAAAACTGATACACTTTGCTTTTGGCTTGGGACAAAACGAGAGTGCAGACGTTACCATGTTGATAACGTACCAAGACGTCTTTTGGTCACTTATGCTGGACAAGGCACAGAATGGATACAAAACCAGTATGCTGACCGTCTAGCCTATGAGGCAGGTGAACCAAATGAAAAGATCGTTAGAGATAAAAGTAAATTACATTTCATTGATAAATGGAACATTGCAATATTTACTGGTGGTAGCAATGGTATTCTTCATCGCACACCTGACTCTGCTCTAAATGGTCCTTCAATATTAATGAAACTTGATCATCCGGAGTATTTAAATTCTGTATATTCTTCAGAAGTTCTTAAATTAAATTAGATTAAATTAAATCAAACTTTTTTTTCTCAAAATCATACGTCTCTATAGATCCAGATCCAATATCATTCCAAACCCCATAAAGCATAATTTCACCTGACTTTACTTCAGTATTTATAAAGGGATATTTACTTAAATTCTCTAATGATACGATAATGCTTTCTTTCTCCATGTACTTAACTTTCTCATCGTTTCCTTCGCCTGAAATTTTATCGTACACTGGTTTTAGTAACTTAAGCCAATTAGAAATTGATGAGTTATCATCAAAATTATTTTCATGACACATATGATACCCATTCTTTATACCTCCACATCCTGAGTGCCCAATTATAATAATATTTTTAATATTTAATGCCGTTACACCAAATTCGATAGCTGCAATTGTTCCGCTATGTTCCGTTAATTGACTATAGGGTGGTACTATATTAGCAATATTTCTATGAACTAGCATTTCACCAGCTTTTGATTTGAATATAGCATTCGGATCAACCCTTGAATCTACGCACGATATGATCATGTATTTAGGTGACTGACCTTCTTTTGCAAGTCTTTCAAAGTGATCTTTTTCTTGCGCGAAAGAGCTTTCTTTCCAGTCTCTGTATTTATTGATGAGATCTTTTGGTAACATTCACTTATTTATTTTTTATCCAAATAGGTGAAGACCATGCCATCTCACGCGTAATTTTTGGATAATTTTTAGCAGGTTTTTCATCAATTCTAATGCTATCATAAGTTGACCAACGACAAGTAGGATTTTCGATAGCTCTTGCATAATAAAATGTATTTTGATCAGGTGTATACTCAGTATCAGTCCAAATTACTTCTAATCGATCAGATCCATAGTTTTCATCGAAAGAACAATTTTCAAAATTTACACTTGCTTTAGTTTCCTTACATTTGTTGTTTCTATTATTTATTTCTCTATCATCGCTACAAATCACATCGTAAACAACTTCATTTATTTTTCCATTCTCAGTCCACCCTTTGATAATTTGAATTTTATCTAAAGGAGCACTCAACGTATCTCTCTCAGCAGTGATATAAAATTTAGGTTGTTGCATCGAACCATTCATTACCGTACTACCCATTGGATGACCATTTTTATAAGACTCAGCTATTGGGTCTAATGAGTTTAGTAATTCTTCAGTGCCATTGAAATTTAAAAAAAATCTTAATTTAATTCGCGTACCACTGGTCGCATACACTTCTTTTTTTTGCATTGCCTCAAACAATGTAACTCTATTATTTTCCTCAGCCCAAATTGCAGCTAGTCCGCCTGGGTTATTTACTAGTTGAGTTAAAAGTAAACCATCCTTCACTCTCACTTTAGATGGTCCAACAAAACTTGTGCGACCTCTGTAATCCCATTCCTCAGTATCCCCAGGATTTGAATTATGTGAGTCAGAACTACCAATCATACCAAAATCAAGTGGATTAAAGCCTATTTCATCTTCGAGAGTCAGTCCAATTTTTAGACCATCACGTGCCATAGAAGTTTCCTGAATACAAAGAGTATCATTTTCCTTTTTACACTTTGGATAAAACTGCTCAATATCACATTCTTCATCTGTGCTTCCAAAAAATGTACTGCACTCAGAACTTCCTTTATCTTGAAAAATTTCAACTAACGGTTCGTTATCATTTCTGAGTTTCCAATCATCAATTGTATATTTATCATTGTCTATGGTGTGATTTGCAAACGCATATCCCCATGATCTATTACCGTTGTGCGGTATTGTCATAAATTCACATGGATGATTGCAGTTTTCTATCAATTTTTTCCACAAATCAATGGCAGTATGTGCATCAAACAGCGAATAAGCTTTTTCTGGAACTGTATTATTTTTAAATATGACGTTCCTGTGATTGTATCCACCATCAGGTAACGTAGGTGAATATTCGTATGCAACGAAAGTTGTAAATTTCCCAGGTTCATAATGAAGATCTGCAGCTTTTATAATTTTATCCCATGTTGATCTTACAAACCGCTCTTCTTTTTCCTCATCTCCTATTGCTTCGGACATGATACTGACTGGCGGTCGCGCAACGGAAGTTTCACGCAGACCATAAAAAAAACGATAGCTAGGGGACTCGAGTCTTTCACATGTAAGTCGTGACTCATCAGTAATTTCTGGGTCAGCACAACTTTCTTGAAGGCCAAATGTTTCTGCGTGATCAGTAACAGCTGCAAAGTCAAGTGGTCTTGAAATTTGCATTGTTTCACCAAACATATTCTGCATTGGTTCACCTTTTGCAAAATTATAAGTCTCTTCTAGGCCGTAACGATTTCCAAAAATATATGAGTCGAATGATAAACTGGAGTGAACATGAAGATCACCAAAGTACACATTTTTATTTTTACTTGGCTTTTTAAACTCAAATGGTTCAAGAACGGTTTGCTTAGTAATATTCTCTCTTTGCTCTTTTGCCTCTTCGGATAGTTTTTGAATATCTTCCTTTGATAAGACAGGTACATTGTATAAGTTGTATAAATAAAGAGAACCAATTAAAATCAAAAAACCTAATGTACTGAGTAGAATAATCCAATGAATTTTTCTCATAATATCTAGTCATAGACAATATAAGGGTATAAAATTTTTACAAGCATGTCAGAAGGATATATTTTAAAAAAAACTGAAAAATCTCTACCTTTAAATTGGTATTTCAATCAAAAGCAATTTGATAAAGAGATTTCAAAAGTTTTGTCTAAAGAGTGGCTATATGTTTGCCACGTGGATACTATTTCAAAACCTTTATCTTTTCACACAGTTGAAATTAGCAAATTTAATATACTTATTGTTTGTGATAAAGAAGGAGAAATAAATGCTTTTTATAATTCATGTAGTCATCGAGGTTCAATTTTAAAAAAAGAAAAAAGTGGCAAACTAAAATCAAATTTACTAGTTTGCCCATACCATCAATGGTCATATAACGCCAGCAATGGAAATTTAGTTAGAACTACATCTATTATTGATCCTAAAAATTTTAGAAAAGATGAAAATTGTCTAATAAAAGTAAAAATTAAAGTTTGGAATGGGCTAGTTTTTATTAACATGAATAAAAACGCTAAATGGAATGCAAAAAAAGTTTTTCCAGATTACAGCGATGTTTTTTCTCAACTCAATGTCAGTGACTATAAAATAGGTCATACCTGGAAGAAGCAAATTAAGTGTAATTGGAAAATATTTTGGGAAAATTATAGTGAATGTTTACATTGTCCCAATCTTCATCCTGAACTATCTGACCTAGTCCCTATTTATGGAAGAAGGTTAGTAGATATTAAAGATGATCCAAACTGGAAACGTTTCACTCATTATGATGATCCAAAGTATAAAGGTGGAATGAAAAAAGGTACTGAAACTTGGTCAATGAATGGAAGCGCACAAGGTCATCGAGTAGAGTACTTGGAAAATCAAACCGATTTTCCTGGTTACATTTACATGACTACTTGGCCTTCTATGTTTTTAGCAATATTTACTGACCATATAAGAATGGTTCGTATTCTTCCTTTATCAGAGGAACTTACAGAAGTTACAGCAGAGTGGGTATTTAGAAAAGAAACTCTTAAGGATAAAAAATATTCAATGAAAAATGTTGTTGATTTTGCTGTATTAGTCATGAAACAAGATGCAGAAGCTTGCGAACTGAATCAAAAAGGCATACATAATCCAACAAGAAAAAACGGAACATTAATGCCTGAAGAGTATGAAATTAAAAGATTTCACAGCTGGCTAAGAAAAAAATTATAAATTATTCCATATGAATTCAGTTACACAAAATTATGAGAAGGAAATGCTTGAGTGGCGTCATGATTTTCATGCGCATCCTGAGCTAAATTTTGACTTAGATATAACCTCATCAAAAGTTGCAAATATTTTAAAGAGTTTTGGACTGGAAGTACATGAAGGCATAGGTAAGACCGGAATTGTTGCTGTTCTCAAAAATGGAAACAGTAATAAAAGTATTGGTATTCGAGCAGATATGGATGCATTACCGGTAACAGAGGAAAATGACTGCACGTATAAGTCCAATCACGAAGGTAAAATGCATGCGTGTGGTCACGATGGTCATACAGCAATGGCTCTAGGTGCGGCTAAATATTTATGTAATACAAAAACTTTTAACGGAACTGTTTATTTTATTTTTCAACCTGATGAAGAAAAAACTCAGGGAGCTCAAGCAATGATAGATGATGGGCTGTTTGAAAAGTTCCCAATGGATGAGGTATATGCTTTTCATAATTTGCCTGGTATGGAACTTGGAACCTTTGCAACAAGAGCAGGAACTATCACTGCAAGCGAAAGTTTATTTAAAATTGAATTAAGAGGTCAGGGAGGTCATTCAGCCTTGCCACACATGGGTGTTGATACTATTACAGTAGGCACTCAAATAATAACAGCTCTTCAATCAATTGTTTCGAGAAAAATTAATCCAGCTATGAATGGTGTTGTTTCAGTCACAAAATTTGAGTCTGATGGCAATGAAAATATACTACCCGGTCATTCTATCATTTCAGGTGATGCACGTGCGTTGTCACCAGAAGCCAATCAAATTATTGAACGCAGCATGAAAGATATTGTAGATGGAACGGCGAAAGCACATGGTGTTGATTATGATTTCAACTACCTCACAAGAACAAACATGACAATTAATTCTAAAGATCAAGCGGCTTTTGCAAGTAAGGTTGCCGCTGACCTATTTGGAGAGGATAAAGTAGATGGAAATTGTGATCCAAAATTATTTTCTGAGGATTTTGCCCAGATGCTAATGGTTAAGCCTGGATGCTATATTTTAATTGGAAATGGAACAGAAGGAACGCATGGACAATCTTTACATTCTTCAAATTATGATTTTAACGACAAGCTTCTTGTTATTGGTTCATCATTTTGGTCTAAACTTGTTGAAGAAAGACTTAATGATTAATGATATTTTCTAAAAGTGAGTATATTGAAAGACTAAATAAAGTAAAAAAATCAATGCAAGAAAAAGGTATTGATTTATTAGTCTCTCAAGATACAGCAAACATAAATTACCTTACCGGTTATGATGCATGGTCTTTTTATTATGCTCAATGTGTAATTATACATATAGACTCAGAAGAACCTTTACTTTTCGTGCGTGATCAAGATGCTGGAGGGGCATTCCTTCAAAACTGCTGGTCACAAGAAAATATCATTGTTTACGCTGAAAAATATATACATACATGGCCAAATCATCCTTATGATTATTTGATTGAAATAATTAAAAATAAAAATTGGGACAAACTTTCAATTGGACTTGAAATGGACAGTCATTATTTCACGGCATTTTGTTATAAAAAATTATTAGATGGGCTTCCTGATGCTACGCTGAAAGATTGTGAGCGCCTTGTGAATTGGGTACGATTTGTGAAATCAGATGCAGAAATTGATCTAATGAAAAACGCCGCTTTAATTACTGATAAATCAATGCAAACTGCAATTGATGTTATCAATCCAGGTGTTAGACAATGTGATGCAGTTGGAGAGATACAAAAAGCAATGTTTTATGGAACTCCAGAGTATGGAGGAGAATATTCGAGTATAGCAACTTTACTTCCAACTGGAGCTGGGACTTCTGCCTCACATCTAACGGCTACGCAGGAAAGATTTGTTAAGGGCGAAGCAACAATAATTGAAATTGCCGGTGTTTATAAAAGGTATCATGCACCACTTGCAAGAACAGTTCTGCTTGGAAAAGCAGAACAAAAAAAAATTGACGCCATAAATGCAACTAATGAGGCGCTAAATGAGGGTATATCAGCCATAAAGCCAGGCAATACAGCAGATGATGTTGCGCAAAAATTTTGGGCAGTATTAGATAAATACGATATCAAAAAGGAGTCTCGGACTGGATACTCCATTGGAATTGGTTATCCACCTGATTGGGGTGAGCACACAATAAACATATCAAAAGGTGATCCAACTATTTTACAACCAAATGTAACCTTTCATATGATAGCTGTTATGCAATTTGGTGATTGGGGAGTAGAGGCAAGTCACTCATTACGTGTTACAGAAAGTGGCTCAGAAAAGTTTTCAGATTTTTCAAGTGATTTATTCATAAAAGAGTAGCAGATAACTGGGAATGAGCGTCCCTTGTTTTTACTAGAGAATCCATTAAATATTGTATAAAGTAGCGCAATTCATGGAGTTAATTATGGGTATTCATCACGATTATAAATCAAAACGTGGGGAGAGAGCGATGGCCAAGCAACAGAAACGTGAGGCTAAGTTTTCTGATAACACGGACAAAAAAGAAGAAGAAAAGCTCATCAAAGAATTAAAAAAAGCAGGATTAAATAAAGATGAAATCAAACAATTCCTCGAAGGAAGAGCAAAAGGATAAAAAGCTCGACAGCACAGAAAGGCTTGCTGAGGCACTAAGGCAAAATTTAAGAAAAAGAAAAGAATTTCAAAGAAGGCAAAAGAAAGAAGATTAATATGACAATTATGTCGGATAACTGGATAAAGAAAAAAGCCTTAGAAGAAGGAATGATTGAACCGTTCGTTGATGGACAAAAAAAAGAAGGCACAATTTCATTTGGTCTTTCATCATATGGATACGATGCAAGAGTTTCAGAAGAATTTAAAATTTTTACCAATGTAGATTCTGCTTTAGTCGATCCAAAAAACTTTGATGATAAAGGGTTTGTAGATCGGCCAGGTAAAGAGTGCATAATTCCACCTAACTCATTTGCATTAGCAAGAACCGTTGAGTATTTTAGAATTCCTCGCGATGTTCTTGTAATTTGTTTGGGAAAATCAACTTATGCAAGATGTGGTATTATCGTAAATGTTACTCCTCTCGAGCCAGAGTGGGAGGGTCATGTAACTTTAGAATTTTCTAACACAACTCCATTACCTGCAAAAATTTATGCTAATGAGGGAGCCTGCCAGTTTTTATTCTATAAGGGAGAAGCGCCACCAGAAGTTTCATATAAAGATCGTAAAGGTAAATATATGATGCAAAAAGGGGTTACTTTACCTAAGCTTTAAATCGTTCATGCAAAAAATATTGATAAATGGAGGAAACCTTCTCCAGGGTTCTGTTCCTGTGAGTGGATCAAAAAATGCATCTCTCCCAATAATGGCCGCAAGTATTCTTACTAATGGAAATTTAGAACTCGAAAACGTACCAGATTTAGTTGATGTAAATACAATGTCAGCAGTTTTATCATCGCTTGGTGTTAATGTTACAAAAAAAGATGCTAAAACAAATTGTCTTACACTTTGTTATTCAGACTCTGAAAGTACAATAGCGGAGTACGATTTAGTTAGAAAGATGAGGGCTAGTATATTAGTTCTTGGACCATTACTTGCACGCAAAAGACACGCTAGCGTATCTCTTCCAGGGGGGTGCGCAATAGGTGCTCGACCAGTAGATTTGCACATAGATGCATTGACGAAACTTGGCGCAGCATTTGAATTAGATGGTGGATATATTAAATGTAGCGCTCCTAATGGCTTAAAAGGAAATAAAATTAATTTTTCAAAAGTATCAGTAGGAGCTACTGAAAACATAATTATGGCTGCATCGCTTGCTAGAGGAGAAAGTGAAATTAGAAATATCGCAGTTGAGCCTGAGGTTATGGACCTTATAGACTGTCTTAATAAAATGGGTGCTAAAATCGAATTAGGAGAAAATAGAAATGTTCATATTCAAGGTGTTGACCAACTCCAAGGCACTGTCCACTCGATTATCCCTGATCGCATAGAGGCAATCACATATATAATTGGAGGAACTATAATTGGTAACGATCTCAAGATTACAAATCTGAACCTTGAGCATATCAGCAATGTATTGGAATTATTAAATGAGCTGTCTATTAATTACTCAATGGGTGAAAATAGCATTGTTGTTAATCAATCTGAGATCTCTGATGGAATTGATATTAATACAATGGAATATCCAGGGTTCCCAACTGATGTACAGGCACAAATGATGGTCTTATTATCTCTTGGAAAATCCAAATCACAAATAACTGAAAATATTTTTGAAAACAGATTCATGCATGTTCCAGAATTAAACCGCATGGGCGCTAATATTGAAATCAATGGTAAAACAGCAATTATTAATCCATGTAAAGAGTTTATTTCAGCTCAAGTCATGGCAACTGATTTACGGGCTTCGGTAAGTTTAATTTTAGCTGGATTGGTTGCTAAAGGTGAAACAATACTTAACCGAATTTATCATCTTGATCGAGGTTATGAAAAAATAGAGCAAAAATTGCAAGCTTGTGGTGCAGATATTCGGAGAATAAATTAGGATAAATGAATCTTAATGCAATTGATACTGATGAGCTAAAAATTATATCGACCATACTTCAGGACGGACTCATTGAAGTAAATGATATTAAATATTTACCTTCAATTAGGTCATTTTTTCTTATGATTACTAGATTTATGTGGGAGGAAAAAATAGTAAATAAAGTAGATCAAAGAATAAAAGCAGTACTAAGCTTTGAGGATGTTTTATCGGTTTACTCAAAAAATATAGATCAATTGAACAAAAATAAGACACTTGAGCTCGTAACTTTTAATTATTATCCTAACAATTCTAAAAATATAGAAATTGAATTGCTTTTCAAAAATGATGCAATTATAAAGCTCGAAACTGAAATAATAAGATGCAAGTTAGAAGATCAGGGTGAACCCTGGAATATTGAAAAAATAGAAAATGACAAAAATAATTAATTCTGCAGATCAAAATTTTGAGAATGATTTTAATAATCTTCTTACAATGAACAGATCAAGTGACTCGGATGTTACTCAGACTGTGGCAGCAATCATCGATGATATTAGAAAAAATGGAGATGAAGCGCTTTTGAAATATACTCATCAATTTGATAAGAATAGCCTTGATATTAACAACATACTGCTTGGAGAAGATGAAATTGAAAAGCAATCACGTGATGTACCGAGTGATCTTTGTGATGCGCTTAAAGTATCAATGGATCGTGTTCGCACTTATCACGAAAAACAATTACCAAATGATTTAGTTTATGAAGATAATCTTAACTCAAAATTAGGATATGTTTGGCGTTCAGTAGAGTCAGTGGGTATTTATGTCCCAGGCGGTACTGCAAGTTATCCAAGTACAGTAATAATGAATGCAATACCAGCGGTTGTAGCCGGTGTTGAAGATATCACCATGGTCACACCAATGACTAATACCGCGATAAGTCCATCAGTACTATATGCGGCAAAAATTTGTGGAATAAAAAAAATATACTGTATAGGAGGCGCCCAGGCTGTTGCTGCTCTGGCATATGGAACCAAGACCATAAGATCCGTTAATAAAATTGTTGGACCAGGAAATATTTATGTTGCTGAAGCAAAAAGACAAGTTTCAGGTTTTATAGGCATCGATATGTTTGCCGGCCCATCAGAGGTAGTCATTATTGCTGATAAAAAAAATGATCCAAAAATTGTTGCAGCCGACCTCATCGCTCAAGCTGAACATGACCAAAGTGCACAAAGTATACTTTTAACAACAGATCAGAAATTAGGAGATGCTGTAAATAAAGAAGTCGAGAACCAGATTGATTCACTACCTCGAAAGGATATAGCGGCTACAAGCTGGAAAAATAATGGAAAGATAATTATCACTCAAAATCTTGAAGAAGCTGTTTTATTATCTAATAAATTAGCACCAGAACACTTAGAATTATTAGTTGATAATCCAGATGATATTCTTAAAAGAATAAAAAATGCTGGAGCAGTTTTTATGGGTCGCAACACACCTGAGGCACTTGGAGACTATTTAGCAGGTCCAAGCCACGTACTTCCCACTTCTAGAAGTGCTAAATTTTCTTCTGGACTATCTGTTTTTGATTTTCTCAAAAAAATATCACTTGTTGAATTTTCAAAAGAAGGTATTGAACAAGTAGGCGATAGTGCTATTAAAATTGCAGATAACGAAGGTCTTGACGGACATTCAAGATCAATAGAGTATAGGCTTACAAAAAAATAATTTATGTCAAAAGAAGAAATATTAGAATTTAAGGGTAAGGTTACAGATTTACTTCCCAACGCAATGTTTAAAGTAGAGTTAGAAAATGGCCATGAAGTATTAGCTCATACAGCAGGAAGAATGAGAAAAAATAGAATCAGAGTACTTGCTGGGGATGAGGTTCTTGTTCAGGTTACACCTTACGATCTAACCAAAGGCAGAATAATATTTCGATATAAGTAGTTTGAGATTATTTTGAAGCTAATTCTAGGCAGCGCATCTCCACGAAGACTTGAGCTATTAGCAAAACTGAACATTAATCCAAGTGAGTTAGTTTCCCCAAATATAGATGAGTCCATTAAAAGTAATGAGCTACCTCTTCAATATTGTAAACGAATAGCACATGAGAAACTAAAACATTTTCAAAATAAGTATAAAGACTCAGTAATTTTAACTGCTGATACGATTGCCTATACTGGTAGGAAACTCATAGATAAAACAGATGACGAAAATATTGCTTATAAAAATTTACTTCGACTATCGGGAAAAAGACATAGAGTCAGTACTTGCGTTTGTATAAGAAATCAAGAAAATAGAATATTTAAAAAAACTGTTACGACAGTCGTTAGTTTTAGAGTATTGAGCGTTCAAGATATAGAAGAATATATGAAAACTAATGACTGGCAAGGTGTTGCAGGGTCATATAAAATTCAAGGGATGGCAGAGTCTTTCATCAAATCCCTAAATGGATCTTATTCAAATGTAGTCGGCTTACCCTTATTTGAAGTGAAAAACCTCCTTATTTCAGCCGGATATAAATGATGGAATTAATTTTTATTTATAATGCTAAAAGTGGTATTGGAAATGCCTTCATAGATTGGGCACATAAAATAATATCGCCAAAAACTTATGACTGCAACTTATGCTCAATTACATACAATAATTTAGGCAAAGAAATAAAGTGGAAAGAATTTCTTAATAATATAAATGCACATAGCCGATTTTATTATATTGATCATCTAAAAGAACTTGATTTTGTTGATGACAAAACAGAGCTACCATGTGTTTTTATTAATGAGAAGGATGAATTTAAATTAATAATTAATTCCCATGAGATGAATGCATTTGATAATGTTGACCAATTAATCAGTAGATTAAAGGTTTTTCTGGATTAACTGTATTCAGAATATTTTCTTTGCACGAATTAATGTTATAGAATAAAAGACTAGGATCACTAATTAAATGGCTCGATAGCTCAGTTGGTAGAGCAAAGGACTGAAAATCCTTGTGTCGGTGGTTCAATTCCACCTCGAGCCACCACTTATGCAGCTGTAGCTCAGTTGGTTAGAGCGCCTGGTTGTGGTTCAGGAGGTCGGTAGTTCGAATCTACCCAGCTGTACCAGTAATTACTTTTTTTACAGGTAGAGTTAATACAATCAGAAACATAATTATCATCACAAACCCAAAAGCTAAGTAGAGTACACCAAATTCTCCCGTTAAATCATAGCTTCTTGAAATCATGATCAGTGCAATAGGACCAACAGTAAATGATACAATAAATTTAATACCGTAGACTAAGCTTTGATATTTTTCAGGTGAAAATTTTGCAAGTAACAAATTTTCTGCAGGCAGTATACTTGAATTAAAAGCAACGATTGCAAGACTTATTGCAATTAACCAGTAATTTGAAAGACTAACAATTAAGAGCAAGAGGATTCCTTGGCCGACTATTCCAATTGAATAAATCAGTTTTTCAGAATATTTATCTGTTAAAATTCCTCCAACATAATTCATTAAACCACTTACAATATATATAGCAGCAACTATGTAGCCGATATCTGAAGTAGATAAATCAAGACTATCAGTAAGTCTGATATCAATTGCCTTTGGAAGACTTGTCTGAAGAATTTGATAAACAAAACTCAAACATGTAATACTTAACAGCATAATAATTGCAATTTTTAGCATCTGATTTTTTTCAGGATTATCTTTAAACTGCTCTGAAGATATATTCTTTAATGATATTTTTCCTGATTTAAGATGATATGTTAGACTTAGCCCAACTACTAATGAGATCAATCCGGGCAGCATAAAGGCAGCTTGCCAATTAAATTGTTCAATTAATACACCCGCAAAAAAGGCACCTAATCCAATACCTACTCCCCCAAAAATATTATTAAAGCCAAGCGCTTTGCCAGTTTCCTTTGAAGTATTAACGACCCATGAAATTCCAGCGGGGTGATAGATAGCGCAAAACAATCCAAGCAATGATAAACTGATAAATAAAGAAACTTTATTTCCGCTCAAGCCACATAATAATGAACTAATTCCCAAGCCAATGAACATAATTGCAATCATTCCAGAACGACTCCATTTATCACTGATCCATCCTGCAGGAAGGGCTCCCAAACCCACAAGTAAAGATCCTAAAAACCAAAGATTTAGTAATTCATCGTAGCTAAGCTTCCAGTCGTCTTCAATTGCTAGAACTATAACAAAATAGAATGCAGCAAACATATGCATTAGTAAGTGACCTAAGGCGGCATACGTGACTGTCAATTTGCTATCATTTTCCATAACTACTTTCGTTAAAAATAGTGCAATTATTATAAACTTTAAGAAAAATTTAAAATTATTTGACTTTTATTAATAAATAAGGCATTTCAGCTTCATGTTTAAATTTAAACATCATCACTATCATATCTAAGTTCGCTGAAAAAAACAATCAGTGGGCAATAACCCCTTTTTATATTAAATAAACACACTTTGTAGTATCTTACTTACAGTGGGAGTAAAATGAGTAAAATTAAAAATAATCCAAAGGCAATTTTGCCGAAGGGTTTTAAAGATAGTGACATTGAAATTTTAAATCTTAGAAAAAAAGTATCTAAGATAATAGAGAAGGAATGTCTAAAGTATGGATTTATTGAATTAGATACATCCACAATTGAATATACTGAGAGCATTGGCAAGTTTCTTCCTGATGTAGACAGGCCTAGTGGAGGTGTATTTTCATTTCAAGACGATGATGAGAAATGGCTATCACTTAGATATGACTTAACGGCCCCCTTAGCAAGGTACGTAGCTCAAAATTATCAAGACCTCGTTAAGCCATTTAAACGTTATCAATCAGGACTAGTTTGGAGAAATGAAAAACCAGGACCAGGTAGATACAGAGAATTTTTTCAGTTTGATGCTGACGTGGTGGGAGTTGATTCAACACTAATTGATGCAGAGCTGTGTGTAATGGTATGTGATATTTTAATTGAGCTTGGCCTAAATACTTCACAATTTGAAATAAAATTTTCAAATAGGGAAATTTGGACAGAGCTTTTTTCAAACTTGGATGTTAATGAGGACGATTTACCAAAAATTCTTAGAGCAGTAGATAAAAAAGATCGATTAGGTATAGAGGGCGTTAATGAGTTGCTTCAAAAAGGAAGAAAAGATGTATCTGGTGACTTTATGGAGGGCGTGGGCTTAAGCGAGACAGATGCTAATAAAATTATTTCTTTTATAACCAATTCAAACCAATCAAACGCCCAGATGGAAGAATTCAACTCCTATATAAAAAATTTCCCAGATTATCCAATTCGTTATGACTCATCAGTTGTTCGCGGTCTCGACTATTACACTGGAATGATTTTTGAAGCAGAGCTTCTTGTTGATATTAAAAATGAGAAAGGCGAAAAAATTGTATTTGGATCAGTTGCTGGCGGTGGAAGATATGACAGACTTATTTCAAGATTTGGTAAAGAGGATGTTCCAGCTACTGGTATATCTATAGGTGTTGATAGATTAATTGTAGCGTTAAATCAATTAGACCTTTTAGATAATAAGAAAAATGCATTAGTGGTAATTGCAAATTTAGATAATCAAAATATGCCGGATTATATTTCAATGGCTAAAGAAATTAGAAATGAAGGTATAGCATGTGAAATATCATTTGGATCTAAAAACCTTGGAAAGCAATTAAAGTATTGCGATCGCAAAGGTGCAGATATTGTGATCATTGCTGGTGATGAAGAATTAAAAAAGGGTGAAATATCAATTAAGGATTTAAATAAAGGTAAAGAGGTTTCAAAAGATATTGTCGATAGAGACAAATGGAAAGAGGCAAAAGCTGGACAACAAACAATTAATCGCTCTGACCTGATGACAGCATTAAATGAACTTTTGAATTAAAATAAAATGTCACTTCAAGAATTAAATATCAATTTAAAGAATTATTTTATTAAGTCTGGATTTAATTATATGGAACTTCCATTGCTGTTTGATGCGGATATATTTTTTGAAACTTCAGGTGAAGAAATTAGAAGAAAAATGTATTCGTTTACTGATACTTCAGGAAAAGAAAAATGTTTGAGACCAGACATGACTGTACCAACATGTCAAAATTTTATTGCAAGTAATAATAAATCCAGTGAGTCAAAGTTATGTTACAGCGGTCCTGTATTCAGATCATCCAATGAGTTATCAAATAATTCCATTGAACTAAATCAGTCTGGTATTGAGATCATTTTTTCTGAAAAAAATTTAAATAATATACATGAGATGGATGCGTACATTTTAAAGACAGCTGAAGATACAATGTGTCAATTAAATATTGATAACTATAAAATTAAAATTGGGAGCATTAAATTATTTAATCAGTTTATCAACAAATTAGAGCTGCCAATTAGATGGAAACAGAGATTAGTAAGACATTTTTTTAGAAGAAAATATTTCGGGAGTTTACTTGATAGATTAGGTGAAGGTGTAGGGTATGATAATGAAAAAAAGCATAGCATGCTTCAAGAGAAATTTAATATAGATGACGTATCTGACAAAGGCTTGACAGATTTAATTAATAAACAAAATGTTCGAGGTTTAGGTACTCGAACTGTTGAGGAAATTGTTGATCGATTTCAATTAAAAAGCCTTAATGTAATAAGTCAGAAAGATGGAAAAAAAATTGTTGATTTAATAAATAATTTTTTAAAATTAAGTTGTAACCTTTCGGAATTTCCATCACTACTTCGCGAATTTACTAAATCAAATAATGTTTCTTCATTTGAGAGTGAAGTAGAGGAAATGGAGAATTTTGTGAATGCTATATCAGAAAAAAGTAACATAGAAAAATATTATTTTGATAATGACTTTGGTCATTCAATTGAATTCTATGACGGCATGATGTTTGAAATTTATAATCCTGATAATCAAAGTGAATTAATTAGTGGAGGGCGGTATGATAAATTGCTTATCGATTTAGGCTCTAAATCGAACTTATCAGCAGTAGGATTTGCAACTAATAATAACAATATAATTAAGCTGATTTAGGAATGAATATACAAAATAAACTTCGGATTGCATTGCCAAGTAAAGGTAGATTGAGAAGTGACATGGAGTCTTTGTTTGAAGAAAAAAAAATAATTTTTAGTAATCTTGAAAATGATAGAGAGTATATTGCAGTAATAGAGGGTCTTGATAATGCAATTGTTTATTTCTTAAGTGCTAAAGAAATTACAAATCGACTTGATGAAGGGTCCATTCATGTTGGTTTAACTGGTGACGATTTAGTGCAAGAAAAAATAATTAATTATAGCCAGAAGGTTTCAAAAAAGCTTAAGTTAAATTTTGGTAAAGCAAATTTAGTTGTTGCTATACCAGAAATATGGATTGACGTAATGACAATGGCCGACTTAGAAGAAATCTGCCATTTGCACAGAACCAAATTCTCTAAAAGACTTAGAGTTGCAACAAAGTATAAGAATTTAACAAATGAATATTTTTCAAATTGTGGGGTTGTTGATTATAGGACTGTAGAAAGTGATGGATCAACCGAGAGCGCTCCATTCAATGGCTTTGCAGAAATAATTACTGACATTACATCATCAGGAGAAACATTAAGAGCTAATAATCTAAGAGTACTTGATGATGGACTTATACTAGAGTCTTCTGCAAACATTTTTACTTCAAATGTAGCTGAGTGGAATACGAATTTAGAAAAAACACTCAGTTATTTTATAGATAGAATTTCATAAAAAAACCCGGCTAGGCCGGGTTTTTTTAGATTAGCTTTAATGAGCTCAACTTACATCATGCCGCCCATGCCACCCATTCCGCCCATGTCAGGCATTGCAGGAGCAGCTGCAGCTTTGTCTTCAGGTGCATCAGCTACCATTGCTTCGGTAGTGATTAAAACACCAGCTATCGATGCTGCATTTTGTAAGCTAGTTCTTACAACTTTAGTAGGGTCGATAATTCCAGCTTTAAACATGTCCACAAACTTATCGGTTTGCGCATCATAACCTTCTGAAGCAGATTTACCTTCCTTAATTTTTCCAACAATTACTGAACCATCAACACCAGCGTTATTTGCAATAGTCCTAATTGGTGTTTCTAAAGCACGACGCACAATATCAACGCCTGCTTTTTGGTCGG
The DNA here is from genome assembly GCA_902564295.1 of uncultured Pelagibacteraceae bacterium. GTDB lineage: Bacteria > Pseudomonadota > Alphaproteobacteria > Pelagibacterales > AG-422-B15 > CACNXQ01. Next base: position 95,281 of record CACFAO010000003.1, read on the forward strand.
CATTTGCTGTTTTAACTTTGTCAAGAGCACTTGCAGCTTTTATCAATGCAAGTCCACCACCGGCCACGATACCTTCTTCAACAGCAGCTCTGGTTGCATTTAATGCATCGTCAACTCTGTCTTTTCTCTCTTTAACTTCAACCTCAGTCGCACCGCCAACTTTGATGACAGCTACACCACCAGCAAGTTTAGCTAGACGCTCTTGAAGTTTTTCTCTGTCATAATCAGAAGTAGTTTCTTCAATTTGTTTTCTGATCTGAGAACATCTGCCTTGAATGTCAGCTTTTGTGCCAGCACCGTTAACAATTGTAGTATTTTCCTTGTCTATGCTAATTCTTTTTGCAGTGCCAAGGTCATTAACAGTTACATTTTCTAATTTAATTCCAAGGTCTTCAGAGATGACTTGACCGCCCGTTAAAATTGAAATGTCTTCCATCATTGCTTTTCTTCTATCGCCGAAACCAGGCGCTTTCACAGCAGCAATCTTCAAGCCACCTCTTAATTTATTAACAACTAATGTAGCTAGAGCTTCGCCCTCTACATCTTCTGCAATAATTAAAAGTGGTCTTCCTGCTTGCACAACTGCTTCAAGAAGAGGAAGCATTGGCTGTAAATTTGTTAGTTTTTTCTCATGTAAAAGAATATATGCATTTTCTAAATCAGCAGTCATTTTTTCCGCATTAGTTACAAAGTATGGCGATAGATAACCTCTATCAAACTGCATACCTTCAACGACATCTAATTCGGTTTCTAAACCTTTTGCTTCTTCAACAGTAATGACGCCTTCGTTACCAACTTTGTCCATTGCTTTAGCAATCATATCTCCGACCTCTGCTTCGCCATTTGCTGAAATAGAGCCAACCTGAGCAACTTCCGCACTTGTTTTAACTTTTTTAGAAGAGTCTTTAATAGCATCACTTGCAGCTTCAATTGCAGAGTCAACACCTCTTCTTAAATCCATAGGATTCATACCAGCAGCAACAAATTTTAAACCTTCAGTAACAATTGCTCTAGTTAGTACGGTTGCCGTTGTCGTACCATCACCTGCAACATCATTGGTTTTACTTGCAGCTTCTCGTACCATTTGAGCACCCATATTTTCAAATTTGTCTTTAAGTTCAACTTCTTTAGCAACAGAAACACCGTCCTTTGTACTTTTTGGTGCGCCAAAAGATTTGTCCATAACTACGTTTCTACCCTTTGGGCCTAAAGTAACAGCCACTGCATCTGCTAGTACATTGACACCTTTGAGCATTTTATTTCTAGCCTCTGTGCCAAAATGAATATCTTTACCCGCCATTTTTTTTCTCCTTAGTTAATATTTATTTTTTCTTTTTTGATTTAGATTTTGTATCTATAACGCCCATGATGTCTGACTCTTTCATAATACAGAGTTCTTCACCATCAACCTTTACTTCTGTCCCAGACCACTTACCAAAAAGAACGATATCACCAACCTTAAGATCAAGTGGCGTTACTTTACCATCTTCGCTTTTAGTTCCATTTCCGACAGCTACAATTTGGCCTTCCTGAGGTTTTTCCTGAGCAGTGTCTGGTATGATAATACCGCCTGCTGTTTTTTCTTCAGTATCCAGTCTTCTAACGAGCACACGATCGTGTAAAGGTCTAAAATTCATGTCTTAATCTCCTAAATATGTTTGCACAAAGCTTAATTACCTAGGCATATAGTGATCTAGGGCAAGTGTGTCAAGGGGTGGAAAAAATTTTGATTTTGTTGGAATTAGCAAAAAAACAAGTATTTTCAATAATTTGCTATTGTTCTGATTCACCGCCATCAATTACGATGTTTTGACCAGTCATAAAAGATCCCGCTTCAGACGCCAAATATACTGCAGCGCCTGCAATTTCGTCAGGCATTCCTATCCTTTTTAAGGCTGCTTTGGCAGTCATAGATTTTAAAATACTCTCGTTCTCCCATAAAGCTCTGGCAAAATCAGTTTTTATTAAACCAGGTGAGATACAATTTGCACGAATATTATCTCTTCCATATTCCACTGATATATTTCTTGCCAACTGGGAATCTGCAGCTTTTGATATAGCATAAGCACCCAACATGCTGTTGCCGCGCAAACCTGCGATCGAGGAAATAATTATAATTGAACCATTTTTCATTTTGATCATATCTGGGAGCACCTCATTACAGAGCCAAAAATTACTTTGCACGTTTGACTTCATTATTTTTTCAAACGCCTCGTCAGGTATATTATTTGATGGTCCAAAATATGGATTGATTGCAGCATTACATACAAGAGTGGAAATATTGCCACAGAAGTCTAACGATTTTTTGTAAAGATTTTTTAATTGCTCTTTGTCCGAAATATTACATGAAATTGCCGTTGCATGTCCCTCTCCAAATGTATCATTTATCTCTTTAGCGACTGCTTCACATGCATCAAGCTTTCGACTTGTGATAATGACTTTTGCACCATGCTCTGCCATTCTGTAGGCTATAGCTTTGCCTATTCCTCTCGAAGATCCTGTGATTATAGCATTTTTATCTTTTAAGTTAAAAAGTGTCATTTAATAAAATATCATAATAATTTATAAGAAGATTATAAATTTATAGGATAATTTCAATATAATTATGGAAATTAAAAAAATCGTAAGCGCTACTGAATTTTCACTTTCTTATAGAATCATACTTTGTGATCTTTGGGGCGTTATTCATAATGGTGTTGAAGTATTCTCTAATGCAAAATCCTATCTTGAGGCAATGAAGGAAAATAATATCGATGTTTATTTGATTTCTAATGCCCCGAGACCTGAAGCAGTAGTAAGAAATGGATTAATAAATAAACTTAATCTCAATCCCGAATTATTTAAAAAAATTTATACTTCAGGCGATACAGGCACACAGTACATAAATTCTAAAGTTCATGGACAATCATATTATCATTTGGGACCAGAAAAAGATTATGATTTGTTAGAAAATATAAATATTCAAAAAACTAATGACATAGAGACCTCAGAATTTGTTGTCTGCACAGGCTTATATAATGACAACGATGAACACCCAGAGGACTATAAAAATATTTTTGAGGATTTTCTTAAACAAAATTTAGAAATAGTATGTGTTAATCCAGATGAAATAGTCTACCGGGGTCAGGCACGCATATATTGTGCAGGTGCTCTTGGAAAATATTACGAAAAACTAGGAGGTAAAGTAACTTACTACGGAAAACCTTATCCAGAAATATATGATTTTGTAATGACTGATTTATTGTCTAAAGATACAACAAATAAAAACGAAATATTAGCTATAGGCGATAGCCTAAAAACAGATTGCTTAGGGGCACACAACTCGGATTTAGATTTTTTATTTATTAAAAATGGTATTCATAAAACTGAAATTGCAAATGATGATGATTTAGTGAGAATATCAAAAGCTAATTTACCTGAAACTTGCAAAACTCTAATGTATACTGAAATTTTAAATTAATTAAAAAATGAAAGTTTTTAAAA
>CACFAO010000004.1 GCA_902564295.1 uncultured Pelagibacteraceae bacterium
GTAAACCTGAAGGGTTAGAGAAAGGTTGGTTTACTAAACCAACTATATTCATAAATGTTAATAACAGCATGCGAGTAGCTCAAGAAGAGATTTTTGGCCCCGTACTTGTAATAATTCCATTTGAAGATGAAAAAGAAGCTATTGAAATAGCTAATGACACACCTTACGGACTTGCCGCATATTTACAAACAGGCGACACTGAAAGGGCAGAAAGAGTTTCAAGACAACTTAGAGCTGGCGGTGTACATGTAAACGGAGGCGGTTATAACTACGGATCTCCTTTTGGCGGTTATAAAGAGTCTGGAAACGGCCGCGAAGGCGGTGATATGGGACTTGAAGATTATCTTGAAACAAAAGCATTACATATTGCTTAAAATTTAATTCAAAGCAGTAAAATTTATGGAAAAATTACTGTGGCAAGCCTCCGAAAAAAGACTAAAACAGTCGAACTTAATCAAATACTATCTTTATCTCAAAAAAAGCTACTCAATAAATTTTGATTATGAATATGACTCCTTATTCAACTGGAGTATAGCAAAGCCTAATTTATTCTGGACGAGTCTTTTGAGATATTTAGATATTAACTATAGCGGCAATGAAAATCCTGCTATTAGTGAAAGTGAAAATATTTATGACAAGAAATTTTTTCCAAACTTAAAGCTTAGCTATAGTGAAAATATCATTAATAATTTAAATTCTATTCCTATACTCTATGTAAATGAAATTGGATTTAAAAAATATTACAGCAAAGAAGAAGTTATTCATAAAGTAAATTTAGTCGCAAAATATTTAAGATCTATCGGTGTTAAAAAGGGCGATAGAGTTGTAGGCATTGTAACTAATAATGCGGAAACATTGATTTCCTTTCTTGCAGTAAACTCAATTGGTGCTGTATGGTCTTCTTGTTCACCAGATTTTGGTGAACAAGCTATATTAGATAGGTTTAGTCAAATAGAGCCCAAAATTTTATTTTATTCCAGCAATTACATGTATGGAGGAAAGAAATTTGAAATCCTAGAAAAAATAAAAAATGTTGAGAGTAAGCTTAATACATTGGAAGTGTCCATATGCATTGATTATTCTCAAAAAGATAAAAGATTTATCGATGAAAAATTAAATTTTTTTGAAGAAAACAATAGAGAATTGAATGAGCTCTCTTTTGAAAGATGTAAGTTTAATGACCCAATGTATATATTGTATTCCAGCGGTACAACAGGAAAACCAAAATGTATTATACATAATACCGGAGGTCCATTAATCCAACATTTGAAAGAACAGCAACTTCACTGTGAAATTTGTGAAAACGATAAGCTTTTCTATTTTACTACTTGTGGATGGATGATGTGGAATTGGCTTATTTCTGGTCTTGCTTCTAAAGCAACAGTTGTTCTTTATGAGGGGTCTCCTTTTTTTCCACATGAGGACTCACTTTTTAAAGTGGCGGAAGATGAGGAAATTACTTGCTTTGGTACAAGCGCAAAGTTTATTGATGCGCTAAGAAATAGCCAAATCCAAATTTCAAATAATTATAAACTATCAAAATTAAAAACAATTTTAAGCACCGGATCACCACTAGTTAGTGAGAGTTTTGATTATGTTTATAGCAATATTAAGCAAGACGTACATTTAGCCTCTATTAGTGGCGGTACTGATATTGTTTCGTGTTTTGTTGGAGGAGATCCAACTGGCACAATATTTTCAGGAGAAATTCAATGTGAATGTTTAGGAGTTGATGTAGATATATTTAATGAAGATGGGATTAGTACTCAGCAAAAAGGAGAACTAGTCTGCAAATCAGCAATTCCTTCAATGCCAATTGGGTTCTGGGATGATGTTAATAAGGAAAAATATATAAAATCATATTTTGCAAAGTATCCCAATATTTGGACACAAGGTGACTATGCAATCAAAACAGAAAATAAAGGTTTCATAATCTTTGGGCGCTCTGACTCAACTCTCAATCCTGGAGGTATTAGAATTGGGACTGCAGAAATATATAGGTCGGTTGAAAAACTTGAAGATATCAATGAATCTATTGTGGTAGGGCAAGAATGGAATGATGATGTCAGAATTGTTTTATTTATAACCCTTAGAGCCAAAAGTCATCTAAATGATAAATTAGTCGCCGATATCAAGGAAAATATTAAGAATTCAACCTCCGTCAGACATGTACCCGCAAAGATTATTCAAGTTAATGATATTCCAAGAACTCGGAGCGGTAAGATAGCTGAATTGACTGTAAGAGATATTATAAATGGTAAAAAAGTTAAAAATAAAGAGGCTCTTGCAAATCCAGAATGTCTTAAAGAATATGAAAATATTGAAGAATTAGATTATTAATCATATATTTTCAAATATGAAGCTAGATTTTGACTCAAAAGAATTAAGAGTATTTGATAAAGAGGAAATTTTTAAAATACATCCCTTATGGATACGGGAACGATCAACTGAAAAAGGGGAAGTTGATCAAAATTCTTTTCAAAGATTATATGATCCTGAAAAGATTAAACCAGATTTGCAAATAAAGAATGCTCAGCTACTAGCAGACAACAAAATGCATGTAGAATTTTCTGATAATCACAGAGCAACTTATTGTTTAGATAAATTAATAACAGAAATTACAAGATCAAATGTCCTACCGCCAAAGATTTACTGGGATAAAAATGATGCTGAGTTAAAAAAATTTAGTTTTACCTATGGAGTAAACGAAAGTCAGCAATTGTTTGAAATTTTAAAATTCTATCATCAGTATGGTTACGTTGTAGTCGAAGATTTGCCAGCTATGGATGGAGAAGTTATAAAATTTGCTGAGAAGATTGGGTTTATTCGAGAAACTAATTTTGGAAAGCTATTTAATGTGAGGTCACAAAAACAACCTAATGACTTAGCTTACACATCCATCGAATTAGAGTCGCATACTGATAATCCCTACAGAAAACCAGTACCATCAATTCAATTTTTATTTTGCATTGAAAACAGTTGCAAAGGCGGAGACTCCACAGTTGTAGATGGTTTCAAAGTTGCGGAGGATCTAAAAAAAGAAAATCTACAAGCTTTTAATATCCTAGTAAATACTCTAATAAATTATAAATTTGAAGATAATGATGCTATTTTAGAAAAAACTGGAAAAATCATAAAATTAAGCGCTAGAGGAGAACTCAAACAAATAAAATATAGTAATAGATTAGACTTTGTATTTTACGATGAGCCAAAGGTTTTGGAAGAATTTTATGCTGCTAAAAGAGTTATGCATCAAATGATCAATTCAGATAAATATATATTACAATTTCATTTAGAGCCTGGTAACTTGTTAATTATGAATAATTACAGAACTTTGCATGGAAGAAGAAGCTACAATACATCTGAAGGAAGTCGGTGGCTTCAAGGGCTATATATTGACCATGACTCTGCTGAAAGTAAATATAAACTCCTCTCCAAGGAAGTAGAATGAAGACAGTCAAGTTTACCGAAATGAAAAAAGGGTCAAAAGAAGATTATGAACTTTTGGCTGAATATGAAAAAAACTATGTAAATGAACTTCCTGATCGAATTATAGAATCATTAAAAAACTTAGATAATTCAGTGGATGGGTACCAAGTATCAAGACTCGAACATTCTTTGCAATCAGCAACCAGGGCTGAAAAAGATGGGGCAGATGAAGAAATGATTGTTGCTACATTGTTGCACGATATAGGAGACAGTCTTGCTCCGTACAATCACAGTCAGCTCATAGCCGCTGTTTTAAGGCCGTATGTTTCTGAGAAAGTTCATTGGATTATGTTACATCATGGCCTTTTTCAAGAATATTATTATGCTCATCATTTAGGAAAGGATAGAAATTCACGAGATAAATTTAAAGACCACCCATACTATCAAGATGCAATTGATTTTTGTGAAAAGTGGGATCAAAAATCTTTTGATCCCAATTATGAATCTTTCCCGTTGGATCACTTTGAGCCGATGGTGAGAAGATTATTTTCGAAAGAACCAAATTTTTAGGCTATTTTTTTTACAATTACATTTCCAACTGAATAACCAGCTCCAAATGAACATATAATTGCTAAATCATTTTTATTTAATGATTTATTGTATTTATGAAAGGCAATAATAGAACCAGCTGAACTTGTATTTGCATATTCATCCAATACTACAGGTGCTAACTCTTTTGGGGCATCTTTTCCCAATACATACTTTGAAATTAAAACATTCATATTCTCGTTGGCTTGATGAAGATACATGCCTTTGAGATCATTGGCCGATAAGTTATTTTCTTTTAAATGAGATTTAATCAAGTTAGAAACTTCCGGAACAACTTCCTTAAATACTTTTCGTCCATTTTGATGAAATAATTTGTCTGACTGACCAACACCATCAGGCGATGAATTATTTAAAAAGCCATAATTATTTCTTATATTGTTTGAAAACTTTGTTAATAATCTCGTACCAATTATTTCAAAAGAGTTTTCTTTAATATTTTCTTCATTAAGACGTTCTAAAATAACTGCAGTCGCAACGTCTCCAAAAATAAAGTGACAGTCTCGATCTCTGAAATTTAAATGTCCGGTACAAATTTCAGGATTAATCATGATAGCAGATTTTATACTTCCAGACTTTACCATGTCGAAGATAGTTTGAATGCCAAAAGTTGCTGATGAACATGCAACATTCATATCAAAAGCAAAACCTTTGATACCCAATGCATTTTGTATTTCAATTGCAATTGCTGGATAGGCACGTTCAAGATTTGAACAAGCTACAATTACTGCATCAATATCATCTACATCTATATTTGAGTTTTTAATCGCATCTTTAGCTGCAATAACCCCCATTTCGGCTAAATTAGACAATTCTTCTTCTGACCTTTCTCTCAATTTAGGCCTCATAAAAGAAGTATCTAGAATTCCTGTTTTATTTTGTACATATCTTGATTTAACACCTGATGCTTTTTCTATGAATTCAGCGCTGGATTTTTCCAAAGGTTGGGTTTTTCCATTTTTAATATCTTCTGAATTTATTTCATTAAATTCATCAACATACTTATTGAATGATTGCACCAATTCCTCATTAGAGATTTTTTCCTTAGGAGTGTATAGGCCAGTCCCAGAAATTTGAACTTTATACATATTGGAAACTATAAAATTTAAGTAGGTACTTTGACTAATTAACTTTTTTTTCTAATTATTACAAAAAAAGAAAACTGACCCTAAAAAAGGGTCAGCTTCTAATATTTATATTCCTGGAATATAAGGAACGCCATCACCTTTAATGGTTTCATTTATGCTTTGTAATGTAGTACAAGCTGAAATCATAAAACTGAAAGCTAAAACTGTAAGAGTAGTACGCATGCTTTTTCTCCTATTTATTTAAAGATACTATATTTAATTAAGTACTAATTACAATTATTATGTTTAGAATCATGAAATTCTATGTGTATATCATTGGCACAACCAATCCTAAGCCTAGAACATATGTTGGTTGGAGCAATAATATTGATAAAAGAATAAGGGCTCATAACGCCTCAAAAGGTGCAAAATACACTAGAGGTAGCAAATGGAAACTTTTGTATAAAGAGATTTTTGAGTCTAAATCCGACGCAATGAAAAGGGAAATTGTTTTAAAAAAAGATCGCAAACTCAGAACGCAACTTAGAAAAAAATTAGTTTAAAGTTCCGTATTCACTTCTTCCTTTTTTTCTTAGTCCGTAAGGACCAGCAATATAAATTGTAATTGGCTTGATGCCTGGCTCTAAGTCAACCCGGTGTAAATTATCAGCACTTCTAAAGCCTATATAAAATTTTCCACGCCATTTTCTCTCTTCTTTAATGTTTGTCTCCCAGTAACCACCACTTAAAATAATTGTAATATATGGAAAGGGATGATTGTGCAGCCCAATTCCATGATCGTTATCTAAAATATGATGAATAAGTATATTGAAAGGAAACCATTTCGGTCTTTTTCTGAATAGCAAATAATACCTAGCTGTCCATGGTTTTGCTAAATGATATTCTGGGTGTGAAGGGCCTCTGTCCATCACAACTTTTTTTCGTCCTAATTTCTCTAGTATCTTAAGAAAAAGCATGGTACGTGAAATATAATATAGATGCGTCCGTAGCTCAACTGGATAGAGCATCAGACTTCGGATCTGAGGGTTGAGGGTTCGAATCCTTCCGGGCGCACCAGAAAAAACTATGAAGATATATAAACCATTTGGGCCAACCATAGGCAAAGCAAAGCTCTCATCGAGAACAGTTACAAACTTAAACAAGTTTTCAGATCAAGTGTCAAAAAATAAGTCCTTATCTAAAAAGTATGATTATGATCATAGGCTTATAGGAAGTATGAAACAGCAGTTTAAAATACCAAATAAAATTCTAAAAGCTGGAATAGAAAAACAGATAATTAATTCAATAAAAGATTATTATAAGCAAACATTAAATATTAAAGTTAAGAAAATTAAAATTGAAAGAGCTTGGATAGTAAGTCAGTATGCTGGAGATTTTAATCCACCCCATTTACACAGAGGCAACATCAGTGGTGTGGGATATTTAAAAATTCCCTTATCTATAAGATTAAATAAAGAAAAAGATTTAGCAGGTTTAATATCTTTTTTTGATGGCCGTGTTTCGATGCCCAGGAATAGCCCCCCTCTTGTTAAGCACCGTGAAACATTTAAGCCTAAGGTAGGAGATTTGTATATTTTCCCTTCTTTTTTAATGCATGATGTCCACCCTTTTAGAGGAGATGGTGAGAGACGATGTTTTTCTTTTAATGCATTCGTAGACGCTTAATAATATTTCTTGTTAAAATTTTTTAATTCTTCATTAATTAACTTTTTAGACAAAGAACCTTTGCGTATAATGTTTATTTGATTATTTTTAGTTTCAACTAAAGTTGACTCTTTAAAGCTCATTTTACCTTTTTTTTCGATTGCATAAGCGACATCTTTTGATTTTATTATTCCTAATTGATTTAAAGATTTTATATTTATTTCTCCATGAATATTAGCGCTTGTAGTTGCAAGCGGCTTTTGAATGTACTCAAGAATTTTTATAACATCTTTATTTTTTGGAATGCGTATACCTACCTTAGACAATCTTTTATCCCCATTGTAAAACTTTTTTCCTTTCTTTTTTAATATCAAAGTAAGTGGTCCAGGCCAATATTTTGATGCCAAATATTCCTCAAAGGGTGAAAATATTGCAAGTTTTTTAGCTTCAGCAATTGAATGAGTAAACAAAATAAGAGGAAATCTTTTGGGTCTTTTTTTAATCTTAAATATATTTTCAACGCCTTGAAAACTCTTTGCATCGGCTGCAATACCATAAACGGTATCTGTTGGGATTACTATAGTTTTTCCTATGAGTAGACTTCTAGTTATAATTTTAATATTATTTGAATTTAGATTTATTATTTTAGATTTCATTAAATGACACAAACACAAATATATTTCGATAATAGTTTTAAAGACCATGTATCTTCTCTCGATTATCCAGAGAGAACTGATCGGGTAAAAAATATCATCGATTTAATAAATAATGAAGAATTTAAAAATGTATCAATAATTAAACCGAATAAGGTAGATTACTCTCATATTTATGAAGCACATGATAAAAGTTTTGTAGATGAAACTCTTGATCGTTTTCCACTGGATGAACAGATAGTTTTTCTGGATCAAGAAACACCTGTATCTAGTGGTTCTTTTGAGGCAACATTAAAAGCTGCAGGCGCTGGCATAGACGCAGCAGATAACGTTATAAACAAAAAATGCATGAATGCATTCTGTATTGTAAGGCCGCCAGGCCATCATGCATGTTATGACCGTTCAATGGGTTTTTGTGTATTTAATAATGTAGCTATATCTGCAAAGTACTTAATTAATAGGTATGGTCTAGAAAATATTGCTATTATCGACTTTGATGTTCATCATGGAAACGGAACGCAAGATATATTCTATGAAAATTCTAAGGTACATTACTATTCAACTCATCAATATCCATTGTATCCTGGAACAGGCGATACAAATGAAAAGGGAGTAGGCAATATTGTTAATGTTCCTCTTCAAGCGGGAACAAATTCATCTCAATATCAATCGGCATTTGATGAGATGATTATAAAAAAATTACATGATCAAAAACCAGATTTTTTAATTTTATCAGCGGGTTTCGATGCTCACGAAAAAGACCCATTGGCATCACTAGAACTTTTAGAAAATGATTTTAAATTGATAACACAAAAGTTGATGAGTATTGCAGATAAATATTGCGATAACCGAATTATTTCTATGCTTGAAGGTGGATATGATATACAAGCTTTAGAAAATTCAATGATTACCCATATAAGAGAGTTACAAAATAATGACTAAAATACCTGATGACATAAAAAAACTTTCTTTTGAAAAAGCCATGGAAGAACTATCTGAGATTGTTGAAAATTTAGAGAGTGGAAACATTGATCTTGAAAAGTCTATTGAGTATTATACGCGTGGATCGCAATTAAGAGCTCATTGCCAACAAAAATTAGACGATGCAGTTTTAAAACTTGAGGAAATCAAAGTGCTGCCAGATGGTAAAATATCTAAAAAAAAGTAAATGAAACATCAAATCATAAATAGCGATTTGAAAAAATTTACTATTAAATTCAATAAATTTTTAAAAAAAAAACTGAGTAAAGATAAAAATCTATTAAATCAAGCTATTCTGTATTCAATTAATACAGGAGGTAAAAGATTTAGACCATATCTAGTATATATTTTTGGCAAAGAATTTAATTTATCAAACAGTGTAATTTTTAACTTAGCTTCAGCAATTGAAATGTTACATAATTATTCTCTCGTACATGATGATTTACCTTCTATGGATGACGATAAATTTAGGAGAGGAAAAAAAACAACGCATTATAAATTCAATGAATATACTGCAATTCTTGCGGGATGTGCTTTATTGACTAAATCATACCAAATTTTATCTAATAGTTCTTTTAAAATATCCGACAAGAAAAAAACAAAGTTAATTGAAGTGCTGAGTAAAGTTTCAGGTGAAAAAGGGCTTCTTTTAGGGCAATACTATGATTTAAGTTTTAAGTCACCCACTGTAAGAGGGAGATTAAAATTAAACAAATTAAAAACAGCAAGATTAATGTCTTATTGCTGTCAAGCAGTTGCGATATGTGCAAACAAAAATAAGAGTGTCGAAATTAGTATGAAAAAAATTGGAGAGTACATCGGTGAAATTTTTCAAATCAATGATGATTTTGCAGATTTTCCGAGAATATCAAAGGTAAATACTGAGATTTTACTTAAATACAGAAAAAAACTAGCTGAAAAGACTATAAAGAATTTGATGAAAATTAAATTAAAGAAAAAAAAGACACTCTTACTTATTGATTTTTTAGTTGATCTAAAAGTTTAGCCACACTGTGCTCTATAGCGCAATATATGATCTAATAAAACACACGCCATCATAGCTTCAGCAATAGGGACAGCTCTCAAACCTACACATGGATCGTGACGACCTTTTGTTGAAATCGTTGTATTTTGAAATTTATTATTAATTGTTTTTTTTGCCTTCAAAATTGACGACGTTGGTTTAATCGTTATTGATAAATTTAAATCTTGACCACTTGATATACCACCTAAGATTCCGCCAGAGTTATTAGAAGAAAAGATAATTTTTTTATTTTTATTAGCTCTTATTTCATCGGAATTCTCATCTCCTGATAATTCAACAGCCTCATTACCAGCTCCTATTTCAACACCTTTAACAGCGTTGATACTCATCATTGCACCTGCAAGGTCAGCATCTAATTTACCATATACAGGTTCTCCAAGTCCGGCGGGAACATTTTTAGCATTTACTAATAATTTTGCACCCAATGATGATCCTTTTTTTCTAGTTTCATCTAGGTACTCTTCCCAAACTTTAACTATTTTTTTATCAGGACAGAAAAATGAATTTTTCTTTACATCATTCCAATTGAAATTTCTTTGATTAACTGCAAGCTTACCAACTTGTGTGACTGCACCTTGAATTAAAATATCTTTTTTTAAAATATGGCCAATCACCTTTCTTGCGACAGCGCCAGCAGCTACTCTACTCGCAGTTTCTCTTGCGGAAGAACGACCTCCACCTCTATAATCTCTTATTCCATATTTCAAAAAATATGTTAGGTCAGCATGTCCAGGTCTAAATTTATTTTTTATATCGCTGTAATCTTTTGATTTCTGATCTCTGTTCCAAATTAACAGCATTATCGGAGTTCCAGTTGTTTTTCCCTCAAAGACACCAGATAAAATTGAAACTTTATCATCTTCTCTTCTTTGGGTAACAAATCGATTTTTTCCTGGCTTTCTCATATCCAAATATTTCTGAATATCCTTTTCCATAAGTGGTATTAGAGGAGGGCAACCATCAATTACACATCCAATAGCCTCCCCATGAGATTCCCCCCATGTTGTAAATCGAAAATTTTTTCCAAAAGTATTAAATGACATATTTATTTTTTATTTGTCTCTGATTATTAAATGATCCACCAATTCATCAAGATACACTTTATATTTATTTCCTTCAAATTTATTAATATTAGTTTTAGCTTTTTCTGCGTATTTTCTGACAAATTCGATTGAACTCTTATAAGTATTAGTTTTCTTCATTAGATTTAGAAGTACAGCCAGATCTTTTTTACTTCTTTTTCTCTTAAAAAAGAGTTTGGCTATAATTTTTTTTGACTTTTTATCAGATTTTTTGAAACAATGAATGACTGGATATGTTACTTTACCCTCAAAAAAATCTTTCCCAACACTTTTTCCCATTTTGCTCGAGTCACCAAAATAATCTAATACGTCGTCAGATAATTGAAAGGCCATGCCAAAATTAAAACCAAAATCATTAAATATTTTTTGAGTTTTTTTATTTTGGTCAGTAATGATGGTTGGTAAGAAACAAGATATCCTAAAAAGCTCAGCAGTTTTAGCATCTATGATAGATAAATACTTCTTTTCTGTTAAGTTGACATTTTGATTGTTGCCCACGTCTTGTATTTGTCCTCTCGCTAAAATGAGTGATGTTTGAGACAATATTTCTAGCAGCTTCAGTGATTTATTTTTTACCATTAGCTTAAAAGCTCTACTTAAAAGGTAATCTCCAACTAAAACACTTACTTTATTTCCCCATATTTGATTTGCGCTTAATTTTCCTCTTCTGATCTTTCCTGTATCAATTACATCATCATGCAACAAAGTAGCGTTATGAATAAACTCGATGCAGACAGCAAGTGTTACATCCGCATTACCTTTGTAATTTAGCATTTTTGATACAAGCAAGGTAAGAAGGGGCCTTATTTTTTTTCCTTTAGCTTTAATGAGATGGCCTGCAGTTAATGTAATTAATTTTTCTTCATCCTTGATGTTCTTACTGATTTCTCTTTCAACTCTCTTCAGAGAGCTTTTAAGTAAATTCGATAATGATTTTACTGGGGTATTCACTTATTAATTATGATTTTGTTTTATATTTAGATGTACTTATAATATAGTCTCATATAATTAAAAGTTATTGATTTCAGGCAAAAATTAAAAAAATGAGCTTAATATCCTCTAAAACAAGAATAAATATAGTTGGCTTGCGAGGTGTTATCGGAGATCTCGGTAGATTTCAAAAGGGACTTACACTTGAGAATTGTGCTGCTATTCTTGAGAAAGCTTTTAGCTTTAAAAAGCCATCGGTAGTAGTCATTAAGATCAACTCACCAGGTGGGTCACCGGTACAATCTGAACTGATACACAACCGTATAAGAAATTTATCAAAGAAAAACAATGTAAAAGTGATTACGATCGCGGAGGATGTTGCTGCCTCAGGAGGTTATATGCTGATGTGTGCAGGAGATACCTTAATCGCCAATAAAAGTTCTATAGTCGGATCAATAGGTGTGATCAGTGCCTCTTTTGGATTCAAAAAATTAATAGATAAACTAGGCATTAAAAGGAGAGTTTTTACAAAAGGAGATAGAAAATCGTTTCTCGATCCATTTGAAGAAGTTTCTAAAAAAGACATAGATAAGCTGATCAAAGTTCAGGATAGCATATTTGAAAATTTTAAAGATTTAGTATCAAAAAATAGAAAAAAGAAAATAGACCCAAAAAAAGTTTTTAATGGGGAGTTTTGGACAGGCGAACAAGCAAAAAAACTAGGTTTAGTAGATTCTAATGAAGAACTAAACTCATACATTGAAAAACATTATGGAAAAAAATTAAAGATTAGAAACATAGAAGAAAAAAAATCATTCATTAAAAATATTTTAAATAATCAGATTTCAAATAACGATATTGTTGACCGGCTTACAGAAGCTCTAAGGGAAAATTCTTTCTGGAGTCGATATGGCCTCTAAAAACATGGAAGACCTCGTTTCATTATGTAAAAGACGGGGGTTTATTTTTCAATCAAGTGAAATTTATGGTGGCTTGCAAGGAATATATGACTATGGTCCACTCGGAGTAGAATTAAAAAATAACCTTAAATCCTCGTGGTGGAAATCAATGATCTATGATCGAGATGACGTTGAAGGACTTGATGCATCAATTTTAACAAGTAGGCATGTATTAAAATATTCAGGCCATGAAGATACTTTCTCTGATCCATTAGTCGACTGTAGAAATTGCAAAAATAGATTTAGATCTGACCAGGCCACGGATGGAAAATGTCCATCTTGTGGGTCTAGTGATCTAACTGAACCTCGACCATTTAATCTTATGTTTAAAACCACAGTTGGTCCTGTAGATGATGGCAGTAATTATGCTTACCTAAGACCTGAAACCGCACAGCAAATTTTTACAAATTTTAAAAATATATTGGATTCAACAAGTAAGACCATTCCTTTTGGAATCGCACAGATAGGCAAAGCTTTTAGAAATGAAGTGACTCCTGGTAAATTCATATTCAGAGTTAGGGAGTTTGAACAAATGGAATTAGAATTTTTCGTTGAACCAGGTAAAGATGACGAGTGGCATAAATATTGGGTAGACAAGAGGTATTCATGGTGGATTGATCAAGGCATATCTGAAAAAAGATTAAAAAAGCTAGACGTTGAAGATGCTGACCTATCTCACTACTCAAAAGCTACTGTAGATCTTATGTATGAATTTCCACATGGACTTGAAGAATTAGAAGGTATAGCAAACAGAACTGATTTCGATCTTGGCTCTCACACTAAAAATCAAAGTGACTTTAAAATATCCGCAAATGTAATGAAAAATAACCAATCAACAACAAAATTAAGTATTCAAAATTTAGAAAGTAAAGAATGGTACATCCCGTATGTTATAGAACCCTCCGCTGGTGTTGATCGAGGTGTACTTGCTCTACTCAATGAAGCTTACAAGGAGGAGGATTTAGAAAACGGAAATAAAAGAATTGTATTAAGTTTAAAACCGCATCTGTCTCCAATTAAAGCGGCAGTAATTCCTCTAAAAAGAAATAATGAGGATCTATTCAATAAAGCAAGCAAGATTAAGAAT
Source organism: uncultured Pelagibacteraceae bacterium (assembly GCA_902564295.1). Lineage (GTDB taxonomy): Bacteria > Pseudomonadota > Alphaproteobacteria > Pelagibacterales > AG-422-B15 > CACNXQ01. Next base: position 13,505 of record CACFAO010000004.1, read on the forward strand.
GATCTTCAAGCACTAGGTATGGGAAGGGTCATTTTAGAAAGCTCTGGTAATATTGGAAAAGGTTACAGACGTCATGATGAGATTGGCACACCTATTTGTATAACAGTTGACTTTGAAACAATCGAAAATGATACAGTGACTATAAGAGATAGAGATACTATGTCACAAAAAAGAGTTTCATCTCAAGACTTAAACCTTGAATATAAAAAAGTTTTTAATTAACTATATATCTCTTCTCGGAAATTCTATTTTGCTAAATGGCCAAGAGTTTTCTAACCATTCCTTAAATGTTTTTCCTAATTCATCCTCTAAGCCGCTATCAAGTAAATCCTGTTTTATCCAATAGTATGCTTGTACTTCGTACTCAGGGTTATCGGAGGGATAAATATAGCAACAACCGATTACATCATTCTCTTCTTTTTTTGACAGAACTGTGTAAGCGAAAGAATGTCTAAGAGAAAACTCCACTTCATGCCATCCCAGATCAGCAAGATCTTCATTTAATGTCATTCCTTTTGGCCATTCACTATCGTCCATTAGTTTATATAGATGATCTTCACTTTTCATCACTGCCTCATAGTCTTTATCGACATATTTTATTGTTAGTGGTCTTAAGATAAAATTTTCAGTTATAAATTCTGTAGGAACTTTAAAGCTGTTTTTAACTATTGGACGACTGTACATTTAAATTTCAAGTCCAAAATCAACGTTTTCAATACTATGGGTAAGTTGTCCGATTGAAATTCTATCAATTTTTGTTTTCGCATAAGATTTAATATTTTTTAAATTAATATTTCCAGATGCCTCACAAAGAAACCTTTTTTTAACAATTTTTAAGCACTGAGAAATTTGTTTTTCAGTCATATTATCGAGAAGCACAATATCTATTTCCTGATTTAAAATTTTTTTCAGTTGTTTGATTGTGTCAATTTCTACTGTAATTTTCTTTTTTAATTTTGATTTTTTAATTTTTTTTATACTCTCAACCAATCCTTCTTTATTTCCAAGATGGTTGTCTTTTATGAAATAAAAATCTGATAAAGAGGCCCTGTTTACATGTGCACCGCCAATTGTAAGAGCATATTTTTGTATCTGTCTCACCCCAGCAATTGTTTTTCTCGTTGAATAAATTTTAACTCCATAAGGTGCAGCAATATCAACAAATTTTCTTGTTTTTGTTGCAATGCCAGACATGAACCCTAAAAAGTTTAGAGCTGTTCTCTCTGCAATTAATATACTTTGTGCATCACCATTAACGTCAATAATTTTATTTCCTTTAACTACTTTACTTCCATCTTTTTTTAGAACTTTTATTTTAATTTTACTATTGAGTGCTTTAAATGTTTGAATAGCAAACTCAGTTCCACAGACAATTGCATTCTCTTTTGCGACTATAGACGCTTTTATCTTAGTTTTTTTAGAAATTAAAGCTTTTGAGGTTATGTCACCATATCTACCAAAATCTTCTTTCAAAGCAATTTTGATTTTTTCCTTAATATCTTTTTTAGCTAACAAGTTTTTCATCAACTTCTGATATAGAAGAGTCCAAGATAGTTTCGATATAACCATCTATTTCTGAATATTTAATATCAAAATGCTTAATAAAATCTTTATCAGTATCTTGGTAATCAGATCTTAAATGACAACCTCGACTTTCTCTTCTTAAATAAGCGCCTATGATAATAAATTTGCTAACCAAAATCATATCATTAAGTTTAGCTGAAAGGCCTTTTGACTCTCTCTCAATTTTTAGTACATCATTTAGACCTCTAATAATAGAGTCTTTATTTCTCACAATTCCTAAATTTCTCATCATTGAAGACCTTAATTGCCATATATATTTTTTTGCTCTTATTTTATTTTTAGTTTTCTCTTTAAAAATTTTTATAAATTTAGAGCTAATATGAATATCCTTTTTTATATCCTTTTTATTTATTTCATTTGCAATAATCTTAGCAAATACAAGAGACTCTAATAGTGAATTTGATGCAAGGCGGTTCGCTCCATGAATACCAGTTGCAGCAACCTCTCCGCAGCACCAGAGCCCTTCAACAGAAGTCTGTCCTTTTAGATCAGTTTTTACTCCACCTATATGATAATGAGCGACAGGAATTATTGGCAGCAGGTCTCTTTCGGGATCTAAGTCTGCATTTTCACAATAGGATGAAACTTGAGGAAAACGAGTGTTAAAATTACTACCCATATGCCTACAATCTAAAAATACTGAATTTCCTTTTTCAATTTGTTTGAATATATTTTGAGCAATAAGATCTCGTGGTGCCAACTCATTATCAGGATGAACACCAAACATAAACCGTTCTTCATCTTGATTTACAAGGTAAGCCCCTTCACCTCTAATCGCCTCAGTAGCCAAAGGAGTAGGATCTACGCCAAAATCAAGACCTGTTGGGTGAAATTGTACAAACTCCATGTCAGTAAGTGTTGCACCAGCATGAGATGCCAATGCCACGCCCTCTCCATAAGAACTTCGTGGGTTGGTCGTATTTGCAAAAATACCTCCTAAACCACCTGTTGCTAAAACTACATGAGAACTTTGGATAACTACATTACTGTCAGGAACATTATCGTCAGTAAATCTTCCAATTACTCCGTAAATAGTATTTTTTTCTGTCATAATTCGATCAATTGAAACATTTTCTAAAACTGTGATGTGATCACTTTTTTTTACTTTTTCAATTAAGCCACGCATGATTTCAAGACCAGAACTATCACCTTTTGACCTTATGATTCTATTGAAGCTATGAGCGCCTTCTAGCCCTAAATTAAAAGTACCATCTGCATTTTTATCAAAATTAACTCCGTATCCCTCTAAATCATCAATGATGCCTTTTGCATTATTTATAACTTCTTTGATCGCATCGATATTCGCTAAGCCTTTTGCTGTAGTCAAAGTATCATTAATATGACTTTCATTACTGTCATCTTTTGAAACTGCCGCGGCAATTCCTCCTTGAGCCCAACTGCTTGAAGTATTTATTCCAAGTGAATTTTTAGTAATTACGCAAACTTTTCTTGGTGCTAAGTTGAGCGCAACAGTTAAACCTGCCACACCTCCACCCACTATTACAACATCAGGGCTATAAATAGCATCAGACATTAGCTGCTTCTGCCAATTTCAAGCATGCGATCAATGGAAAGACGAGCTTTATCAATAATTGCTTTATCAATTTGAATTTGAAACTGGTTAAATCGTATTGCGTCATAAATTTTCTTTAGAGAAATTCTTTTCATATGCGGACATAGATTGCAAGGTCTGATAAATTCGACCTTAGGATTCTCGATGGCAACATTGTCACTCATTGAGCATTCCGTAACCATAATTACCTTTCCAGGTTGGTTATCTTTTACATAATTACTCATACCAGCCGTTGAGCCTGCAAAGTCACTTACCGCAATTACCTCAGGAGAACATTCAGGATGCGCTAATACAACAATATTTTTGTGTTGTTTTTTATAAGCCATTATTTCATCTGCAGTAAATCTTTCATGTACCTCACACCGACCTTTCCAAGAAATAATTTTCACATCTGTTTGAGCTGCAATATTTTTTGCAAGGTATTCGTCAGGTAGAAATATAACTTTATCAACACCTAAAGATTCTACTACATGTTTTGCATTTCCTGATGTACAGCACACATCTGTTTCTGCTTTTACATCAGCTGATGTGTTTACATATGTAACAACTGGTACGCCAGGATATTTTTGCTTTAATAATCTTATGTCCTCTGCGGTAATTGACTCAGATAAAGAACATCCCGCACGAGTGTCTGGAATTAAAACATTTTTATCTGGGCTAAGTATTTTTGCTGTTTCAGCCATAAAATGAACGCCACAAACAATTATTGTATCTGCTTCAGAGTCTCTTGCCTCGTAAGCCAATTTTAATGAGTCACCAACAATGTCAGATACGCAGTGAAAGATTTCAGGTGTCTGGTAATTGTGAGTTAAAATTGAAATATTTTTTTCTTTTTTTAGTTTATTTATTTCATGAATAAGCGGAGCATGAAATGGCCACTCAACTTCAGGTATTATTTTCTCTACACCCTTATATAGATGAGCCGTTGCATCTTTTACTTCAGAATTAAAATCTGATGGATATTGCAAATTTTCATTCAACATAATTATTTTTTAATATAGTTTAATAGTACAATTATAGTTAAATGTATATATTTCAACATATCAACAATTATAGAAAAAACATGGAAATCTGCCGTCGTGCTGGAATTGGTAGACAGGCTGGTTTGAGGGATCAGTGAACATAGTTCGTGAGAGTTCGAGTCTCTCCGACGGCACCATATGGTAATAGGTAAAAAATAAGATGAAAATCCTTTTTATAGGACCCACAAGAATAGGGGATACAATTCTTTCAACATCCATAATAAATTTTTATTTAAAGAAATACGATGATTGTAGTTTTTCTATTGTCACAAGTCCATTTGCTAGAGATATATATACCAATATGCCAAGACTATCTAAAATTTTAGTTGTTAATAAAAAAAAATACGGATTACATTGGTTAGATATATTTAGATTCTCTTTTTTTAAAAAGTGGGATCTTGTTATCGATTTAAGATCATCAATTACGTCTTATTTACTAAACGCAAGGACTAGAAAAATATTCAGAGGAAATAACAATTTTCATAAAATCGTTCAGTTTAAAAAATTCTTAAATACTGATGAAGAATTAGTTCCAAAAGTTTGGTATGATTCTGAAGTAAGTTCAAAAAGCTTATTAAAAATTCGTAATAATGAACGTATGATTGCTGTCGCGCCTTATTCAAATTGGCCAAAAAAGGATTGGTCAATTAAAAAATACAAATCCTTGCTTGAAAATGAATTTTTTAAAAGTTACACAGTAATTTTAACTGGTATTTCGAATGATATTCGAAATAAAAAAGAATTTGATGACTTCTTAAATTCATCAAACCTTAATATTATAAACTTATTTGACTGGGGCAATTTAAGACATATGGTACCTATATTTGAAAAATGTGATTTCTTCATCGGTAGTGATAGTGGATTAATGCACCTATCAGCGTCAGCGGGGTGTAAAACTTTTGCCCTTTTTGGACCCACAAATGACCTGGTGTATGGACCGTGGGGCAATCATACTGTGATTAAATCAAATCATGAAATGTTAGATCACGAACTTGAAAATTTATCTGTAGAAAAAGTAATAAATAGCATAAAAGAAAGAACATAGTGATTGATTTAATGATAAGAAACGGAAAGATTGTAACTCATAACAATGAGAGGTTTGCTGATATTGCCATTAAAAATGGAAAAATATTTAAAATTGGTAAACTACCTAATCTGAAATCAAAAAAGATTATTGATGCAAGAGGTTTACATGTTCTGCCAGGCGCTTTTGATACACAAGTACATTTCAGAGAACCAGGCAATACAAAAAAAGAAAATCTCAAAACGGGAAGCTTAGCTGCTGTTGCAGGAGGGATTACTTCAGTTTTTGATATGCCTAATAATAGACCAAGCATAACAACAAAAAAGCTTTTTATAAAGAAACTGCAGACTGCAAAAAAGAGAATGCATTGCAATTATGCATTTTATTTTGGAGCTGAGAAAGATAACATTAAAGAAATTAAGAAAGTTGAGAAAGTAAAGGGTTGTTGTGGCGTAAAGGTTTTTGTTGGTTCCTCAACTGGTACACTGCTTGTCTCAAACCATAATGATATTGAGAAAATTATGAGATCTACTAAGAAAATGATCTCATTTCATTCTGAAAATGAAGATATGCTTATTACTAGAAAAAAATATGCTAAAAAAGGAAAGCCGTTAAGTCATCAAGTATGGCGAAATGTAGACACAGCTTTAAGTTCTACAAGAAAGCTGATCAGATCAGCTAATAGAAGTAAGAAAAAAATACATGTTCTTCATATAACTACGGCAGAAGAAATAAAATTGCTTCTTAGAAATAGAAAATATGTCTCATTTGAAGTAACACCTCAGCACCTAATACTGGCATCACCAGATTGTTATAAAAAACTGGGTACATACGCTCAAATGAATCCACCTATTAGGGGAACTAGACACAGAAATGTTCTTAGAAAAACTCTACAAAAAGGCCAAATCGATATTATTGGATCAGACCACGCTCCTCATTTAAAATCAGAAAAAAATAAAATTTATCCAAATAGTCCATCAGGAATGCCGGGTGTTCAAACTCTACTTCCTATTCTGTTAAATGAGGTTACAAAAAAGACAATTTCACTCAATGAAGTAGTAAAGCTAACAAGCTTTAATCCTAAACGAATTTTTAAGATTAAAAATAAGGGGCTAATTAAAGTTGGTTATGATGCCGATTTAACAATAGTTGATATGAATAAAACTAAAAAAGTTTTGAATAAAAATATGAATACTAAGTGTGGATGGACACCTTTCAATGGTATGAAATTAAAAGGATGGCCTGTTGGCACAATAATAAATGGCAAAACAGCTTTTTGGAAAAATAAAATAAATAAGTCAGTATTTGGTAATCCAATAAGTTTTGTTTAACTACGAGCAATAAAAGAAGAATTTCTAAAATTACGCTTGCCATAGCGCAAAATTTTTCGATCTAATGTTCTTATTCTACCACCCGCAAATCTTAATATAGCATCTCCAGCGGCCGTATCCCATTCCATTGTAGTTCCAAACCGAGGGTATACATTAGCTAAGCCATGTGCGATGTAACATAATTTTATTGAACTTCCTGAGCGGAGTATTTTATTAGCGTTGAATTTCTTAAATATCATTTTTTTTGTTTTTTCTACTTCACTCTTTGCAATTGAATGAGATCTACTTAAAATGATTATATTTTTATTTCTTTTTTTAACTTTAATTTTTTTTATATTATTGATCTGTCCCTTTTTATTTAATTTTGAAAAATAAGATTTTTTATCTTTTGTGAAATATAGCTTATTTTTAGTTGGCATATAAATAATACCAAAAACTGGTTTTTTATTTTCAATCAAGCCAATATTTACAGTAAATTCGCCGTTACCTTTTAAAAATTCTTTTGTACCATCTAATGGGTCTACTAACCAAAATCTTTGAGCAGCTTTACCTTTTTTAATTTGCTCTTCAGAAACAATTGAAATACTAGGAAAATGTCTTTTTAAGCCCCTACAAATTATATCATTTGCCTTAATATCTGCATTTGTAACAGGTGTATTATCGGACTTGTATTTTTTGGTTACCTTTTTTTTATAGATTTTGATAATTTCAACACCGGCAAGATGAACAATCCTAATTAATTCATCAAGTTTTTCAGGTGTTATTTTCATATCAAGAGTAAAGCTTGTAAAATAGACAATAAGACAAATATATTATACATACCAGAGCAAAATTATTAAATCGTATGGAAAACAATGATAATTGTATAAAGGGAAATAATCCTATTGTAGTAGCTATGTCAGGTGGCGTTGACTCTTCAGTAGCTGCTGCGCTCATGAATAAGGATTATGAAGATGTGATAGGTGTTACTCTAAGACTATATGACGAAAAAAAAGTAGCAAACTCTAAAACATGTTGTTCGGGTGCGGATATAATGGACGCAAAAAAAATAGCTAACACCATAACTATACCACATTACGTTTTTGACTATGAGGAAATTTTTAGAAAAAATGTTATCGAGCCTTTTATTAACGAATATAAATCAGGGAGAACCCCCATACCTTGCATAAATTGTAATGAAAAAGTAAAGTTCCTTGATTTACTATCTTTTGCAAAAGAAATTAATGCGAAATCATTAGTGACAGGGCATTATATAAAAAAAGTAAAGATTAATAATGAGTGGCGATTGTATATTCCCCAAGACAAGGATCGAGATCAGTCCTATTTTCTTTTTACAATGAAAAAAGATGATCTGGATCTCATCGAATTTCCTCTGGGTGATTATAAAAAAGATGAGATCAGGGATTTAGCTTTAAAATTAAACTTACACGTGTTTGATAAAAGTGATAGTCAAGATATTTGTTTTATACCTGATGGAGATTATAAAAAATTTATAAATAAAAATATTGAGAGCAAAGAAGGTGAAGTTGTAGACGTAGATGGAAATATACTAAATAAACATGAAGGTATTCAAAACTTTACAATAGGGCAAAGAAGAGGTTTAGGAGTTTCACAGGATGAGCCCGTTTATGTAAAAAAAATTGAAAAAGATAAAAACAGAGTCATTGTGGCAAATAAGGATAATATTAGCTCCTCAACTATATATGTTGAAAATATAAATTTAATTACAAAAAATTTACCTAAGGATCTATATGTAAGAGTTAGATCAACTGGAAAATTATTAGATGCAAAAATAGAAATCAATAAAAAAAATGGTGCAAAAATTTCTCTCACAAATCCTGAAACAGCCGTATCACCAGGTCAGGCTTGCGTTTTTTATTGTAAGGATGAAATAGGTACACGCCTTTTGGGAGGCGGTTGGATCCATTCGACAAATTAGTAATATTGTATATTATGGCTCATCTTTGGCGGGGTAGCTCAGTTGGTTAGAGCGGAGGAATCATAATCCTTAGGTCGGGGGTTCAAATCCCTCTCCCGCTACCAGAGAAAATAATTATTTAGCTGCTTTTAAGTATTCTACTACTTTCTTTTCCCATGCATAATTTTCCATAGCTCTATGGTGTCCATTTTTACCTAATTGATCTCTTAAGTTTTTATTCTTGAGTAAAAATAATATTTTTTCTGTTATCATATTTTGATTGCCTGCTTCACATATAATACCCGTTTCATTATGTAAAATCGCGTCACTTACCCCACCACTGTCACTGCCCACTGTTGCAATTCCATGAAATGAAGCATCGATATATGCCATCCCAAAACCTTCAATTGACTCTCCTACTGCCGTAGGTGTCATTACAAATAAGTCAGAGTATTTTAAAATAAGAGACTTTTCAGGTTCAGTTATCCATCCTAAAAATTTTACATTTTCCTCAATGTTCATTTCTGTAGTTAATTGTTTAATTTTTTCTAAATAAGGGCCTTTGCCTGCAATCAAATATATTACATTAGGAAAAGTATTTATTATTTCTTTTAATGCATGCAAAACAAAAATATGTCCTTTTCTTTTTTCTACTCTCGCAAGTGTTGTTATAACAGGTGATCCACTGCCAATAATCTTTAAAACATTATTACGATCTTCATCAGAGATAAAATCACCGTATACATCGATTCCTGGATGAATCACTTCAATAAGATCTTTGTTTATTTTTAGCGAGGCACGCATTAAATCTTTTGTATATGTTGAATTTGCTATAATTCTAAACACATTTTTGTATGAATTAATAATTCGATTTTTCTTAAACCGCAATAAGTCAAGCATAATAGTCCAATACTGCTTAGGTATTTCTGTTCCATGTGCGAGAACCAAAATTTTTTTTCCACTTTTTCTTTTTATATATTCAATACTTTTCCAAGAGTCTGCGTAAATAGCTTTTATATTTTCTTCTTTACATATTTTTTCAACATATCTAGCTTTTCTTATTCTTCGAATAGGTTTCCAACCAGAAAACCTTTTAATGTTATATATCCTATTTTCATCAGAAATATGTTTTGTTCCGTCAGCTAATACTAAAACTTCCTCACCACTTTTTGCCATAGCTTCTGCCATGCCCGTCATTAGTGACTCTATTCCACCAATTTTTGGCGCAAAGCATTGAGTTGTGATAATGATCACTTGAGCTTCTTTATTGTTTCCATTTTATTGAACATCCAATACTTGGTATCTGATCTTTTGGACCCGACCCTGTCTCTGAAACTAATATCATTGCTTCCAAAAGTTCTTTTTTTGCATTTGGAATTATCTCCATTTTAGACTCTTCGAGTCTACCTCTATATTGAAGTTCATTATTTGAGTTAAAACCAAAAAAGTCAGGAGTGCATACAGCATTATATTTCCTACCGACACTTTGTGTTTCGTCATAAACGTAAGGAAATACAAAATTATTCTTCTCAGAAAATAACTTCATATTATCAAATGAGTCTTCTTCACCATATTTTGGATCATTTACATCATTAGACATTATTGCAATTACGCCAATACCTTTTTCTTTTAGGAATGTTATGTCTTCTACAATTCGATGTATTACTGATTTCACGTATGGACAATGATTGCATATAAACATCACCAGCGTTCCATTAGGACCTTTTATATCATTAAATGAATAGTATTTGTTATCGATGCCAATAAGATTAAATTCTGGAGCTTTCCATCCAAAATCACAGATCGGTGTTTCTAATGCAACCATAATTTACTTTCTATTGTTTAAATATCTAATTATCTTTAATATATTTGTTACTTAATAAAATAACAAGATATGATCTATTCACTTGGAGATAAAAAAATAAATCGAGATAATGCAGACTTCTGGATCGCGCCAAGTGCTTCTGTGATTGGAGATATTACACTGAAAAAAAATGCAAGTGTATGGTTTGGAGCTGTTTTAAGGGGCGATAATGACCCAATAATTGTTGGTGAAAATTCAAATATACAGGATAATTCAGTTTGTCATACAGATGATGGAATGCCATTAGTTATAGGGGATAATGTCACAGTAGGTCATAAAGTCATTTTGCATAGTTGTTTAGTTGGAAATAATTCTCTTATTGGAATGGGCTCAACTATTCTAAATAAGGCAAAAATAGGTAATAATTGTTTGGTTGGCGCTAATACGTTAATTACTGAGGGAAAAGAGTTCCCCGATAATAGCCTGATTGTGGGATCTCCTGGAACTGTTAAAAGAGAATTGACAGATATAGAAAAAAAGATAATTGAAGTTAGTGCTTTTCACTACGTTGAAAATATGAAAAAATTTAGGGGTAATCTTAAAGAAGAAAATACAGAATGAATACTTTTGACTATATAATTGCAGGAGCTGGTTCAGCTGGTTGTGTTTTAGCGAATAGGCTCTCTAAAGATCCTAATATAAAGGTTCTTTTAATCGAGGCTGGTGGGACTACATGGCATCCGTTTGTTAAAATGCCAGCAGGCGTGCTTGAGCTGATTTCTGGTGAAGGTGCTGGTAAATTTTATAATTATGGTTATTGGACAGAGGGTCAACCACATCTAAATAATAGAAAACTTTTCTTCCCTCGAGGTAAGGGTTTGGGTGGTTCAAGCAATATTAATGGAATGCTCTACGTGAGAGGTCACTCACGTGATTATGATATATGGAGACAGCTTGGCAATGAAGGATGGTCTTACGAGGAAGTATTGCCTTATTTTAAAAGAGCTGAAAAAAATGAAAATGGATCATCAGAATTTCATGGAAGTGATGGAGAATTAAGTGTTCAAAATCCAGTGTTTACAAATAACCCTCTACATCGATGTTTTTTAAATGCTGGTAAAGAGGCAGGCTATAAATACATTGAAGACATCAATCAATACGATAACGAGGGTTTTGGTCCATGTCCTCAAACGATTTCAAAAGGCTATAGAGCAAGTACAAGTTTTTCATTTTTAAATCCTATTAAAGACAGAAAAAATTTAACGATTGCAACTAATTCAACAACCAATAAACTTTTATTTGAGGGCACAAAATGCATTGGGCTTGAGTATTTAAAAGGAAAAGAAGTTATAAAAGCTTACGCTGAAAGGGAAGTAATTGTATGTGGTGGTGCTATTAACTCACCTCAGATATTGCAACTCTCAGGAATAGGTAAAGGAGATTACATAAAAAAATGGGGATTAAAAGTTGTAGCTGATCTTCCAGGAGTAGGTGAAAATTTACAAGACCATTTAGATGTACTATCTCACTACGAGTGTACACAGCCAGTAACGGAAGCAAAATATACAGCGGGTGGACTTGCAGTATTTAGGATGGCGGCCATCTTGGCTCAATGGATGATAACAAAAAAAGGCCCTGGAAATGATATCGGTTTGTCTGGTGTATCATTTTTAAAGACAGATGACACGCTTGATCTTCCTGACATACAAATGCATTTTGTTGGTTCACTTTTAAAAGATCATGGAAAAACAAGACCTGATTCTCATGCGTTTAGTAATCATGTTTGTCAGCTCAGACCTGAGAGTAGGGGCTATATTGCACTAAAATCATTGGATCCCTCAGTGCCTCCAATTATACAACCAAACTATTTCGCGACTCAAAAAGATCGAGATACTCTTATTAAAGGTGTGAAAATGTCGCGAGAAATAGTGAACCAGTCTGCTTTCGATGAATACCGAGGCAAAGAAATAACTCCAGGTATTCATGTTCAAACAGATGGGGAAATAGAGGAATTTATTAGAAACGCTGCTGAAACGATTTATCATCCAGTTGGCACTTGTAAAATGGGAAGTGATGAATTTGCAGTTGTAGATGATAAATTAAGAGTGAGAGGTGTCGAAAATTTAAGAGTAGTTGATGCGTCTGTGATGCCAACTCTAATTGGTGGAAACACCAACGCACCTACAATTATGATAGCTGACAAAATTTCAGATCATATTCTTGGTAATGAATTCCTTCCATCTCAGCATGTTAGTTACAAAGATAAAAACGCTGCATAATTTTGAACAAATTATTATTTTCAATTCTTGGAGTAGCCTTAGTTTTTGTCACAGCACTGATAATAGTCAATCAATATAATACTAAAAATTTTGTACAAACTAGTTTTTTAGAAATAGAAAAAGAATACACTTACAAGATTGAACGAGATCAGTTTGGAGTACCACATGTTTATGGAGATACCGACAAAGATGCAGCATTCGGATTCGCTTATGCACAAGCAGAGGATGATTTAAAACATATTGAGATGATGATTAAAATGTCTCGTGGGGAGCTCTCAAATTTAAATTTTAATTCGAAAACATTTGGAGCTATTTATTCACTTATTACTGGTGATGGTGACATAATGGAAAACCTAGATGCAATTGAAGGAGTAGAGTTAGATTTTTTATTCAAGTTTTTTAATGTTAATGAAACTGTTAATAAAAAAATTTCAGAAATTCCAGAGCAGACAATTAATTATATAAAAGGTTATGCAGATGGACTTAATTATTATGCTGCAAAAAATCCTCAATTAGTTGATCAATCTTTATATCCAGCTACTGCATATGATTTGGTTGCTGGTATGACATTTCGAATGCCGTTATTTTATGGCATCGATCATTCAATAGCTGAACTCATGAATTTAATGGATAGCAAAGAAGAGGAAGTATCAATGAACATGAACGCACTATCCGATAATTCAATAGTTGCAAGTATAAATACATATTTTAAACCATCAGGTTCAAACGCATTTGCCGTTTCCAAAAGTAGATCACAAGACAATGAGACAATGCTTGTCATTAATTCACATCAACCATTAACGGGTCCAGTAGCATGGTATGAAATTCATTTAAAAAGTGGTGAAGGTTTAAATATCATGGGTGGCACTTTTCCAGGGTCGCCATTTGTACATGTTGGCTTTAATGAGCATCTCGGCTGGGGAGCTACAGTAAATCAGCCAGATTTATCTGATATTTACGAATTGAAACTTAACCCTGAGAATAATGATCAGTATGAACTAGATGGTGCATGGGTTAATTTCACCGAAACGGATCAAGAATTTAAAGTAAAACTATTTGGCCCTTTCAGTATTACATACCCAATAAAAATGTACCATTCAGTACATGGGCCTGTTATGAAAGATGATAATAAAGCTTATGCTCTACGGTTTGTAGGAATGGATGATGTCAATCACTCAACCGCGTGGCTCAAAATGAATAAATCAAAAAATATTGATGAATGGCTTGATGCCATAAGAATGGAACAACTAGCTAGTTTAAATTTAGTTTACGCTGATAAAGAAGATAACATCTTTTTTGTTCATAATGTTAAATCGCCAGTAAGAGATCCAAACTATAATTGGAAGCAAGCGGTACCTGGAAATAAAAGGGATTTAATTTGGAATAATTTTCATCCTTTTGAAATTGTGCCTCAGATCTTAAACCCAAGCTCTGGATACATATTTAGTACTAATCAAAATCCTTTTTTTGTTACAGCTAAGGAGGATAACTTGTCTTTATCTAACTTTAATCCAACTATGGGTTTTCAAACACGTACAACTAACAGAGCATATAGAGCATATGAGCTTCTTGATGCCGACAAATCAATATCATTTGATGAACTTGATAAATACAAACATGATAACAAGTTCTCTTACAATTCAAGACAATACAAATTTATGGAAGAAATTTTCAACCATGAATTTTTAGAAAATAAATTAAAAAATGCTCAAGAATTTTTAAAAGGTTGGGATCTAGGCACTGATTCAAATAATTTACATGCCGCGTTTGGAGTTTGCATCTTGTCTCCTGAGTGGTTAGCAGAAATAACAAGAAAGCCACGACCTGATCCAATCGAAATTTTTATTAATTGTGTTGATGAGTTTGAGAAAAACTTTGGAACATTAAGTGTAAAATGGAGCGATGTTAATTTCTTGGAGAGAGGATCAAATCTAGTGCACATTCAAGGAGGCCCTGACGTTTTAAGAGCAATTTACGCCCCGCGAAGCGAGGATGGTATACTTAAAGCTGTCGCTGGAGATGGCCTTTATATTTATGTAAAATGGGATGAAAATAAAAAACAGGTATCAAAAAGTATTCACCAATTTGGAAGTGCTACAATGAACATTGGCTCTCCGCACTATGATGATCAAATTAATTTATTTGCAAGTGAAAAGCTCAAAGATACATTCTTTAATTGAGCTTGTAGAAAAAAAATTATTATGTAAAATTTTCTCATGTTATTACACGAGCATTTACAAAATGGAGCAGATAAAAATCCTAATTTCCCTTTTTCTGAATTTGAAGGAAATTCGCTTTCATATCAAGAAGCAAATTTATTAAGCAATCAATTGGCAAACAAACTTGTTTCTGAGGGTTTAGAAGTTGGAGATAGATTTGCATTCCTTGCAAAGAATTGCACTGAAATGGCAATTATGTACTACGCTGCATCAAAAGTTGGTGCTGTCCCTGTACCATTGAATTATCGTTTAGCAGACCAAGAGTGGGCATACATAATAAATGACTCTGAAGCTAAACTCATAATAGTCAAAGGAAATGAATATTCGAATAGAATAAATCAGATTTCATCAGAATTAAGAAATGTAAAAAAATATATTTCTATATCCCTTGATAATAGTATCGAAAAATTCCAGGATTTTTATGATTGGCTTTCTGATAGTCCGGATGAAAAACCAACTTTAAAAATCCATGAAAATGATGACGTATATCAAATGTACACAAGCGGTACTACAGGTCATCCGAAAGGCGCTGTTCTTTTACAAAGAAATGTTGCTGCTAACATAAGACAGTATTTAAATAGTTTAACTTTACCCAGGCCTTCAAGAACTCTATTGGTAGCGCCAATGTATCATGCTGCAGCAATGATTAATATGTGTGGATGCATTGCAATAGGTGGAACAATAGTTATTCAAGAGGATTTTATTCCGCAAGATGTAGTTGATTGTTTGGCAAATGAAAAAATCACGCATACAGTATTGGTCCCCGCGATGATTCAAGCATGCTTAGTATCAGTGCCAAATGTTGCAAGTAACGAATATAATGATTTAGATCAGATACATTATGGAGCCTCGCCAATCGCTCCAGAAACTCTCAAAAAGGCAATGGATGTTTTTAAGTGTAAATTTGGACAAGGTTTTGGAATGACAGAGACCGTTGCTGTTATTTGTTTAATGACTCCAGAAGAACATATTCGTGCTCTAAATGAAAAACCTGAGCTATTAAAATCATGTGGCAGACCTGCAATCGATACACAAGTTGAAATCAGAGATGAAAATGATAATCCTCTTCCAATTGGAGAAATAGGTCAGATCTGCGCAAAGGGACCTCAAATTATGAAAGGTTATTGGAATAAAAAAGAGGAAAGTGAGAAAGCGCTTAAAGGTGGGTGGATGCATACAGGTGATGCAGGTCGAATGGACGAAGAAGGATTTGTATTTATACAGGATAGAATAAAAGACATGATTGTGTCTGGAGGTGAGAATATTTACTCAACAGAAGTTGAAGCAGCATTATTTGCACATCCTGATGTTGTTGATGCCGCGGTTATTGGTGTTCCGAACGAAAAATATGGTGAAGTAGTTAAAGCGTGTATTGTAAAAAAGGAAGGGTCGAATGTAACCGAAGATGATTTGATAAGCTTCTGTAAAGACAGAATTGCAAGCTATAAAAAACCCCAATCAGTAGATTTTATCGATGAAGTTCCAAGAAATGCTAGTGGAAAAGTTTTAAAAAAAGTATTGAGGGAACCGTATTGGAAGGATCAAGAGAGACAAGTAAGCTAAGCTGTAGCCGTGCCTCCAACAGTAAGATTTTCTATCAACATAGTAGGCTGACCTACTCCAACCGGAACACTTTGACCGTCTTTACCGCACGTTCCAATACCTGTGTCCATTTTTGAGTCGTTACCAACCATCTTAACTCTTTTTAACACATCAGGACCGTTACCAATGAGCGTTGCACCTTTTACAGGGTTTGTAACTTTACCATTTTCTATTTTGTAAGCTTCAGTACAAGTGAATACAAACTTACCACTTGTTATGTCAACCTGGCCACCGCCGAAATCCACAGCATATAGACCATTCTTAACTGATTTTAGAATTTCTTCCGGATGGCGATTACCCGATAACATATATGTATTTGTCATACGAGGCATGGGTAAGTGAGCATAACTTTCTCTTCTGCCATTCCCTGTAGGATTAACGCCCATCAGTTTTGAGTTTAATCTGTCCTGCATGTAACCAGCTAAAATTCCATTTTCAATTAATGTTGTACAATTAGTTGGTGTACCCTCATCATCAACGCTTAGAGATCCTCTACGAGCGTCAATTGTTCCATCGTCAACAACCGTAACCGACTCGTCTGCAATTTTTTCTCCCATAAGGTTAGAGAATGCAGAGGTTTTTTTCCTATTAAAATCACCCTCAAGTCCATGTCCAATTGCTTCATGTAACAGTACACCCGGGTAACCTGGTCCAAGAACTACATCCATTTCACCTGCAGGTGTGTCAACGGAAGTAAGGTTTATTTCAGCTTGATTGATTGCTTCATCTACCTGATTTTGCCAATGAGAGGAATTTAAGAAAGTTGAGTAATCTACTCTACCACCTGAGCCTCTGCTGCCATTTTCCTGACGTCCATCCTTTTCGAGAACGATGGATACATAAAGTCTTACTAGAGGGCGAAGATCTTCAATCATAATTCCACCAGGTCTATAAATTCTCACGGCCTGCCATTCACCGTTTAAAGAAGCCGAAACTTGCTTAACATTTGGATTTTTTGATCTCGCGTATTCATCAATTTTTTTTAGAGTTTCTACTTTTTCTGAGAATTCAGTTTCATTAATTGGATTGATCTCATTGTAAAGTTTACGGTTGGTTTTTGAGAAATTAGCGTTGAAATTTGCATTATGGTCTTTTGTAATAAAATTTACTGTTTCACTGGCTTTTTTTAGTGCATTTTCATCAATATCAGATGAATGAGCGTATCCTGAACTTTCACCGGCTATAGCTCTTAATCCAAAACCCTTTGAAGTATCGAACGAAGCACTTTTTAGTCTTTGATCATCGTATACGAAGCTCTCACTTTCACAGAATTCCATGAATAGTTCTCCATCGTCTGCTTTGTGTAAAGCATCTGAAACAATTTTATCAACTTTTGAGTTATCTAAATTGCTTCTAGTGAAAAAGAGGCTGTCATTGGACTGATTCTCTATTTTTTTGTTAATCATTTCGAATTGTTCTAAATAAAAGATATTGCTATAAAATATATTAAAAAAACCCTAAAAACTAGTAAAAATTGCGTCAAACTGTCGCGAAATAATGAGTAGTTTAATGCAAATTAAGCAGTATATATTACGTAGTAGCTCAAAAATTTAAATCAATAACTTTTCTATGAAAAATATTATTAAGATATTATTTTTTTTTCTTATACCTTCTTTTTCTCTGGCAAACGAGGGTATTTCTGAAAATTGGCAGCTAAGCTTTCAACAGCCTGCAACTGATTTAATGTCTGACATTATTTCATTTCATAGCTATATTTTAATGCCTATCATTACAGGCATATCACTTTTAGTGCTTGGTCTGCTACTATATATCATGTTCAGATTTAATAGCAGCCGTAATCATGTTGCTTCCACCACAACACATAACACAACAATTGAAATATTGTGGACTGTAATTCCAGTAATATTGTTAATTATTATTGCTATTCCATCTTTCAGATTACTTTACGTTTCTGAAACAATACCAAAGGCAGATATAACAATTAAGGCTATCGGCAATCAATGGTATTGGACTTACGAGTACCCCGATTTCGATGATATCTCTTTTGATGCTAACATGCTTGCTGATCATGAGCTGTCAGATCCAAAGTTAAGATTGTTAGAGACTGATACTCAAATTGTTGTACCAGTGGATAAAGTGGTCAAGCTTCAGTTAACTTCAGCAGATGTTCTGCACGCTTGGACAATTCCAGCATTTGGTGTCAAGATGGATGCTGTACCAGGAAGATTAAATGAAACATGGTTTAAGGCTAATAAAGAAGGAATTTATTATGGTCAATGCTCTGAACTTTGTGGTCCAAAACATGCCTTTATGCCAATTAATGTAAAAGTTGTATCAAATAAAGAGTTTGAGGAATGGATCGAATTTGCAAAATCTGAGTACGCGTCCCTAGACATAAATTACACTGACGATACATTTGAAATAGCTAAAAAATAAAATATTTTATTTAGAGGAGATATACATAAATGGCAGATATTACAGCAGATCAGATAGACAGTCACGACCATCACCCAACTGGCTGGAGAAGATACCTATACTCAACAAATCACAAAGATATTGGAACTCTCTATTTAATTTTTGCTGTTATTGCTGGTTTGGTAGGAACTGGTATGTCTGTTCTTATGAGAATGGAACTAATGTATCCTGGAGATGGTATATTGGGAGGAGACCATAATTTATATAACGTTCTTGTTACAAGTCATGGCTTACTCATGATTTTCTTCATGGTTATGCCAGCTATGATTGGTGGTTTTGGAAACTGGATTGTGCCGCTTATGATTGGTGCTCCCGATATGGCTTTTCCAAGAATGAATAATATTTCTTTTTGGTTATTGCCAGCCTCACTAATACTACTTATTGCGTCATTATTTGTTGAGGGAACATCAGGTGGTGCAGGCGTTGGAGGGGGATGGACCATATACCCACCATTGTCAGCTAACTTAGGTTCACCTGGCCCTGCAGTAGATTTAGCAATCTTCTCATTACACCTTGCTGGAGCATCATCAATTCTTGGAGCAATTAACTTTATAACGACAATCTTTAACATGAGGGCTCCTGGAATGACTCTCCATAAAATGCCTTTATTTGTGTGGTCAATTCTTGTGACAGCTGTCCTTTTACTACTTTCATTACCAGTATTGGCCGGGGCAATCACAATGCTTCTTACAGATAGAAATTTTGGGACAACTTTCTTTAGTGCCGCTGAGGGTGGAGACCCAGTACTCTTTCAACACCTATTTTGGTTCTTTGGTCACCCTGAGGTTTATATCTTAATTTTGCCTGGTTTTGGAATTGTGAGTCACGTTGTAGCAACGTTTTCTAAAAAGCCAGTCTTTGGCTATCTTGGAATGGCTTATGCAATGGTATCTATTGGTTTCCTAGGATTCATCGTATGGGCTCACCACATGTACACTGTTGGCATGGACGCAGATGTAAAAGCTTATTATGTGTTTGCCACGATGGTAATTGCTGTGCCTACCGGAATTAAAGTCTTCTCATGGATTGCTACTATGTGGGGTGGTTCGGTAGATCTTAAAACACCAATGTTATGGGCAATAGGCTTTATTTTTCTATTCACTGTAGGTGGTGTGACAGGTGTTGTACTTGCAAATGCAGGAATTGATCATTCTCTGCACGACACTTACTATGTTGTTGCACATTTTCATTACGTTCTGTCTATGGGTGCTGTTTTTGCAATATTTGCTGGTTTCTATTATTGGTTTGGTAAAATGTTTGGCAGAAACTACTCAGAGTTTTTAGGCAAGTTACATTTTTGGTTAACTTTTATTGGAGTGAATATAATATTTTTCCCACAACACTTCTTAGGTTTAGCGGGAATGCCAAGACGTTATGTTGACTATCCTGATGCTTACGCTGGATGGAATTATATTTCCTCAATTGGCTCATTCATATCAGTTCTTGGTTTGGCAGTATTCTTTGTGATGTTAGTACACGCGCTCATGAAAGTTAGAGATTGTGCTGACAACCCATGGGGTGAGGGAGCCACAACACTTGAGTGGACATTGCCTTCTCCTCCACCATTCCACCAGTTTGAGGAGCTACCAAAAGTTAAGTAGAAATTACAATGGCAAATATTACCTCAGTTTCTAACAAACAGGAATTTGGGCTAGGCTCTATTGCGACAAAACTAGTTCTATATATCTCCTTACTTAAACCAAGGGTCATGTCACTTTCTATATTTACAGGCTTTGTAGGAATGATAATCGCGCCTGGAAATTTAAGTTTTACAACAGGTTTGCTCGCAATTCTTGCTATCTCAATTGGTTCTGGCGCGTCAGGAGCACTAAACATGTGGTATGAGAGAGATACTGACAAATTAATGAATAGAACAAAAGATCGAGCTTTGCCAACAAACCAAATAAGCGCTAATGGGGCACTCATCTATGGCATAACACTCTCAATAATTGCTGTATCAATGCTTTACTTGGTTTCAAATTTAGCAGCTGCAGGATTACTTTTACTGACAATTTGCTTTTATATATTTGTTTACACAATATGGCTTAAAAAGAGGACACCTCAAAATATTGTGATAGGAGGTGCAGCGGGGGCCTTTCCTCCGATGATCGGTTGGGCAGTTGTGACAGGGGGAGTCTCAACTGAGATTTGCCTTCTTTTCATATTAATTTTTCTATGGACGCCTCCTCATTTCTGGGCTCTTGCACTTTATAAATCTGATGATTACAAAAAGGCTGGAATTCCTATGATGCCACTGATTGTTGGTGAGCGGAAAACGATAAATTTAATTATTGCTTATTCGATTACCTTATTGCCACTTACTTTAATTATGAGTTCATACTATTCTTTGTTCTTTGGAGTTTCGTCAACAGCTCTAAGTATTTTTTTCATTTATTTGGCGTTTGATCTCAAAAGATCGTGGTTGAAAGATGGCTTGCTTGAGCGAAAAGCTCAAATGCTATTTTATTTTTCAATTATATATCTGTTTAATATTTTCTCAATTCTATTAATCGATAATTTACTATGGAATATTTACTGATGGATAAAAAAATAAAAAAAAGAAATATAATAACTGCCCTCGTGCTAGTTTTCTTCGTGGCTTTGTTTTTCTCTTACACTGTTTATAAGTTGGGAACTATTTAAATGAATTTTATCAAGTCAAACAACAGTATCACTGCGATTGGACTAATTGGAATAGTTATCACCATGATCGCTTTAGCTTATGCGTCAGTGCCTCTATACAACTATTTTTGTAAAGTTACAGGATTTGGGGGAACTCCAAATGTGTATTCATCTGAAAGCATTTATTCTATCGATAAAACTATCAATGTTAGATTAGATTCCAACGTTGGTTCTACTCTCGATTGGGAATTCTATCCCGAGCAAAGAATTCATCAATTAAAGATAGGTGAAAATAAACTCATTAATTATGTGATAGAGAATAATACAGACCAAACTCTAAGTGGTACAGCTGTTTATAATGTATCACCAACTGAGGCAGGAAAGTACTTTAACAAAATTGAATGCTTTTGTTTTCAAGAGACTGAGCTCATGGCTAACGAAACTAAAATTATGCCAGTTTCATTTTTTATAGATCCTGAAATTGAAAATGATAAATACATTTCTGATTTATCAGAAGTTACTTTGTCCTATACCTTTTATGAAAACAGTGATACATAATTAGATATGAGTTCAGAAAATACAAAAAGAACACATGAATATCATTTAGTTGATCCAAGTCCTTGGCCCCTTGTTGCATCGATTGGAGCTTTAATCGCGTGCGTTGGAGCGGTTGTTTATTTTAGGACCGATGACATGTGGACAATGATAATTGGTTTAGCAATTGTTATCTATGTCTCATACATGTGGTTTAGAGATGTGATTATAGAGGGCGAACATCAAGGTCATCACACACCAGTAGTTCAAATTGGCCTTCGATACGGCATGACTTTATTTATTGCGTCAGAAGTAATGTTCTTTGTTGCTTGGTTTTGGGCATATTTCAACGCAAGTTTATTCCCTACAGAACAAATAGGAGCTATTTGGCCTCCACCAGATATTCATCTAATGGATCCATGGCATATACCTCTAATCAACACGTTAATCTTGCTTTTATCAGGAACAACAGTCACTTGGGCTCATCATGCATTGCTAGAAGGTAATAGAAAAGAGCTAATACAGGGACTATGGTGCACGGTAGGACTTGGTGTCGTGTTCACTGGTTTTCAGGTTTATGAATACATGCATGCTGATTTTTCATTTTCTGGGCACATCTATGGAGCAACTTTTTATATGGCGACTGGCTTTCATGGCTTTCATGTTCTAATTGGAACAATATTCTTAATAGTTTGCCTTGGAAGATCGATTGCTGGCCATTTCAAATCTGACCATCATTTTGGGTTCGAGGCTGCTGCTTGGTATTGGCATTTTGTTGATGTCGTTTGGCTATTTTTATTTGCAGCAATTTATGTTTGGGGCTCATATTAATAAATACTTTAATTGATTAAAAATCTTCTTTTCCACTTAATATTTATTTCAACAATTGTTCTGCTTCTTTTGCTTTGTTTTTGGCAAACACAAAGGCTCGAATGGAAAAATAATTTAATCGAGTCAATTAATTCGAATTATAATTCTGTACTAGATGAATTTCCGTCAAACGACGAGAACTCTCAATATGAATTCATGAATACTTCGGTAAAAGGACAACTATTAACTGGTAAAAAAATGTTTTTTTATAAATTTAATCTTAAAGGAGAGTCTGGTTATGAAATTGTCTTACCAATGCAAATGATTAGCAAAAAATTTATTTATGTAATTCTTGGCTGGATACCGTTTGACTCTAAAGATGATTTTGAATTAGATGAACTTTTCAAAAATAGTGAGATAGAAATCAGAGGAGCTTTAATCTATTCGAAGGATCGAAAGCCGCTTATTCCAGAAAATGATACAATTACAAATACCTGGTATTTGCTCAATACAAGTGAAATGGATAAACATCATAAATTAAATTCTAGTAAGTATATGATAAAATTATTAGACCAAAGCTATTCTGATAATGTTCTGATTGAATTTGAGCCATCTAATATAACAAATAATCATCTCCAGTATGCTGTCACCTGGTTTTTGTTGTCTTTTGTAATTATGATAATGTATATCTACTATATTAGACAAAAGGTGCAAAAAAATGAGGTATAGAAGCACAAGGGGCAGCGATTACTTTGGGTTTAGAGAAGTATTATTTGCTGGGTTAGCAAATGATGGAGGCCTATTTATTCCTGAAAATTGGCCAAATATAAATCATAAAGATATTAATCGAAATGTAAGTTACGAGGACTTAACAGAAATTATTTTGTCTCCATTTATTGGTGACGAAATAGAGTCCGATCAATTGAAGAGGATTATTAAAGAAGCGTATTTAAATAACTTTACAGAAAGTGGCTGTGTATCATTCAAGGAGCTTAATAAAAACGAAATAATAGTGGAGCTATTCAATGGCCCAACTTTAGCCTTCAAAGACTTCGCAATGCAATTACTTATCCCTCTTTTTGATTATTTTTTAGAAAAAGAAAAGAAAAGAATAAATCTTATAGTAGCAACATCAGGTGACACAGGATCAGCTGCTATAAACGCTGTAAAAAAAAGCAAAAATATAAATATTTTCTGTTTATATCCTAAGGGTAGGATTTCAGAATTTCAGAGAAGACAGATGTCTACTGTTAATCAAGAAAATATTTTTCTTTGTGAAGTAGAAGGAACTTTTGATGACTGTCAAAAAATTGTTAAAGATATTTTGAAAGATACAGATTATAGTATGCATAATAATATATCAGCAGTTAATTCAATCAATTGGGCAAGAATTATCATTCAATCAGTATATTACTTTTATACATATATTAATTTTACAGAAAGAGCTTCCGATAAAGTTAATTTTTCTGTTCCTACTGGTAACTTCGGAGATATTTATGCTGGTTATGTTTCATATAAAATGGGATTACCTATCAATAAATTAATAGTGGCTACAAACGAAAATGATATTCTAAATAGATTTATGAAGTCAGGAGTATATGAGTCTAAAACAGTCATAAAAACATCAAGTCCAAGTATGGATATTCAGGTAGCAAGTAATTTTGAAAGATTACTTTTTGATATACTTAATCAATCAAATACTGAAACAAAAGCATCAATGGAAAATTTTGAAGCAAGTAGAAAAATATCAATATCTGAGGAAAATCTAGAAAAAGTTCGAGAGGTATTTAGCTCGAATAGTTCTTCGATGGATATCGTTCAAAGCACAATCAAATCTGTGAAAGATAATTTTTCATATGTTATTGACCCCCATACTGCAACAGGACTTGATGCATCGAGATTTGAAAAAGATATGGATAGGCTTAATTTTGTTTTGGCTACAGCTCACCCTGTAAAATTCTCTGAGGTTGTTGAAAAATCAATAGGTGAAGGTTTAAATTTAATGAGTAAATACAACTACTTATTTGATGCTGAAGAAAAAATGTATAAAATGGAAAATAACACAATTCGAATTAAAGAATTCATTAAGGAGCAGATAAGCTAGTGTCATTTTTAAAAACTTATTATCCCAAAAAGATAACATTTGAGAGGAGAGGAGAAAATATTACCCTAAGACCTCCTGATTATAAAGATTGGAAATCATGGTCTTCATTAAAAGAAAAAAACAAAAAATATTTAAAACCGTGGGAACCTACATGGTCACCAAATGAGCTTGAAAGAAGCTCATTTGTAAAAAGAGTAAGATATTTTGAAAAACTCGCATTAGATGACAATGCATATTCCTTTCTGATATTTGAAAAAAACGATATTAATTTGATTGGCGAAATTAATATAAATAATGTTCAAAGAGGTGTAGTTCAATCCTGCTCAATTGGGTATTGGATTTGTGAAACTAAGATGGGTAAAGGTTTAATGAGTGAGTCAATAAAGCTTATCAAAGAATTTATTTTTGATGAATTGAATTTACATAGAGTAGAGGCAGCGTGCCTACCAAGAAATGAGCGTTCTTTAAAAACACTTGAAAAAAATAATTTTTGCATTGAAGGTTTAGTAAGACAATATTTGAAAATCAATGGCAAGTGGGAGGACCACTTACTTTTATCTTGTATTAAAGAATAAATTTAGTATTGTCGTCAAATGTCAGATTTAATTGGAATTGAATTGCCAAATGAAACTTTAGTTTTTATGGACAAGGATAAAGGTCCACAACCATTAAAGATATTGGATTTCTGCAAAGGGAAAAAAATAGTAATCTTTGGTGTACCAGGTGCATTTACACCAACGTGTGCTCGAAATCATTTACCCGGCTTCATAGAGAATGCTGACAAAATTAAAGAAAAAGATATTGATGAAATTTTATGTTTTGCAACTAATGACATATTTACTATGTCGGCATGGGAGGAAATGTCTGGATCAAATGGAAAAATAAAATTTTTATCAGATAGTAAGGCTGAGTTTGCAAAATCATTAGGCACGGACTACCCCGATACATTTGGAACATCGACCAAGACGAAAAGATGCTCAATGCTTGTTAATGATGGAATTATTGAGAAATTTTTTGTCGAAGTTGATGGTGGTAAAGTTGATGTTAGTGGAGCAAATAAAATGTTGGATTTACTATAACTTATCTATTTATCTGGGCGACAGCTAGTTTATCAGCAATTTCATTTCCGTAATCACCTGAATGACCTTTTACCCACTCCCATTTAATCGAGTGTTTATTGGTCAGATTGTCTAATTCAACCCAAAGATCTTTATTTTTTACGTCTTTTTTTTGTGCGGTCTTCCAATTATTGGTTTTCCACTTTTTTATCCACTCCTGAATACCTTGCATGACATACTTTGAGTCTGTGAAAATTATTATGTCTCTTTTTTCATTAAGATAATCTAAAGCATAAATAACTGCTTTTAATTCCATTCTGTTGTTTGTGGTGTTGTTTTCAGATCCACTTAACTCAATTTTCTTATCATCAATTTCAATGTAAGCTCCCCAACCTCCATTGCCCGGATTGCCTGAGCAAGCTCCATCGGTGTACATAACAACCTTTTTAGAGGCCATATTCGCCTACTTTTTTAACGGATTGGTGAAATTGGAGTTTAGTGAGATACTCATTAGGGTCCTTTCTAAGGATCAGTTCATTGTCATCATGAGAATAATAATGGATTAAACGAGTTAGTAGATACCTTAGAGATGATGCTCTTGTAAGAAGAGGTAAAGCTTTCTTTTCTTCCTCTGAAAATTCTCGCAACTGATTGTAACTGCCCAATAAATGTTTTGCTTTTGTTGGATTGAATTCGTTATTATTTGGCTCAAAACACCATGCATTTAGACAGATAGCAATTTCGTAAGCATAATAATCAGTGCATGCAAAATAAAAATCTATGATACCTGTAACCTCATTACCATCAAAAAAAATATTATCTGGAAAAAGATCTGCATGAATTATACCTGAAGGTAAACTATGACCAAGGTTTCCAGTCAGGAAAGTATATTCTTCATTGATTAAATCAATTACTTGAGCGTCTATTTTATCGTCAAAATTTTTTAAAGCTTGAATTAAGCTGTTGAGGTTTACAAATCCAAGCTCATTTTCTCTAGTCATTTCAAGTCTAGCTGATTCTTTATGCATTCTTGCGATAGTGGAACCCAAAGATGCACAGTGTATTGGTTTAATTTGATCTATTGACCTGCCTTTTAAGAACGATGTGATTACAGCTTTCTTATTTTGAATTGAGTTGGAATAATTTCCTTTTTTATCTTGTATTACCTCAGGGCACTTTACATTGTTTTTATTCAAATGATTCATTAGATCAAAAAAGAATTGAAGGTTATCCTGATTTGTTCTTTCTTCAAAAATTGTAAGTATGTAATTTTTTTCTAGAGTCTTTAGTAAATAATTTGAATTAGAAGTTCCACCTTTTATACCTGAAAATTCAAGAATATTTTCAATACTATAGTGATCAGTAAAAAGATCCAATTCTTCTCTAGATATGTGCGTATAGACTGCCATAATTTATTTATAGCTTAGAAAGAGAGATATAAATAATAAATTATACCTTAAGTTTATTTATTTGATCGATTGATTGATTTACAAGCTTATCTGCACTTTGGTCGTTGATGTTTTCCGAGATAATTTTCTCAGCAATATTTACTGAGTTATTTACAATCTCATCATTAACTTTTGATATAGCCATTTTTTCAGCCCTTGATATCTTTTCTATGGCTTGTTGTTCGGCTCTTTTAATAAATTCTTCTGCTTTTAACTTTGACTCTTCTTCGTGATTCTTTGCAATTTCCTTTGCTTGATCAATAATTGCCTTTGCTTCCTTATCAGCAGACTGAACCTTTCTCTCGTAATCAGCTAAAAGAGAATTTGCTTCTTCTTTTAATTTTCTGGCATTATCTAACTCAGATTTGATTTTATCAATTTCACCATCAAGCAGTTTCGCAATCATTGATGGCGCTTTGATTACAAGCGCAATTATGACAAATATTATAAAGGCTACTAATACCCAAGACGATGGATCTGAAAAGAATGATGACATTAAATACTTCCTAGCATTAGTTTAATTTCTTATTTATTTCCTCATCTGAAGGAATATTTTCAATATATCTTGATATTATAGCTTTAACGGTATCTACCGTTGCATTTCTTATTTCAATCTTAGATTTTTCTTCTTGAGCTTTTATTTTAGCTTGAGACTCAGAGATTAGGGAGTTTACTTTTTCTTCATTTTCTTTTTTAAGCATTTCTAAATGATCAAGCATTGCTTTTTTAGAATTAGTAATAATCTCATTTGATTCTTGTGATGCACTTGCCATTTGCTCATCATATTTTTTTAATATATCAGTTGCTTCTGTATTAAGATTATCAGCATCATTGATGTCATTTGAAATCTTATCTCTTCTTTCTTCAATTGTTGCACCTAACCTTGGTATTACAAATTTCCACATGAACAGGTATAAAAGTGAAAACGTAATTACAAGCCAAAATAATTGAGATGGAAATGTAGCAATATCCATCTGCGGAAGACCAGCAGATTTCTGGCCCTCTGCAGCATATGCAAAATTAATTGGCGCAGTTGATAGAAAAGCTTTTAATAAGATTTTCACTTTTCTTATCCAAATAAAATTAAGAAAGCTATTACAAGAGCAAATAAAGCAATCGCCTCAACAAGTGCAAATCCTAATAGAACTTGTCCGAACGCCTGTGGTGCTGCTGAAGGATTTCTAAATATACCCGAGACATAAGCCCCAAATACTGTTCCGATACCAGCTCCTGAACCTGCAACTCCAATAGTTGCCAATCCTGCGCCGATAAGTTTAGCTGCTTCTACTTCCATTTTTTTTCCTTTCGTTGTTGTAAATATTAATGATCCGGATGAAGGGCATCATTAAGATATATACATGTTAAAATTGTAAAAATATATGCCTGGAGTGCCGCAATAAGAGTTTCTAATGCATATAACACGACCAAAAAAACTAATGGTGCAAATCCTAAAAAGCCTAGCATTACAATAAATCCGGCAAATATTTTTAATATGCTGTGACCTGCTAGCATGTTTGCACAAAGTCTGACTGATAAACTGATAGGTTTTGATAAGTATGAAATGATTTCAATTGGAACAATGAGAGGCGCTAGAAAAATTGGAATACCAGATGGATAAAAAATTCTTAAATATCCTAATCCATTTTTTACAAAGCCGATTATTGTGACTGCAATAAATATAAGACCAGCAAAAGCGAAAGTTACAATTAAGTGACTTGTTACAGTAAACGTATACGGTATTAGGCCTATAAAATTGCAAAAGAAAATAAACATAAATAATGAAAATATGAACGGAAAATAAGCCCTTCCTTGATCACCTACCTGGTCTCGTAACATGTTCGCAATGAAGTTATAAGAAAGTTCTGATAACATCTGCATTCTGTTTGGTATGATTGATTTTTTAGAAAGACCAATAACAAATAGCGCCATTGTTGCAGCGAGCGCGAACACCATAAATAAAGAAGAGTTTGTAAATGAAATATCAATACCACCTAACTGGATATCTGCAATTTTTGATATTTCAAATTGGTGTATAGGATCTATAGGATTATCAGCAGCCATCGATATATTTTTTAGTTATTTTGAAGACTTTTTGCAACCCTAAAAACGTTAAGAATTCCTGCTGCACTACCTAAGAGAAAGAAAATTAATGTGAAGATGGGTCTTGTATTAAAATAATTGTCAATCAGCAAACCAATTCCTAGTCCAACAGCCATTGCTGCGACAATTTCAACCACCACTTTCATGATTTTACCGAATGGTTTGGGGGCTTTAGCTTCTTTAATAGACTGGCCTTCTTTTGCTTTTTTTATTCTATTTTCAAGAGAATTAGCATCATTATTCATCTTCAATATACTAGGCAACAGCTCCAATCTCTTCAGCTTTTTTAAGATCTACAGAAACAATTTGACTGACTCCTCGTTCAGCCATAGTTACTCCAAACAATCTATCCATTCTCGACATTGTGAGCGCGTGGTGAGTTATAATTAAGAACTTGGTATTCGTTTTTTCTGTAATGTCATCTAAAAGACCACAAAATCTATCGACGTTTGCGTCATCCAGTGGCGCATCAACCTCATCAAGTACACAAATTGGCGAAGGATTTGTTAAAAATACAGCGAAGATTAGAGATAATGCTGTTAGTGCCTGTTCCCCACCAGATAACAATGACATTGACTGAAGTTTTTTACCTGGTGGACTTACCATCATTTCAAGCCCCGCTTCAAGTGGATCATCAGAGTCTATAAGTTCAAGGTGCGCTTTTCCACCGTTAAATAATTTTACAAAAACTTCTTTGAAATGTGTGTTTACAGTTTTAAACGCTCCAAGCAGTCTTGTTCTACCTTCTTTATTTAAATCTTCTATAGACTCCCTCATTTTTTTGATTGCGTTTCCTAAATCTTCTTTTTCAGTGGTCATTTTTTCAAGCTCTTCATCTATTTCTTTTGTTTCCAAATCTGCCCTTAGATTCACAGCACCCATTGTTTCACGCTGCTGCTTAAGTCGATCAAGTCTCATCTCAGTTCTTTCGAGGTTAGCTCTCATAGTTTCAAGATCATCTGATATAGAGAGAGAATTTACAATTTCATTAGGAATACAATTAAATTTCTCTTTTGACTCGTATTCTAATTCTTTTAATCTTGACTCAGCTAATTCTTTTGTAGCTTCAGTTCTTCCCTTAGACTCTCTTATGTTAGCGAGATCATTTTGGGCTTTTCTTAAATTAGTCTCAATTTTTTTTAATTCATTATCAGCTTCAGCTAAACGATCAGCTGCAAACTGCCTTTCTGTCTCTGCAAAGCCTTTTGTTTCAATTAATTGACCTCTTCTCTGGGCAATTTCTTCTGGCCGATTAGAGATTTTCTCTAGCTCTTGCTCAGTTTTTATTTTTCTTTTTTGCAATGTTTCGATTTGTTCCTGAGATGACTTAATTGTTTTATTCAATCTCTGAAATTCATATGTCCAATCACTTTGTTTTTGTTCAACGTCTTTTTGTCTAAGTTTTTCTCTTAATTCCAATGATAATGTTGCTGCATTTTTTGCCTCATTACTCACTCTGTCATAATTTGCCTTGGCTTCGTTTGAAATATTGCTTGCTTGATCCACTTTCTCACTAATTTCACCAAGATCATTATAAAATTTTTGTTTAAATATATTTGTCCACTTCTCAGGATCATCATAACCCTCCACGTCTTTTAAAGTTGATTGCCTTGATTTCAAATTTTCTGCTTTAATCAAAGTGTCTTGCCAATCATCTCTTTTAGAATTTTTAATCTGATTATATTGTTCTATTTGTTGCTCAAGATTTGAAATCTCTGTTTCCAAAGTATCCTTTTCTGACTTAAGTTGATCAATTGTTTCATTGTTTATCTCTTGAAACTCTTCATTATTAGAGAGATCTTTTCTTGCATTTAGTAAATCAAGATCTTTTTTAGCATCTTCCAGTTGAAACTGCTCCCTCTCACTATCGCTAATTATTTGTTGAATCACGTTTTCAAGATTTCTTTTTTCTTCTTTTATTCGTTCTTCCTCATGATCTAATGACTCTCTCTCAAGATTAATACGATTTAATTTTGCCGCAGACTCAATCTCTTTATCTCTTAAAGGCTTAATTTTCTCATTGGCTCTTAATTGTTCATTGGTAGCCTGAGTTAATTGCAACGTAAATTTTTGGATCTGAGACTCACTTGATCTTAAATTCTCATCTGACTTTTCATAAGATTCTTTTAAAGATGTCCACTTTAGGAATAGAACGATGCCTTCTAATTTGTTAATTTCAGAAGATACTGAGCGGTAGGTTTCAGCTTGTTCAGCTTGTTTTTTAAGACTATTGATTTGATTATTTAATTGTTTCATCAAATCCTTAACCCTTTGTAGATTAGTTTCTGCGCCTTTCAATTTTAGCTCTGCTTCATGTCTTCGCGAATGTAACCCAGATATTCCTGCCGCTTCTTCTAGTACGGAGCGTCTATCTATAGGTTTAGCATTTATTAATGAACCTACGCGTCCCTGGCTGATCAAAGATGGAGAATGAGCTCCTGTAGACAAATCTGCGAATAATCGTTGTACATCTCTGGCTCTAACGTCTTTACCATTAATTTTATAATCTGATCCCTTTTCAACTTCTATTTTTCTTTTAACTTGAATTTCAGTTTGATCATTAAATTCAGACGGCGCATTTCTTTCCTCATTATCAAGATAGATTGTTACTTCAGCATTATTTCTCGCTGGTCTATCTGATGTACCAGAAAAAATTACATCTTCCATTCCTGAACCCCTCATGCTTTTTGCAGAGGTTTCTCCCATACACCATCTTAGGGACTCAACAACATTTGATTTACCGCATCCATTAGGACCAACTATACCTGTTAAACCCTCATCGATGTCGATTTCAGTAGGATCAACAAATGATTTAAAACCTAGAATTTTTATTTTTTTAAATTTCATTAATTAATTTCTTTTTCAATTATTTCATCAAATTCATTAATCGACATATTACCTGCATAAATTTCACCATTGATTATGAAAGTTGGAGTTGAAGATATATCATACTCCTCAACACCCTCTATACGCTGCTCCAGAATAAAATCAGTAATATTCTCATTTTCCATACAGCTATTAAACGCCTCCTCAGATAAGCCAAATAGGGCCCCGTAATTCTTGAGTGCATTAGTGCTATTTTCTAATACTTTATCGCTCTGATTAGTTACAATCCATTTTTTTTGGTCTTTTAACAAAATTTTGTCCATAGCAAAAAAATCATTTTCATCAACACAATGAAGTAATTTAAAAGCGTTAAGATCAATCGCATTGAGAGCGAAAGGTCTCAATTCAAAATTCACTTTTCCTTTATCGATATAATTTTCTTTAATTTCTGCAAAGGTATCATTGCTAAAGTCGGCGCAATGACTGCAAGTGAGTGATCTGTATTCAATAATTTTCACAGGTGCATTGCTATCACCTAACTGCATCCCCTTTAATGTACTGCTGGCAAGCAATTCATTAATTGGAAACATCAATGCAAATAGAAATACAATAAAACTAGTACTGACCAAAAAATTAGATTTAAAAGCCATATTTTGCTTGTTTTTTTTATATATATACAACATGTTGAATATACTCAATTTTTCCTTATTTTAATAGGATTTATTACTCTTATGAAGTAGCAGAAAATTTTGTTTGAATTAGGACTTTAAAATTTTTGAAGCGATCTTTTCAAAGTTTCTTTTAAGATCAGGATATTTTTTTAGTGCATCATAATTCTTACTTTGACTCTTAATATCACTTTCTAATTTATTGATTTTAATTGCTTTTTTAACTTTAATTGATGCTTGTATTATTTCAACTTTGTTGATTACTTCATAGCCAAAAAAAAGATTAATTTTTTTAATTATTTTCTCTCGCTCGTGCTCAAACGCAAAAGCCATACTTCTATCAACTTTAACAATTAATTTACCATTATTTTTTTCACCACTCTTACCTATTTTAAGCCTTAAGGGGACAGTTAATTTTGCAAATTTTTTACCCACAATTCTCTCCCAATTTGCTAAGAGTTCTAACTCAGAAAAACCTCTTGATTTAAGCATTTTCTTTGCTTCTTCTGGAAGAAGATTTGATAATATTTGAGGACCTCTTAATTTCTTTTGAAACATAAAAATAAAGTAACACGAAAATGACAAGTAAAGACAAATTTTTTTCAAATAAATTACTTGAGTGGTATGAAAAAAATCAAAGAGCACTACCCTGGAGAAAGAATATCAGACATAAGGATTATCCATATAGAGTTCTTGTAAGTGAATTTATGTTGCAGCAAACGACAGTGGCAACAGTAATACCATATTTCAAAAAATTTATTAATGAATGGCCAACATTAAAAAAGCTATCTCACGCTAAAATTGAGGACATTTTACTTTTTTGGCAAGGTCTAGGATACTACTCAAGAGCAAAAAACTTACTACAAACTGTAAAAATCATAGATAAAGATTACAACGGCAAAATTCCAAAAGATAAAATTAATTTAATTAAATTACCTGGCATTGGGGAATATGCATCCGCCGCAATAAGTTCCATTGCATTTAATAAAAAAGCGGTAGCAATTGATGGAAATGTAAAACGAGTTATAGCAAGGTATTATGAAATTTGTGGCAATGATAAAAGTTTTGAAAAAAAAATCTCCGAAATTGCCGAGAGAATTTGTCCCAACTCGGAAAATAGGTCTTACACGCAAGCTGTTATGGAGTTAGGGGCGATAATATGTAAGCCTAAAAATTCAGACTGTCACAATTGTTGTCTCAAGAGTAAATGCAAAGCCCATAAAAAAAATACGGTAGATCTTATTCCAACTATAAAAAGTAAGCCGTTAAAAAAGAAGCTAAATTGTATTTCATTTCTTACAATTCATAATAATTCCAAAATCCTTTTAAAGAAAAGAACTGGTAAAAAGATTCTTGCAAATCAATGGGAGATTCCATCTACGAATTGGAAAGTGAAACCTGTAAAGTTTAGCAAAAAGAGTACTCCTATACCAAATGCCAAATGGAAAAAAACAAATGTTGAATTCAAACACGCCTTTAGCCACATTGATCTCAAAAATACTGTTTATAAATCCAATATTAAACACAGTCAGACCCAATTTAATGAAGATGATTTAAAGTGGGTGGATTTAAAAAATTTAGATAAATATGCGGTTACAACGATGAGCAAGAAGGCACTTAATCTGCTCAATTTAATTCAGATCTGATTTTTTGTCTTAATATGTCTATTGGTTTAAGTTCACCTTCAACGTCAAAGTGCCAAAAAGTCCAACCATTACACGCGTTTGCAGATTGAACTTCAGCGCCTATTTGATGAATTGATCCAGAGTTTTTCTCACTTACAACGGAACCATCTGCTCTAACTTTTGCAGAATATTTTCTTTTTTGATCATATAAAATTGTTCCAGGTTCGATCAGTTTTCGTTCAATTAACCAACCAAAAGGTATTCTTGGTTCAGATTTTTTAGATTGAGTTAATGTTAGTGAATTATTTTCATAAATACTCACTTTTTCAATTCTATTCTTGGCTTCTCTTATATAATTTTTATCTTTTTCAATGCCAATGTATTTTCTTCCAAGCCTTTTTGCTACAGCACCAGTTGTTCCTGTTCCAAAGAAAGGATCAAGTATAAGTTCACCCTGATTTGAAGATGAAACAATTATTCTATGCAATAATCCCTCAGGTTTTTGCGTAGGATGTACTTTCTTTCCTGATTTATTTTTTAATCTTTCATGGCCACTGCAAATAGGTAAGAACCAGTCTGAGCGCATCTGCATGTTTTCATTTAGTGACTTCATCGCTTCGTAATTAAATGTATATTTTTTTGAGTTTTTATCTTTACTTGCCCAAATCATAGTTTCATGAGCATTAGTGAATCTTTTTCCTCTAAAATTTGGCATTGGATTTGCCTTTTGCCAAATAACATCATTTAAAATCCAAAAACCTAAATTTTGCATTATGTAACCAATTCTAAATATATTATGATACGAGCCTATCACCCATATACTTCCTGTTGGTTTAAGCACCCTTTTAGCTTCTTTGAGCCACAGATCAGAAAAATTATCGTATTCTTCAAAACTTTCGAACTGATCCCATTCATCGTCAACAGCTGAAACTTTGGAGTTATTAGGACGAAGCAACTCTTGATCTAATTGCAAGTTGTAAGGAGGGTCCGCAAAGATTAGATCTATGCAATTGTCGGGTAAATTTTTCAATTCCTCAACTGTGTCACCACATAAAATTTTATTAGTCTTTGCCACAAGACTTTCATCGACCGATTTCATGGTCAGTAATATGATTCAAAATAGAATCGAGGTCAATAATATATAGAATCAATGACTTAATTTATTTTCTTAATTCAATATATTGTAGACGGGTTTGAAACTTTTTCGATGGATAGGGGTAATTCCATGAGATTTCAGAGCCAAAAGGTGCTCTTTTGTTCCATATCCTGAATTTTTTTCGAATGAATATTCAGGATATCTGTCAGCAAGATTGGTCATAATCTTATCCCTGTAAACTTTAGCTAGAATTGAAGCTGCAGCAATTGAAATTGATTTACTGTCACCTTTAACAATTGGTTTGCATGTTAAATCAACTTTAGGCGTATATATTCCATCAATAAGAGACATTGATGGTACTATTTTTAGAGACTCAATAGCTCTTTTCATTGCAAGTAATGATGCTTGTAAAATATTTAAATTATCAATTTCTTCTACTGACGCCTCTCCATACGCATAATG
The DNA here is from genome assembly GCA_902564295.1 of uncultured Pelagibacteraceae bacterium. Classification (GTDB taxonomy): domain Bacteria; phylum Pseudomonadota; class Alphaproteobacteria; order Pelagibacterales; family AG-422-B15; genus CACNXQ01. The sequence goes on from CACFAO010000004.1 coordinate 49,650, forward strand.
ACTATTTAATCTAATTTTATCTGCAATTATTTCTCTTTTATTTTTTGATATTTTTTTTGAATCCCTTATACCTTCAGGAAGGTTGTTTTTGTCCAAAATTACTGCTGCTGCCACAACTGGTCCCGCTAAAGGACCTCGTCCTACCTCATCAACACCAGCAACTGGACAATTAAAATTTTTTTCAAAATCCAACAAATTGATTTGATCGTTATAATTATGACTCAACTTTTTTCTTAAGACTTTTTAAGTCCTCCCAAGAATATTTTTTTTGTCCAGGTTGCCTTAATAAAAAAGCTGGGTGAAAAGTGGGTAGGGCGGTATATTGTTTTTTATTAATTTCAATATCTACCCATTTACCCCTAATCTTTGTTATTCCTTCAGTATTTCTAATAAGTGCATAAGTCGCTGTTGATCCTAATAGCAATATTGCTTTGGGATTAATCAACTCTATGTGTTTCTTAATCATTGGCAGACACATATCTATTTCTTCATCAGTGGGCCGTCTGTTATTAGGAGGTCTCCAAGGTACAATATTTGCAATATATACCTTTTCTCGATTTAGGTTTATCGCCTCAAGCATTTTATCTAAAAGTTTACCACTTCTTCCAACAAAAGGTTTTCCTTGAATATCCTCATCATGACCAGGAGCTTCACCAATAAGCATAATTTCTGATTTTGGGTTTCCATCAGAAAACACCATATTCGTTGCACTTTCGCGAAGCTTACATTTATTAAAATTTGCCATGAAGTCTTTTAATGAATCTAATGATTCTAATGAGCTGATAGTTTTTTGGTCTTCAATCTGTGAGTTATTAACAGACATAGTACTTTCGCTAGTTTTTGATTTCGATGATTTGCTTGCTCCGTAGCGATTTTTTGGCGTATTTCCAATGTTTTCATTCACCCCACTCATTTTAAGGTGGTTGAGATGCTTCAGTGTATTTTGAATTTTTGCATTGGTCATAAACAAATTGAATTATAGTACCTATAAACTAAATATATAGTTAATAATGGATACTATTCAGCAAAGAGAATCAATGGAGTACGATGTTGTAATCGTGGGTGCAGGTCCTTCAGGGCTTTCCACTGCGATAAGGCTCAAACAAATTAATCCAGAAACTAATGTTTGTATTGTAGAAAAAGCATCTGAGGTAGGTGCTCATATTTTGAGTGGAAACGTCTTTGAAACCAGGGCATTAGATGAACTACTCCCAGACTGGAAAAATATGGAGGATTGTCCTCTTAAAACTAAAGTTACAAAAGAAAAACTTCTTTTTCTGTTTGAAAAATCTCACATCACTGTTCCTTCGTTTTTGTTGCCACCTGTTCAGCACAACAAAGGAAACTATATCGCAAGTCTTGCTAACATGTGCAGATGGTTAGGACAAATTGCAGAAAATTTAGGTGTTGAAATTTATCCTGGATTCGCAGCATCTGAAATTCTTTATGATGATCAAGGTAAAGTCCGAGGCGTGGCTACAAATGACATGGGATTGGATGCAAATAATGAAAAAAAAGACTCTTATGAGCCTGGAATAGAACTGCATGCAAAAACAACTGTATTCGCTGAGGGTTGTAGAGGCCATTTAGGAAAACAACTTATAAAAAAATTTGACCTTGCAAAAAACTCTGACCCACAACAATATGGCATTGGTTTAAAAGAAATCTGGGAAGTGCCAAAAGAGAATCATGACGAGGGATTAGTTTTTCACTCAGTTGGTTGGCCATTAGACAATAATACATACGGTGGAAGTTTTGTTTACCACGCGGAAAATAATCAAATATTTCTAGGTTACGTAGTTGGACTTGATTACAAGAATCCTTATTTGTCACCTTTTGAAGAATTTCAAAGATTTAAAACACATCCAGCAATAAAAAAGATGTTAAGTGGCGGTAAAAGAGTATCCTACGGTGCCAGAGCATTGATCGAGGGTGGCATACAAAGTCTACCTCAGATGTACATGCCAGGGGCACTGTTGATAGGCTGTGACGCTGGAACATTAAATATGCCGAAGATCAAAGGAACTCATACCGCTATGAAGAGTGGAATGATTGCGGCTGAAGCAATCAATGAGTTTCTATCTAATTCAGTTCAGGATCTATCTAATTATGAGGATTTATTTAAGAAAAGTTGGGTTTATGAAGAGCTTCAATTAGCAAGAAATGTAAAACCTTTCTTTACAAGATTTGGAAACATACTAGGAATTCTGTTAACAGGTATCGATCAATTCATATTTAGGGGAAGACTTCCATTCACACTATCACATAAACATGCCGACCACGAAACACTCGAAAATGCAAAAGATGCCAATATAATAAATTACCCGAAACCAGATGGTATTTTAACTTTTGACAAGGCTAGTTCGGTATTTCTCACCGGAACTTATCATGCAGAAAATCAGCCTGTGCATCTTCAATTAAAAGATACAGAATTACCTATTAGTTATACACTGGATAAGTTTGACGAACCTTCTCAAAGGTACTGTCCAGTGGGTGTTTATGAAGTTCATAGAAATGATGATGGTTCAGATCCAAAATTTGTAATTAATAGTCAGAACTGCATACATTGCAAAACATGTGATATTAAAGAACCGTCTCAAAACATAAATTGGGTAACACCAGAGGGTGGCGGTGGCCCAAAATATGCAAATATGTAAAGCATAAGTCTATGCTTATAAGAACAATTATATTTTTACTAATATTTAACATCTCAAGCATTAATCTTCATGCAGCACAATTTATTCCACCTCAAGTGGGTGACTACTTGGTTGCAAAAATTTCAAGCGACTCAAATGACTACAGCACAACCAAGAGATATTATCAAAGGCTGCACAGATCGAATCCAAACGATTTACTTGCTTTAGATAGACTGTTGTTGCTTAGTATCTTGGATGGAGATTTGCTTAGTGCAAACAACTACTCTTTTAAACTTGCAAAAGCAGGTTGCGATAAAAATGTGAATTCATGTTGTATGAATAATCAATCACCACAAGGTCATCTTGTTAATGGGATTTCTTACCTGAACTCTTATAAGCCAGGTTTTGCTGATCAGAGTTTTGCTAGTATTTGGAGAGGGAATTTATCTGATAGCACGTTTGTAAGACTTCTCAGAGCTTGGGTATGGGCCGACAGTGATACGGTAGATAAAAGTATGGCGCTAATCGATTTAATTTCCACAGGCGAACATCAACACCTAACACTTGTGCATAAAGCTCTAATTTATGACTATGCTAATGAGATTGAATTAGCGGAGGTTTTTTATGACCAATCTTTATCAATACAAAGAGATTTATACGTTTTACGTCTATATTATAATTTTCTAAATCGAAATAATTTGACTGAGAAGAAAAATGCTTTTGCAGATGAGTTTTTGTCTTCATATGATGAAGAATTTCAAAATAAATTTTTAACTTCAAATAAAAATAGGATGATTCAAAACCCTCTTCAAGGAATAGGAGTGGTTTTATTTAATTCACAACTATTGATTGAGGATTTAAATGAAGAACTCGCACACATGTTATATCAACTAGCAATTGATACTTCTCCTAATTTACATGAGATCAAGTATATATTTGCTTCTTTTCTTAATCAGTTGGAAAATCATGATAAGGCAAGAGAGGTGCTAAGTTATATACCAAAGAAGCATTATCTAGGTAATTTTGCTGCAATTCAAATTTCAGATGCATATAGCTACGAGGGCAACAATGATAAAGCAATTCAAAATTTAAATACGTTTGTCGAAGTTGATGATAGCTTTGAAGCTTACCTTTCACTTGGAAATTATCACCGTTATGAAAAGAATTGGTCTGATGCAATCGATAATTACGATCATGCATTAAAGCTTGGTAAAAAATTTGATAAAGAAAATATTTGGGAAGTTTACTTTAATATTGGAATTGTTCATGAGCGTTCAAAAAACTGGAAATTAGCTGAAAAGAATTTAAAAAGATCATTGAAACTATCTGAAGATCAAGCAGATGTTCTGAATTATTTAGGTTATTCGTATATCGATATGGATCAAAATATCTCTGAAGCCAAAGTCATGATAGAACAAGCAATGGAATTGAAACCAAACGATCCATACATAGTTGATAGCCTTGCCTGGTATTATTTTAAAGTTGGTAAGTATAATGAAGCCCTGTCTTTGTTAGAGTTTTCTTTGGATATGATGCCATACGATCCAACTGTAAATGATCATTATGGCGATGTACTCTGGAAGCTGGGAAATGAACTTGAGGCACGTTTTTATTGGCAGAAAGCCATAGATTTGGATCAGGAAAATATATTTAAGGACAAAGTTAGAATCAAACTACTTAAAGGAATCTAAGTACGTTGTTGAATATAATTAAATCCTACGCAAAAATAAATCTTTTCTTATATGTAGTAAACAAACTTGATACTGGTTTTCACGAATTAAACTCAGTGTTATCAAGGATTGATCTTTATGATGAGATTAGAATAAAAGATGATAGTTCATTTAGTATTTCATATAATGGCCCTTACGGAGACCAAGTAGGATCCGATGATAATGTTACTAAATTATTTAATTATTTAATTGATAAAAACTATTTAAAGCAGAAATCATTTGCTATTCATGTTGTAAAAAATATACCAGTGGGATCGGGTTTAGGTGGCGGTTCGTCAAATGTCGCAGAAATAATTAAATATTTAATAAGATCTGATTTGTTAGATAATTTAATTTCAACTGAAATTGCAAGAGATCTTGGATCAGACATTGAATTTTTTATTGGTGAGGGATCTGCATTGATTTCTGGAAAAGGAAATGTTGACCGAAGGTTAAAAATCAATTCAGATAAGCATTTTCTGATTGTGTTTCCAAATATTCAAAATAGCACTAAGGAAATTTTTAATAAACATTCTAATTTAAGCGGGGAAAAATTCTCGTACAATAATGATATTAACTTAGATGGAATTTTAAAAGGTACGTCAAATGAATTGGAAAAAACGGCACTTGTTGCTAATCAAGAAATGACAAAAGTAAGAGAATATTTAGATAATGATATAAATTGTAAATATGAAAGAATGACCGGAAGTGGCTCTGCATATTTTGCTGTTTATGAAGATAAACAAAAGGCAGAGGAAGCAATTCAGAGGATATCTGAAGAACACCCTAATTGGTGGACATATTTAACGAGGTTAATATAAAGATTGCAAAATCTTTTTCTTAAATTAAATAATTATATAGTATTGGGGCGTGGCCAAGCGGTAAGGCACCGCTTTTTGGTAGCGGCATTCGGAGGTTCGAATCCTCCCGCCCCAGCCAATTAGGATTAAAAATATGAGTAATTTTTTAAGTAAGTATAAATCAGTATACGATGTCTTTTTAGATAATTGGGGCTATCAGAACCATTTTGTAGCATATTTAGAGTCTTTAATGAGACAAGAAACACTTTTACCAACACATATTAAAGAGATGATTTTTGCCTATGTCTCAGGATTAAATGGTTGTGGGTACTGCAAGAATATTCATGCTGAAATATCAAAGAAAATTTTGAGAGACAAGAATGATCTAGATTTTATAAACGATATTGAACAATCACAAATAGAGGATAAGTATAAGCCAATTCTAAAATTATCCCACAAAGTAAATGAAGATATTCACTCAATCACTGAAGAAGATGTAACTGCTATTTTAGATAATGGTTTTGATGAAAAAGTTATATCTGAAATTATCTCTATTTGTTCTGCTGCACAATTTATGAATACCGTGGTTGTTGCTCACCAAATAAAGCCTCTTGATCAAGTTCAGAATGTTGCGTCAGCGAAAATGATGATTGAGAAAGGTTACGATGGCCTTGCAGAATTTATGTTAAAAAGACGCAATAAATAATTTAAAGAAATTTGAATAAACTTAGCCCAAGATAAAAAGCTATAACCGTTAATATAAATGTTGCAAACAGATATAACAGTGAAGCTAAAATTTCTCCGTTGCTGAATAATTGATAAAAATCCAAATTAAAAGTTGAAAAGGTCGTGAAACCTCCTAAAAAACCAATTGTTAAAAACATTTTTATATTTTGAGAAACATTAACTTTGTCTGCAAAATAACTGACGACAAATCCCATTAAAAATGCCCCTAGAACATTGACGACTATTGTGCCAAACGGAAATGAACTTAAAAATAATCGATTAGCCTGTTCACTGATAAGAAAACGCAATAAAGCTCCTAAGCCTCCACCTAAAAAAATGGATAACAAAATACTCATCAGTTCATACCCACCAAATGAGCCATTAATCCAAAGTGATCACTTGGAAAAAATTTATTTTTTTTTGTGCCGACAAGGTTGCACTCAATTGGATGACCCAGACCATTAGGTCCAGGTTTACCCAAAAATATGTAATCAATTCGTCGATTATATTCTAAAGTTTTTTTTGCCCAATCATTGCTGTTTGACCAAGTGTAACCAGGATCGTTTCTATTTGTTAATTTCCATACATCTCTTAAAACGATATCGTTCACCGGCTTAGTTAAACCAGTAATCATTCTAATTTCATCACTTTCTGGATCCGCATTGAAATCGCCACACAAAATTATAGGGAATTTTGATTTTTCTAATTTACTAATGTATTCTATTATTTGATTTACTTGATCTTCTCTTACTTGCTGATGTTCATATTTATAATTAAGGTGAGTGCAAATAACGTTAATCGTTTCACTTTTATATTTTAATGAGAGGTGAAGTAAAAATCTTTTTTCATCTTTCTCTGCTTCAGTATTAAACATTACAGTATGGTGAGAATTGATTGGGAATTTAGTAATGATTGCATTTCCAAACGCAACACCATCAAATTCAAATGATTTTTCAAAGATATAGTTATACCCAAGTTGATCTGCGATTATTTTAGCCTGACTTTCATCAGTTTCTTCCCAAACTTCTTGTAGACACAGAATATCTGGACAAGAATTATTGATTTCAGAAATGATTAGATTTTCTCGTTCCTTATAGTTTTCAAATTTCCACCATACGTTCCAGGTTAAAAGCTTAATTATCTCAGTGTTTAAATCAATTGAACTTGCATCTGGATCAGGAAATGACTTATCACTCATTTTTAAGGAAAAGCTACCATGATTTGTTCTGCAACATACGCTGGTTTGTCTTGTCCTTCAATTTCGAGAGTAGCTTCACTGATTACCTGCGTTCCGCCGTTATCTAATTTGTTTACCTCTTTAATTTTTATTCCCATTCTCACACGGGAATTTACTGGAACCATATTAATAAACCTTACTTTGTTTAAGCCATAATTAATCATCATTTTAGCACCTGTAACCGACCAAATTTTACCAGCCAACGGTACTGATAAAGAAAGGCTCAAGAAGCCATGAGCAATTGTACTTTTAGTAGGAAGTTCTTTTTGGGCTTTTTCTTCATTAACATGAATCCACTGATGATCATCAGTTGCATCGGCGAACAAATTTATTCTATTTTGATCAATTGACATCCAATCTGAATGCCCCATATCTTTACCTTTATAATTTTCTAAATCCTTTACATCCACACTTTGCATAGTATACCTCCGAAATAATTAATTATATCTTGAGAATATTATCTAATTAAAAAGATTATTGAAGTTTTATAATGAAAAATATTGATAAATCCATTAATTATAAATTCAAGTGAAGCATGAACGATAATCCAGTAAATTTAAAAGGTCTAGAAACAATTTATAGTTTCAGCAAAAAAAATAAGCAATCACTGCCGCCTGTAGAAAAATGGAACCCTCCATTTTGTGGTGATATTGACATGAAGATTTTAAGAAATGGAAAATGGTTTTACATGGGCTCTGAAATAAAAAGACCTGCGATGGTTAAACTTTTTTCAAGCATCTTAAGATTAGATGAAGATGCATGCTACTACTTAGTTACACCCGTTGAGAAAGTTAGAATTCAGGTTGAAGATGCCCCGTTTGTTGTTGTGTCCCTTAATAAAGTTGAGATAAGTAGTAAAACTGGTTATCTATTTAAAACAAATCTCAATGAAGAAATTCTTCTCTCTAAAGAAAATCCATTAACAATTAAAATTGGAGAAAATTCAGAACCGTCACCTTATATTCTGATCAGAAAAAATCTCCATGCACTTTTGTCAAGATCAGTTTTTTATGAACTAGTGGATCTTGCAGAGGAAAAGATAATTAATAATAAAAAATGCTTAGTTATAGAAAGTATGGGTGAAAGTTTCAAAATTCATGAAGTTGAAAAAGAATGACGCCTTTAGATAAATTGAGGGATTTGTTTGACGGTCCAGATAAGATATCTCATGAGTATTTTGAAAAACTTACAAATGATTTTTTAACAAGACATCATCACCCTCTGGCAAAAGCTGAAAAGGATAAAGCAAAACTAAATCCATCAGCTGTACTTGTACCCTTATGTTATTCAAATAATGAAGTAAAAATATTATTAACTAAAAGACTGGATAATTTAAAAGATCACGCGGGACAGATAAGTTTCCCCGGGGGCAAAATTGAAAAAAAAGATAAGTCTCCAATAGAAACAGCTTTACGAGAGGCAAACGAAGAGGTTGGTTTAAGGTCTGATGATGTAAGTGTGTTAGGAAATCTTGATGTATATATAACTGGCACAGGATTTAGGATCATGCCAATTGTATCTATAGTTTCTGATTACTCCTATCTAAAGGCAAATCAAAATGAAGTGGATGAAATATTTTTTCTCCCCTTAGAATTCTTGATGGATTCAAACAATCATAAGAAAGAAAGTGCCACATATGAGGTAAACAATAAAAAATATGACTATGATTATTATCTATTACCTTATAAAGATTATAATATCTGGGGAGCAACTGCTGGAATGTTGATAAACCTTTATCAAATTTTAAAATAATATAAATAATCTGACTTATGAGTAGATTTTCATTAATTCTAGAACAAAGCGACGTTGCACAGGTTTTTGATCTTTTTGAAGCTTATCAAAAAAATAGTATTTTTGTTGTAGGAGGCTCTATCAGAAATGCGCTTTTAAATAGGGAAATCACAGATATTGATTTTGCTACTTCTTTGGAGCCAAAAACTATTACCAAAATACTTAATAGAGAAAATATTAAATTTATTGATGTAGGAATCGATCATGGAACGGTTACAGCAATAATTAATGAAAGAAAGTTTGAAATTACAACTTTTAGAAACGATATTTTTACTGATGGAAGACATGCTCAAGTCTCATTCTCAACTAGTTTAGAGGAAGATGCTTTGAGGAGAGATTTTACCATAAATGCAATGTATTTAGATAAGGGTGGAAATTTATTTGACCCTACAGATGGTAAAAAAGATTTAGAAAATAAAGTCGTTCGTTTCATAGGAAATCCTGATGAAAGAATAAAAGAAGATTATCTTAGGATACTTAGGTATTTTCGTTTTTTAGCATTATTTGGCGATATACCTCCTGATGCAGAAGTGATGAAAACAATAACAGCTAATCTTGATAAGTTATCAGTTGTTTCTAAGGAAAGGCAATGGAATGAACTAAAGTCAATTTTAAGTCTAACTGCTCCAAATAATGCAATTTCTGCAATGAGTGAAATTGGTTTACTTGAAGATTATTTTGATGGCACTGGCATAAATGATGTGTTTGTAAATTTAATTGAAATAGAAGGTAGAATATCCCTTTCAATTGATCCAATATTAAGATTAAGTATTCTAATTGAAAACTCATTGGATAAAGCAAATACTATCATAAAAAAATTACCACTATCAAAATCAGACTCTACTGACTTATTGAAATTAAGCACATTAAATAAAAAAATCGTTTCTTACATGTCAATGAAAGAAGTTAGATATTTGCTTTATCTATTAGGCCGTGATGGTTTTCAAAAACAAATACTTGTTAATTGGGCTAAGGATAAAAATAATAAAAATGAAGTAAATTGGAGATCATTATATGAAGTCGCACAAAGCTGGGAGAAACCATCTTTTGCTCTAACAGCTAAAGATGTGATAAACATGGGAATTTCTGAAGGCCCAATGGTTGGAGCCATTTTAAAAGAGGTTGAAGACTGGTGGGCAGAAAATGATTTCATTGACGATAAATTCTCATTAATTGAGAGACTTAAAGCAATCGTTCAATCAAAAAAATAAAATTTCATTTATATACAATTTTCTTGATCTCGTAGTTTCTCTCCCCCTTAGGTGTTGAAACTGATACAAAATCACCTTTTTCTTTTCCAATTAAAGCTTTAGCAACAGGTGATCTGTAAGACAGCAGACCCGATTCAATATCTGCTTCATCATTGCCAACAATTTGAAACTTTGTCTTTGCATCATTATCAATATCTTCAACTTCAACAGTTGCTCCAAAGACAACGGTTTTTTGATTTTTAGGAATATTTGAAATATCTATGATTTCTGCATTTGCTAGTAGTAATTGAATTTCCTGAATACGACCCTCAATGTGTACTTGCTCCTCTTTTGCCGCATGGTACTCAGCGTTTTCCTTTAAATCACCGTGCTCTCTTGCCTCCGCAATGGCTTGAATTACCTTCTGCCTCTTATTATTTACCAAATCGCTTAATTCATCTTGAAGTTTTTTTGCGCCATTTGATGTAATTGGTTCAGTTTCCATTTTTACTTCCACTTTGCGTTAGGAGGCATTGACATTAAAATTGCATCAATATTACCACCTGTATTCAAGCCAAATTTTGTTCCTCGATCGTATAAAAGATTATATTCCACGTATCTCCCACGTTTCAATAACTGAATTTCTTTATCTTTTTTTGTGAACTTTTCGTTCATTTTTTGGCCTATAATATCTCTCACAATATCATTAAAAGTTAAGCCAACGTCCCTAACAAAATCAAAATCTTTTTTCCAATCATCCATCTTGTAGTCAAAAAATATTCCGCCAATACCTCTTATTTCTTTTCTGTGAGGTAAATAGAAATATTCATCACACCATTTTTTATACTTTTTGTAATAAGATTTATTATGATTTCCACACATTGTTTTTAATTTCGTGTGAAATTGTTTCTTTAATTTAGCGTCCTTAAAACATGGAGTGGCATCAATACCGCCACCAAACCAATTCTTACCCGTTATTATATGCCGAGTATTGAAATGTAATGCTGGAACTTTAGGATTTGCTGGGTGAAGTACTACGGATACCCCCGAGGACCAAAATCTTTTATCCTTTTCGGTTCCTGGAATTTGTTTTGCAAATTCTTTTGGAAAGGTACCAGTTACATTTGAAAATGCTATACCACCTTTTTCGATCACATTTCCCTTAATTATTCTGTATTCACCTTTTTTCCATGTATTAGGTTTGAATCTTGCTTTTGATCCACTTTTTTTTTCAAGTTCAAGTACAGTTTCACAGATTAAATTCTGCAATTCTTTGAACCATGCTTTAGTTATCTTTTTCTTATTTAACATTTCAAAATAGTTTTAATTGTCTGTTTGCCTCAGAAATAACTATAGCAGAAGACACAGCAACATTTAAAGATCTTGTGGAACTGTTCATTGGTATTTTTATTATTTGGTCAGATTGATTATGAACGTAATCTGGCACTCCCGCACTTTCTCTTCCAACAATTAAATTATCCGTATCCTTAAATTCAAAATCATAGTGACTAAGTTTACCTTTTGTAGACAATAGTATTTTTCTTCCTTTTCTATTTTTTTCGTAGTGCTTCCAATCATCAAACTCTGTTAATTTAATATTTTTACCATAGTCCAATGCAACTCTACTTAGAGATTTTTCAGAAAGTGCAAAGGAAGCTGGATGAATGATATCAATATTGACACTGAAACAAGAGCAAATCCGAACCATTGCTCCAGTATTTTGAGGTATATCAGGTTCAAAAATTGCTAAATTCATGTAATTAGTATTTTATAACGTTTTGATCCAAATATATGCGTCATCATGACACAATTTTTGACACTTTAGACACTTTTTTTCCCTTAAAAAAGGACGATTTACAAGTATATTAACAATATAACTCAAGGATATTAGGTTGTCAGAAAAACAAGTTACACGAAGAAATTTTCTTTATGTTACCACGGGTGCATTTGCAGCTGCGGGAGCTGCTTCATTAGCATGGCCTTTTGTTGACCAAATGAATCCTGATGCATCAGTTAAAGCGTTAGCATCAACTGAGATTGATTTAAGGCCCATAATACCTGGACAAAGCATTACTGTAATGTGGAGGGGTAAACCGGTATTTATTCGAAGGCGAACACAGGCTGAAATTGATGAAGCAAAGAAAGTGAATTTAGCTGATTTACCGCACCCAGAAGAAGATAGCGATCGAGCACAAAATCCTGAGTGGCTAGTTATGGTTGGCATTTGTACCCATCTTGGATGTGTGCCGCTTGGACAAAAAGGTGACTATAATGGTTGGTTTTGCCCATGTCACGGTTCCCATTACGATACCTCTGGAAGGATAAGAAAAGGTCCTGCACCTACAAATCTTGAAATTCCGGATTATGTATTCTTAAACGAAAGTACTATAAAAATTGGATAAAAACGAATGAGCGATAATTACGTACCTAAATCAGCAGTTGGAAAATGGTTTAATGACCGTCTTCCACTTTTAAACTTAATTTATGGACATTTACTGCCTTACCCAACTCCTAAAAATCTTAACTATTGGTGGACTTTTGGTGGCATTTTAACTTTTTGTCTTGTTACCCAGATTATTACAGGGCTTGTTTTAGCTATGCACTATGTTGCTGATGCTGATTTGGCTTTTGCAAGTGTGGAACACATTATGAGAGATGTTAATTATGGGTGGTTACTTAGATACATACATTCAAATGGTGCATCTCTGTTCTTTATGGCTGTATATATTCATATGGCAAGATCAATTTTTTATGGATCGTATAAAGAACCTAGAGAATTAATCTGGATTATTGGCGTATTCATATTTTTACTCATGATCGCTACTGCCTTTATGGGTTATGTACTTCCGTGGGGCCAAATGAGTTTCTGGGGAGCAACAGTTATAACAAATTTATTCAGTGCTATACCTTTAGTGGGTGAGTCAGTAACTAATTGGTTATGGGGAGGCTATGCGGTTGGTAGTCCACTTTTGACTAGATTTTTTACTTTACATTATCTAATGCCATTCCTAATTTTTGCCCTTGTTATACTTCATGTCTGGGCACTACACGTACCAGGTAATAATAATCCTGAGGGTATTAATGTTGTACAAGGTTCCCAAGATACAGTGCCTTTCCACCCGCATTATGTCGTTAAAGATATGTTTGCACTTGTAGTATTCCTCATTGTTTTCGCGGGCTTTGTTTTCTTTGTCCCTAATTTACTTGGACATACTGACAATTATATTGAAGCTAACCCATTACAAACTCCAGAACATATTGTCCCGGAATGGTATTTCCTTCCATTCTACGCAATCCTAAGAGCTGTTCCAGATAAGCTGGGTGGAGTAATTTTAATGGTATCTGCAATTGCTATTTTAGCATTTTTACCTTGGCTCGATACTTCAAAAGTTAGATCTGCAAAATACAGACCTCTTTACAGACAATTTGTATGGCTTTTCTTTGCAAATGTAATATTGCTTGGTTATCTAGGGGCTCAGACCGCTGATGGTCTATTTCTGATTATCGGAAGAATAGCAACTGTTTATTATTTTGCCCATTTTATAATTATACTACCATTACTTGGTTATATTGAAAAAACTAAACCTTTGCCCAAGAGCTTGAGTGAACCTGTGCTTTCTCCTGAAGAACGACAGATGAAGGCTGCTGCCTCAGGCGCTAGTGCATAGCAACTGGTAAATGAAGATTAGTACAAATTTATTTGCAACTTTTTTATTGCTCCTTAGTTTCAGCATCACTCAATTACACGCCGCTGGTGAAATGAAAGAACCTATGCATCCTGATTGGTCATTTGAAGGACCATTAGGTAAATTTGAGAGAGCGTCACTTCAAAGAGGTTATCAAGTTTATACCGAAGTCTGTTCAGGATGTCATTCAATGAACCTTTTAAGTTATAGAAATCTAATTGAAGAGGGTGGCCCTGAATTCAGCGAGCCTCAAGCTAAAGCAATGGCAGCTGCTTTTGAAGTGAAAGCTGCTCCAAATGCCGATGGAGAAATTGAAATGCGTCCTGCAATATTATCTGACAAGTTTGTTAGCCCGTATGAGAATGAGCAGCAAGGAAGAGCCGCAAACGGCGGCGCTTATCCCCCGGATTTATCTGTAATGGTTAAGGCACGACATGGTGGAGCTGACTATTTGTACTCTTTATTGTTGGGTTATGTTGATGCACCAAGTGATATTAAACTCGATGATGGTGTTTATTACAACGAGTACGCAAAAGGTCAAAAAATAGCGATGCCTCAAGTATTGTATGAGGATGCTGTAGTGTACACAGATGGAACGACTGCAACGCCAGAACAAATGGCTCGTGACGTCACGATGTTTCTTACATGGGCAGCAGAACCAAAGCTAGAGGCGAGAAAAAGAATCGGTTTTAAGGTAATTTCATACTTATTAATTCTTTCCGTATTACTCTACTTCACTAATCGACAAATTTGGAAAGATACTCATTAGTCTGTTTTTTAAAAATAATTGATTTTCAATTATTTAAAAAAATAATTTTAAGTAAATTATCAATATCCTTATCCACAGAAACATTTTATCGAACTCGATTACTTCATTTTGGTAATGTAAATTAAACTCTTACTAAACGGAGGAATTGAATGTTAGAAAATATTTTTAAATTAAAAGAGAACGGTACCAGTGTAAAAACTGAGTTGTTGGCAGGTTTAGCCACGTTCTTAACAATGGCATATATTATCGTCGTTAATCCAGCCATCTTATCTACTGAGGGAACTGGTATGGATTTTGGGGGTGTATTTGTTGCCACAATCATAGCTGCTGTAGTTGGCTGTTTAATAATGGGCCTATGGGCTAATTGGCCAATCGCCCTAGCGCCTGGAATGGGTTTAAACGCTTTCTTTGCCTTTGGAGTTGTATTTGGGATGGGTTATACTTACCAGCAGGCTCTTGCCGCAGTGTTTATTGCAGGGATAGTATTTTTAATTTTATCTGTAACACCAGCACGGCAATGGATAATAAATAGCATACCAAAAAGTATGAAGTTTGGCGTAGGGGCGGGAATAGGCTTGTTCTTAGCAATCATAGGATTAAAAAATGCTGGTGTGGTTGTTGATAATCCCGCAACTTTAGTTGGTTTAGGTGATGTAAGTTCAATGCCTGTAATATTAGCTGCTGTCGGATTCGCAATTATGGCAATTTTAGATAAGCGCGGTGTTCCAGGATCAATTATCATCGGTATACTTGCAGTAAGTATTATTGCTTGGGTAAGCGGTGTGAGTGCAATTGATGGAGTTGTGGGATCAGTTCCACCAGCTGTTCATGCGTTCTCAATGGACTTTAGTCTTGTAGCAACAGCAGGTTTTATTGGTGTCGCGTTTGCTTTTCTTTTTGTAGACTTTTTCGATACTGCTGGAACTCTTACTTCAGTTGCTAATTTAACTGGTAAAGTTGACCAAGACGGAAACGTTGATGGGATAGGTAGAGCAGTTTTAGCAGACTCCACCGCTACAACAATAGGTGCATTAGTTGGAACTTCCAATACTACATCATACATTGAATCTGGAGCTGGTGTTAAAGAAGGTGGGCGAACAGGACTTACAGCAGTTGCTGTAGCAGTTCTTTTTGCAATCTGTTTATTTTTAGCACCATTAGCTCAAAGTATTCCTGCATTTGCAACTGCTCCAGCTCTAGTCTTTGTTGCAACATTCTTTTTGAAAAACTTAAGGGATATTGAATGGGATGATGTCAGTGAATACGCTCCAGCAGTGTTAGCGGCAGTTTTGATGCCTCTTACATTTAGTATTGCTCATGGAATTGCACTTGGTTTTATAGCATACGTTGTAATTAAGGCACTAAGTGGTAGACACGAGGATTTGAATGCTGGTTCGATAGTAATTGGAGTATTATCGGTTCTATACTTTATCTTCTAGTTTAGTTAATGATTGGCTTTGTCTTCCTCATCCCAGGGGAAGACAGGCCAAGTTTCTTGTGTAATTTCCTCGACATATGTATCAGCTAGAGGCAGACCTCTTGGTTTCGCATATATTACAGCTAAGTGCATATTAGGCATGTACTCCTTTAGCGCTTTAGCGGTACCACCTTTGTCTACAATATCATCTATTACGAGCACAACCTCATCAGTTTTCGGAGCTCTATGAACAATTGCTTTTCCAGCCTCTCTATGGATATAGCTTTGTATTGAAACAATATCTACATCCTGGATTCCAAGAGTGTAAGCCACAACTGAAGCAGGTACAAATCCACCTCGAGAGACAACAACCATTTTGTCAAATTTAATATTTTTTTCTTTTATGAGATGCGCAAGCTTAACTGCTTTTTCGTGCATCTCTTCATATGAAGGAAATTTTAGTTGATGGTCCATGGTTAATTATTAAATAAAAAATGCATTACATCACCATCTTGTACTACATAATCCTTGCCTTCGCTACGCATCTTTCCAAGTTCTTTAGCTTTTAACTCTCCTTCACAATCTAAATAGTCTGTATATGAAATAGTTTCAGCTCTAATGAAGCCTTTCTCAAAGTCTGTATGGATTTTTCCTGCAGCTTTTGGTGCGGTAGTACCATTTTCAATCGTCCACGCCCTAGTCTCTTGTTCGCCGGCTGTAAAATAAGTAATTAAGTTTAGAGTCGAATATCCAGCTTTTATAACCTTATTCAAGCCAGACTCGTCTAATCCTAGACTTTCAAGGTAATCCTTTTGATCGTCTTCATTTAAAGAAGAGATTTGCGACTCAATTTCTGCTGAAATCTTTATTAATTTAGAATTCAGAAAATTTTCTATTTTTAAAGTTAGGTCATTACCTTCAATTATTGAATTTTCATCAACATTACATACGTAAATTGTTGGCTTGATTGTTATTAAGTTGAACTCTTTTATATGAGCGAAGATTTCTTTTAAATTCTGCATTAAAATAGCAGGCTGACCTGATTCCAAGTGTTTAAGTAGAAGGGTCAAAGCCTCTGTTTTTAATTTGGCTTCTTTATCACCTTTTTTTACTAGTTTATCTAGTCCTTTATTTATTTTTTCGAGTTGTTCGATGTCGGATAGAACTAATTCAGTATTTATCGTTTCAATATCATCAACAGGATCTATTTTATTGTTAACATGAGTAATATTAGTATCTTCAAAACAGCGAACCACATGGATAACTGCATCTACTTCTCTAATATGAGATAAAAATTTATTTCCTAGTCCCTCTCCTTTAGAAGCACCTTTAACTAAACCCGCTATATCGTAAAAACTAAGAGATGTTGGTATTGTTTTTTTTGATTTCGCTAAATTTGATAGAGTTTCTACTCTTGTATCGGGCACTATTACAGTACCCTCATTTGGTTCAATGGTACAAAAAGGGTAGTTTGCTGCTTCAGCAGCTATTTTCTTTGTTAATGCGTTAAACAATGTTGATTTCCCAACATTTGGCAATCCAACAATTCCACACTTAAATCCCATGATAGATTATTTTAAATTATTAATAAATTTAGATTTTTCTCCATCCAATAATATTTTTATATTTTCAGACATTTTTATATTTAATTCATTAATAACTTCTAACTCACTTATTTTAAAATTACTTAGTACATGTTTATTAACCATTTCTTTATTGCCTGGATGATTTATACCTATTCTTATTCTATTATAACTTTTTCCAATGTTACTATCTATTGATTTGAGCCCATTATGACCTGCGGAAGAACCTCCCAACTTGATTTTTATTTTTCCTAAAGTGATATCTAGATCATCATGAATAACATAAGTTAAATTTGATTTAATTTTGAAAAAGTTTAAAAAAGTTGCAATACTTTTGCCACACTCATTCATATAATTATTGGATTTAAAGGTGTATATTTTTTTCTTTCCGATAGGAAACGATGCCAACTCCCCATCAAATTTCTTTTCTCTCATTACATCATCATGATCTTGTAAAAGCTGATCGATAAATAAATAGCCCACATTATGTCTATTATTTTTATGCTTTGTGCCAGGATTCCCTAATCCGATTAATGCAATCATATGATTGAAGATATATAAATATCAAAATAGGTAAAAGAAAAAGTGTTATTCTTTATCTTTGTTTTCTTCTTTGTTATCAGCCTCTGGAGCTGCATCTTTTTTATCTTCAGCAGTGGCACCGCCCTCAGTAGCTTCACCTTCAGCAGCCTCACCTTCTGCAGGGGCTTCAGGTTCTTTTACAACAGTAGGTGCAGCAACAGATGCTACAGTGAAATCTCTATCACTAATTGTTGGAGAAATTCCATCACCTAAATTTGCTGCAGAAATTCTGATTGTGTCACCTATTTCTAAACCCTCTAGATCAAAAACTATCTCTTCAGGTATATTATTAGCAGGGCAACTTAGTTGAACAGTACGTCTATTAACATTCAGAACCCCGCCTCGTTTTAATCCAGGTGATAACTCTTCATTTATAAACCTAGTAGGAATGTCTAGAGTAATTTTTGAGTCTGCAGCTAGTCTTAAAAAATCAATGTGTATAGGTTGATCAGAAAGTGGATCAAATTGAACCTCTCTTGGAATTGCTAAGCTTTTCTTTCCATCAATGTTAAGTGAAAATATTCTAGTTAGGAAACCACCAGAATTGATCTCTTTTTGAACTGTAATCTTATCTAATGAAATATTTACAGGGTTTTCACCTAAACCATACATAACCGAAGGAATCTTACCTGCAGCTAGTACTTTTTTTACAGCGGATTTACCTGATCCATCCCTGATTTCAGCGTTTAAATTACTTTCTTTGCTCATAACGATGAAGATGGTATTAAATTAAAATTAACTATATGGCAAGTATATAAATTAAAATTCAAATAGACTTGATACTGAGCTCGCCTCGGATATCCTCTTAATTGCCTCACCCAATAAATCTGAGATACTAATCGACCTAATTTTCTCACAAGCTTTTAATTTTTCCTGATTATTGATTGAGTCTGTAATTACTAGTTCAGTCAATTTTGATGCACTTATTTTTTCTAAGGCCTTACCTGTTAATACTCCGTGCGTAACATAAGAAGTGATACTATTAGCACCTAAATCTATAATTTTGTCAGCTGCATTACAAATTGTTCCTGCTGAGTCAATGATATCATCTAGAATAATACAATCCTTTCCTTTTACGTCTCCAATTATATTCATTACCTCACTTTCACCTGCTCTAGGTCTTCTTTTATCAACAATAGCAATTGAGGCTCCGATCTTATTTGCAATCGCTCTTGCCCTCACAACTCCACCAATATCAGGAGAAACTGCAACTAGATTACTAATTTCATATTTTTCTTTTATGTCTTTTGAAAATACTGGACCTGCAAATAAATTATCTGTTGGTATGTCAAAAAATCCCTGTATCTGTTCAGCATGAAGATCTAAAGTAAGTACTCTGTCTGCACCAGCAGTTGTTATTAAATTTGCAACTAATTTTGCTGAGATTGGGGTTCTTGGCCCTGGTTTTCTATCTTGACGTGCATATCCATAATAAGGGATCACAGCAGTAATCCTTTTTGCTGAAGCTCTTTTAAGTGCATCTATCATCACCAGTAGTTCCATTATATTGTCATTCGCTGGGTAAGATAGAGACTCCATCACGAATACATCCTCACCACGAATGTTCTCTTTAATTTCTACATAAACTTCGTCATCAGCAAATCTTGTAATAGAAGCATTTGTGAGGTTTTCGCCAAGATATTCTGCGACACTCTTAGATAAAGGTAAATTGCTGTTTCCTGCAATAATTCTCATAATTTATCTGTCTTTTATAACAATTGTTGAAATCATTCTACCATAATCGGTTATATTTTTTTTATAATTTCTTCGATAGCTAAAACATAATGTTTCTTCGCTGAAAGTATCGACATCAACAATCTCGTGGTTAGTAATTTGCTCATCAGAAAGTATCTTGAGAATGAATTCAGTAAGCGAAAACAGATATCTATTATTATAATTTTTTTGAAAAAATCTTGCATTATCTTGATCTTGTTTAATAAAGTTTTTGTAAAAAGGTAATCTTACCTCATAGGATTTTTGTCTTATACATGGGCCAATACTGCAGCGTATATTATCTCTCTTTCCGCCCAGCTTGGTTATTTGTAAAATTGTATTTTGAATTATGCCATTCAAGGCACCTTTCCAGCCTGCATGACAAGCTCCTATTATTTCATTTTTCACTTCATAAAATAATAATGGAGCACAATCAGCCGTTAATACTGATAAGATTTTATTATTTTCTTTAGTTACAATCCCGTCACATTTTAAAATTTCAGACTTATTGCTGCTATCTAAAACTATTGCATTAGAAGAGTGTGTTTGATGCATAGTAATAATATCAGACTTTTTTAAACCGTAATATCTAGAAATAGCGACTAAATTTTCTTCAATAGCACCATTCTCATCTTTTGATCCTTTTCCACAATTTAATGATTTATATCTTCCTTGCGAAACACCACCCAATCTTGAAAAGAAACAATGATCTATATTTGAGAGATTTTTTGTAAAAAACATTAAATATTAATTTCCAAAACTTTAAATAAATTTCCCATATATTCTCTTTTGGTAAGTATTGCCAACTGTTCGTTTATTTGCCTTTCTTTCTTTGGGTTTTTCTTAATTAAGATACTAGCTCGATCTAAAATTCCATTTTGCCGAAGGAAATTAGATTGAGTATTTATTATAAAGTCATCAATTTTATTTTCTTCTAAAATATTTTTCAGGTTATTAAAGTCTACATGATATGTGATATCTTGATTACCTGGATTATCAAGAAAATCAGTTTTTTTATTTGATTTAATTGACTGAAGTGTGCTTATCTTCGGCAGATTAATATATCCATAATCAATAAGTAAGAAAAAACCATTATTCATAAGCAAGAAATTGATCAATTCCCGAAAGATTAAATTAGTCTCAGGAGAAAATTCAATTACCTCAAGATGTTCGAGGTCTTGCATATTTTTTACGAATTTAAAAATATCTGGTCTCGGCTTAATAAAGTCAAATCTTAGACTATTCTTTTGATCCAATTTAATAACCGTTTCACAAATATTTCCGTTCCTACTCATTAATTGGCGCGTAGGTATTGCATCAAAAAACTCATTTGCAATTATTACTGAAAATTCATTGGGATATGAATTGAAATTTTTATGTATCTTACAATTTGGATAGTTATTTTTTAGATTTTGAATATAAAATTTATTAATTTCATTAAAGTGAATTGTATACTCGACACCCTCATCTAATAAAGCATTGAGTACTCTGGTAATATCGTTTATTAGAGCGCCTCTTCCTGGTCCAAGTTCAATTAAATTAAACTTTCTTATGTTTCTTGCATGAATGAGGTTTAATATTTTTACAGCAATTATTTCACCAAACATTTGAGATATTTCAGGTGCAGTAACAAAATCTCCATCTTTGCCTATAGCTTTGTTAGACGTATAGTATCCATGCTCTTCATCTCTTAACGAAATATTCATAAAATCATCTAAATAGAGAAATGCTCTTTCTTTTAAAGCATCGTAAATTTTATCTTGTATCATTTTTAGTGCTTTTAAATACTAAAATTAAAATTCCAGCAAGAAACATTGGTAAAGATAATATCATGCCCATTGTGAGAAAATGATATACAAATCCTAATTGAATATCGGGCTCGCGTGTAAATTCAACTGTAAATCGAAATAATCCATACAGCATAAGAAAGACACCTGAAATTATTCCAGGGTTTTTAAGTTTTTTAAATTTAAAAATTAGAAAATTTAAAATTATAAATAATAATAGTCCTTCTAAAAAAGCTTCATATAATTGACTTGGATGACGATACTGGTTGTCAGCGTTTGGAAATTTCATTCCAATAAGAAAATTTGAAGGTCTACCAAATAATTCGCCATTAATAAAATTAGATATTCTGCCAAAAAATATTCCAACAGGAGCTGACACACATACCAAATCGCTTATTTCAAAAAAAGTAGTTTTATAGAGCTTTGAAATTATTATGGCGGCTGTAACAATACCAAGCAAACCTCCGTGAAAGGATAAACCTCCTTGCCAAAGATATATTATCTCAATTAGATTTTCAGAGTAATAATCATAATTATAGAAAATCACATATCCCAATCGTGCTCCTATAATTAATCCAATTATTGAATAAAAAATCAGATCATCTATTAGTTTTTCATTGATGCTATTACTATGAGAAACTGCTTTATTTGAAGCGAGATATTTAATGTATCTCCAAGCAAATATAAATCCTACAATATACGCAAGTGAGTACCAACGGATATCAAGAGGACCAATCGAAAAAAAAACTGGACTAATAGATGGAAAACTAAGATAAATCACGTTAATTTTGAATAATATTTAAAATATATTTATCACTAATTATGATCACAAGGAAAGTTTTAATTAATAAATTTGTTAACTTTGTTACAAAAGGCTTTGAGCTTTCGCAGGCGATCAATGATGAATACAAAACAATAACAAAGTTTAAAAAAGATAGAAATAATGCCAAAGAAAAAAAACACTGCAAGTAGTTTAAATAAAGAAAAATTTTTAATAATTGGTGCTGGTAATATGGGAATTGCTGTGATCAAGTCATTATTTAACCACCAAATTTCCTCAAAAAAAATCGTGGTTATTGAAAAGAATCAGTCAAGCGAATTGAAAAAATTAAAAAGATCAAATAATTTTGAAATAAAAAATAGTATAGATAAAATTAATAATCTTTATCAACCTACAATCACACTTATTGCTGTTAAGCCTAATCAATTAAAAACACTGAATGGATTAGATAAAGATAATAGACTTGGTAATTCAATTATAGTTTCCGTAGTTGCTGGTAAAAAAATAAAAGATTTAAATAAAGTCTTCAAAAAAACATTAGGTATTGTAAGAGCTATGACTAATACTCCTGTATCTGTTAATATGGGTACCACAATTGTATATTTTGAGAGAAAAATAAAAACAAAACAAAAAAAACCTATTTTTGATTTCATGTCCTTATTGGGGCAAGTCAGTGAAACCAAAAAAGAAGATTTAATTGATGATTTCACTGCAATTTTTGGAAGTGGTCCAGCATACATATATCTTTTTATAAATTCTCTCATTGAGATAGCTAATAAATCGGGGTTTAAAAATTCGGACAGTATGGTTTTACAGACTTTCTTAGGATCAATATTACTTTTATTAAGTGGACAAAAAAAGCCCTCTGATTTACAGAAAAAGGTGACAAGTAAGGGAGGCACCACTGAAGCAGCACTGAGTATTCTTGCTTCCAATAAAGGATTAAAAAGTCTTCTTACAAGAGCTGTCAACAAAGCAACAAAAAGGTCTAGAGAATTGAGTAAAATTTCTTAATTTGGTATTTCAATCGCAACCTCTAAACCTCCTAAATAACTGTCGTGCAGTGATATTTTTCCATTTATTGAATTCAATAAGGATTTAGTAGTAGCTAGACCTAATCCAGAGTTTGAGACATTCTGATTTCTACTTTGGTCTACTCTATAGAAAGGTTTAAATACATTATCTTTTTCATTATCAGGAATACCAATTCCATTGTCATGAATGTTGATTTTAATTAGGTTTTTGTTTATGTCTGCTTTAATTATTATTTTGTCTGATTGTACAATCGCATTATTTAATACATTTGTAATTGAACGAGAAAAAATATTCTCATTTACAAAAACTTCTTCATCATTAATGATTTCAAGGTTAATTTCATGTTTTGTAAAATGTATATCATTCTTAATATTTATTATTGCCTCAATAGGATTAATTGTGGATTTATCTTTTGACTCATTTATAGCCGCAAAATCTAAATATTCTACTAGCATCTCATTCATCTGATTTATTTCTAAATTAAATTCATTTTTAATTTTATTATCTTTTATTGACTCAAGAAGTAACTTCATTCTCGTGAGAGGAGTTTTTAAGTCGTGACTCACTCCCGCCAACATAAGAGATCGTTGTTCAATTTGTCTTGATATTCGATTTTTCATTTTTAAAAATTCCAAACTTGCCTGTCTTACTTCTAGAGCACCTGATACTTTGAAATTATTTACTTCTTGTCCTTTGCCAAATTGTTCTGCTGCCTTAGCCAAATTCGAAATTGGTTTAACTTGATTTTTTAAAAATAAATACGCTATCAAAATAAGGATAAATGATGAAATAATCTGCCATCCTAAAAATATATGGTTTCTTGAGGTTGTAATTCGATGAATTGGGAAGTTAAAATGTATTACTTTTTCTGAAGTGCTTATCATAACATCGACTGTTTCGTTATCTTGTTCAATGACAAAAAATTTATGTTTAATTCTGGTACTCAATTCATTTTTTAGACTGACAAGTACTTGATTATCGTTTTGTTTGGCATTTAATTGGTCCAAATCATATTTGTTCAATTCTTGGATATTCATTAGAAAGTAATCACCAAATTGACTCTTGGCTTGATACTGATCTAACCTGATTTCACTTGAGAGCATTCTGTCAGAAATTAATTCTATTTCCATAGCAACAGATCTAGATAGGCGGTTGAGTGTACGTTCCCACAAGCTATTATAGTAATATGATAGAATTATTAATTGAAACATTACTATTGGGAATAAAACAATTAACACTGTTCTTCCTAAAAGACTCGTTGGTAGAATTTTTTTAATCATTTAGTCAATCCATAGCTCATAACCAGAACCTCTTTTAGTTTTAAGAAATTTTGGAATCTTGGGGTCTTTTTCAATTTTTTTTCTTAGTCTATTTATACATACGTCCAATGTTCTTTCTTGATTAAAATTAAGTGATGTAATTAGCTCCTCTCTAGAAAATGACTTACCAGGAAATTTTGACAAAATTCGCAATATTTTTAATTCGTTCTCATTAAGAGATAGTTCAGTTGATTTTCCCTTGATCACACCACTTTTTAAATCAACTATAATATTATCAAGTTGAATTTGTTTAGTTTCTTTTTTTATAGAAGTTTTATTTAAGATATTATTTATGCGTAAAAGTAATTCTTTTGGTTCAAAAGGTTTTCCCAAATAATCATCAGCTCCAATTTCTAAACCATGGACCCTATCTTCAGTCTCTCCCATTGCAGTTAGATGGATTATAGGTATTAGGGATTTTTCACGAATTTCTTTTGTTAATTCATAACCATTTTGTCCTGGCATCATTATGTCAATAACAAGTAAATCAAATGTAATATATTTTAGTACCTCTTTTGCTTCAGCGGCATTACTTGCTGTTGATACAAGGTACTCATTGTCAACTAAAAATGTCTTTAATAATTCTCTAATCTTATCATCATCATCAACTAAAAGAATATGTAGATTATTTTCACTCATCAATGTTCCTCTATAAATGAATTTATTACTTGATTAAATCCTTGCACTGAACCAGCCCCAGACTTTACATAGGCTTTTGAAAGTGAATTGATAATGGGTTTTATTGCCTCGTTTAAAGCTTTGTTAGCATTATCTGTCATAAATAAATTTTTTTTTCTTGCATCATCATTGTTTATTTTTTGAATAATTAAGTTTTCTTTGATTAGAACTCTGAGTACACGATTAAGGCTTTGTTTCCTTATATCCAATTTCTTCAGTAGTTCATTAAATGTTATTCCAGGCTTAATATTAATTATCAAAAGACATCTAATATCGGCTATGCCCAATTTTTTATCATCAAGGCTTGATAAAATTTCTTTTTCCAGAATTTTTGCAACTTCAAAAAAACTATTTAATGAATTTTTGATTCTGTCTTCACGTAGATAAAGTAGAGATGCAGATTTATTTGATATTGTATTTAAGTCAGCCACTATGACATAATAATCTGAAAAATATATATTAATCAAGCCATTTATCTGTTATTAAACTTTTAATTTATTAAAGTAATTTACATGGAAATAGCACCATTTGATAATCGAGAGGGTTTTATTTGGATGAACGGAGAGTTTATCAAATGGAATGATGCAAAATGCCATGTTATTACTCAGGGTCTTCACTATGCTAGTGCTGTGTTTGAAGGGGAAAGAGCCTATAAAGGGAAGATTTTTAAATCTGAAGAACACACAAAAAGGCTATTTAGATCAGCGGAAATTGTAGGCATAAAAATTCCTTATAGTCAGTCTCAAATTAATGAGGCCAAAGATGAACTCATTAAAAAAATGAATTTTGAAGATTGTTATGTTAGGCCAATTGCATGGAGAGGGTCTCAGCAAATGGGAATTTCAACTGCTAAATCTGATATTAATGTTGCAATTGCAGTGTGGAATGATTGGACATCATATTTTAAAATCGAAGATCGAAAAGCTGGCCTACGATTAATAACTTCACCATGGAAACGGCCATCACCTGATACGGCACCATGCGAAGCAAAAGCATCTGGTCCTTACGTTATTTGTACAATGTCAAAAGAATTTGCGGAGGAAAAAGGATACCATGATGCCCTAATGTTGGACTTTAGGGGCTATGTTGCTGAAGGTACTGGAGCAAATATTTTCTTTATTAAAGGAAAAGAAATTCATACTCCAATTCCTGATTGTTTTCTTAATGGTATAACTAGGCAAACTGTTATTGAAATGGTTAAAGAGCAAGGCTTTAATATTACTGAGCGTCATATAAAGCCAGAAGAAATTGGTAATTTTGATGAGGCCTTTCTAACAGGTACCGCGGCAGAGATTACTCCAATTCAGTCTATTGACGATATTAAATTCAATACTGGAGACAATACCCAAAATTTTAAGTTTATGCAGGATTATCACGAAATCGTTAGATCTTAACTTAAAATATACTTTTGTAATATTGATAAGCGCTGATCAGCGTGATTATAGTTGACAGCCAGAACAGATAAATACCTATGTTTAATAAAGTCTTCAAATCTATGTAGATGCTTCCTATTAAGATCAAAAATAAACTTAAAATTTGAAAAGCTGTTTTATATTTTCCTAATATAGAAACATCTATTTTTTTTACTTCTGGTAAATTAGATGCATACTCTCTTAGACCAGAGATAAAAATTTCTCTAAATATTATTAAGTAGGCTGGAATTAAATTAATCTCATTAATATAGTCATTGTAGATAAATGTAATTATTAACAGTACGACAAATAGCTTATCTGCAATAGGATCTAACATTTTACCAAATTCAGATGTACTATTCGTTTTTCTTGCAATTATCCCATCAAAATAATCTGACAATGCAATAACAATAAACAAAATAAGAATTGCCAAATTAAATGAGCTGTCACTATCTATGATTAAATATATTAATAATGGTAATAAAAAAATTCTAAGTAGAGTGAGAAAATTTGGTAACTTAGACATTATTCATTAAAATATGCATATATTTTTTCTGAAAGCAACTTACTAATTCCTTTAACTTTCATTATATCCTGAGCTGAGGCATTTTTAATATTTTTAACTGATCCAAAATGATTCAAAAGTAATTTTCTTCTGCTTCGTCCTAAACCTTCTATCGGTTCTAGTTCTGAGGCATGCATTTCCCTCTTTCTTTTCGCTTTATGTGCTCCGATTGCGTAGCGATGTGACTCATCTCTAATTCTCTGAATAAAGAAAAATGAGGGAGTATTTTTGTCGATAAAGTTTTTTTTATTTTTATATATTATTTGATCTAACGACTCTTTTCTTCCCTCACCCTTAAATATTGATATTAGTTCCATTTCATTTAAACCTTTAGTTTCTAAGATTTCTCTAGCTAAATCGTAGTGGCCTTTACCTCCATCAATAACCAATAAATCAGGCAATTTCTCATATTTCTTAGAATTTTTGATTGCTTCTTTTGAAAATCTTCTTTCAAGTACGTGTCTCATCATTCCATAATCATCACCGAGTTTTACTTTAGATGAGTCTATATTAAATTTTCTGTATGATTTTTTTTCAAACCCTTCTTCAGAGTAAACAATCATTGCACCAACTGCATTTTTGCCCGATAGATGACTGTTGTCATAAGCTTCAACTCTTTTTATTTTTTTAGTCATATTGAGTACTTTTGAAAGTTGACTCAGATTCTCTTTGTCAGAGTGAGACTGTGCAATGTGATTTTTTAGTGCTAGTTCTGAGTTTCTACTCGCATAGTTCACTATATCTAATTTTTTTCCTTTTTTAGGAACAAAAAAAGATGTCTTGTAATTATAAATAGATTTAAAAGATGTTTCGATAAGAGATGAATTTTTTATAGGTAAGTTTAACAATACATTTTTTGGAGGGGAATATCTTGTATAGAAATCAACAATAAAACGCTCTAGGATCTCATAAGTTTCTACTTCATCGCTGTGTTTTGGAAAATAAGATCTATTTCCCCAATTTTGACCTGACCTATAAATAAATACTTGAACACATGATTTATTACCTTTTCTTGAAATTGAAATCACGTCAGTATTTTTTACATCGTAAAGATTTATGTTTTGCTGACTTTGAATCTGGGTTAGTGCAACTATCTTATCTCTATAGCTAGCTGCTTTTTCATAATTAAGACTTTTACTTTCTTCATCCATTTTAGAAGATAGCTCCTCTTGTAAATTGCTATGTTGACCTGAAAGAAAGTGCTCAGCATTCTTAACACTTTGTAAATACTCTTTTTTACTTAATGTATAATCAACACAGGGACCACTGCACCTTTCAATTTGATAAAGAAGACACGGTTTAGATCTATTTTGAAAAATAGTATCATCGCACGACCTTAGTAGAAAAACTTTCTGTAATATTTTCAGAGTATAATTTAGCGAATTAATTGTTGCGAACGGACCAAAATATTTTCCCTTATATTTTTGTTTTCCTCTATGTTTTGAAATTTGTGGAAATTCTTGTTCATGATTAATAAAAATATAAGGAAATGATTTATCATCTCGTAAAAGTATATTGAAAGGAGGTTTAAGTTTTTTTATTAAATTTGCCTCAAGCAACAAAGCTTCTTTTTCTGTCTCTGTAATAATTACTTCAATATTTGATATTCTACTAACCATCCTTCTGATTCGATTTGAGAGATTGTTAGTGTTTAGATAGCTTTTAAGTCTATTTTGGAGATTTTTTGCTTTACCAACATACATAATCTCTTCTTTTTCATTAAGCATTTTATAAATACCGGAAGAAGAGGGGGATTGGTCAATTATTTCTTTAATATTCTCAAGATTATTCATTATTCTGAACGAGAGCGTTCAACTTCGATGCCTGCGCTTTCAGCTTCTTGAATTGCATCAAGTTTTTCAAGTCTTATCTTCATAGTTTGAATTCTTTTGTTTTTAAAACACTCCTGAAATATTTTTTCAGCAAGTTTTTCTAATAAAATTGTATGACCAGAATTAATAATTTTTTTAATTTTTTTTGAAATCTGATTATAACAAACAACACTGTACAATTTATCATCATTTATTTTTTTTGGATTTTTAACTTTAGCAATTATATTTATGCGGAGTGGCTGGCTCTTTATTTTCTCGTGTTTGTATACTCCAATGTTTGCATTGATCATAAAATCATTTAAAAAGATTAAATCGTATCCAGAATTTGGATTGATCAAATCTGTTTCTGACCTTAATTCACTTAATTTAAGAATATTCCTTGCAGTCATGATAAATGTTCCCCACCATCTACAGCTATAAATTGACCTGTAATTGATTTTGATTCAAGAAGAAATTTAACTGTTCTGGCAATTTCCTCCGGCGGCGAACCTATTTTAAGTAAAGTATTTTTGATTGATTTATCAAAATGTTTTTTTGATTGATGAATATTTTTAAGTGTCGGGCCTGGGCCAATTGCATTAACCCTAATGTTAGGAGCAAATGATTTTGCCATGATTGTAGTTGCAGATAGTAAAGCAGATTTTGAAATGGAGTAGGAAAAAAATGATGTGTCTGGATTGACTACATTTTGATCCAATATATTTATGATATGCCCTAAGCTCTTTTTTGGAAGTTGTTTATTAAATTCTTTAGATATTATTAGAGGGGCGTATAAGTTTATATTCATATGATCATACCAAAGTTTATCATTTAAATTTTCTATATTATCATTGATGAATAAGGAGGCATTATTAACAATTGCATCTATTGGTCCAAAGAATTTTTTACTTCTTTTAATTATATTTTTAACATCAGATATTTTAGACAAATCAGTTTTCACTATTTCGCAATTGCGCCCGTTACTATTAATAATATTTTTCAACTCTCTGGCTGCTTTTGAAGACTTATTATAGTGTATTATAAAATTATAATGAGAATCTTTGAGAAATAGTGCAATTGATCTACCAATTCTTTGAGAACCGCCTGTAATTAATATTGTTTTTTTCATAATATAAAAGAATACCCAAGATATAAAAAATAACTAATCAAGAAAAAAACAGAATGTATTTTTCTCATTTGAATTCTTAAAATTGCCATAAGAGCTATCATCAAAGTTACTAATATAAAAATATATATGTGAAATACATCTATATTTTTTAGAGAATATTCAAGCCCTCTAAGTTGAACAATTATAACCCCTGGTAGGAAAACAAACAGTATGTTCATAATGTTACTACCAATAACATTACCAATACCTATAGAGCCCTTCTTTTTTAAGTAAGAGATAATAACAGTTATCAATTCAGGTAAGGATGTACCAATGGCCAGAACAAAAATACCTATTAGTACCTCGTTAAATCCTAATGTTTGAAAAATATTCAGTGAACTGTCTAAAAAAATTTTCCCACCGATAAAAATGCCTATGAAGGCACTTAGTAAAATTAAATAAGTGTATCTTCCAAAAATTTTTTGTTCTTCATTTTGATCTGAGGATTTATAATTACGAAGAAAATTGATAAAGAACAAAGTTAAAACTAAATAGCCGATTGTGTGAATGAGAGTGACTGTTTGGCTAATATTAAATAAGAGTGCGAAGTATAAAGATATTAGAAGTAAGAAAATAATATCCTTAGTGCCTAATTTATCTAGATTAATTTTGAAAAAAAATGCTGAAGTTCCTAAAATTAGTAAAATATTTGCAATATTAGATCCTATAATATTTCCGGTAATGGCATCAGTAGCTGGAACAATCTTTGTTGCAGCAAATAGGGTAATAACTAGTTCAGGTGCTGATGTACCAAACGCTACAATTGTTAAACCTATTAATACTGGGGATAAATTAAACTTTTTAGCAATTGTGTCAGCCGACTCAATCATTTTATCTGCACTGTATAAAAGAAGAGATAATCCTATTAACAGTATGCAGAAATCTATAAACATCAAGTAAAGTACTTTCTTTTTTTCCTTTTATTTTTTTTATAAACTATATTGCTGTTGGATGGTAACTCTAATTCATTATTCTCAAGCCTTTTTATCTCATCTCTTAACTTAGCAGCTTCTTCAAAATTTAGATCATCAGCAAAATCCATCATATTTTTCTTTAGTTCCTCTAGATGTTTTTTTAGATTATTTCCGACGAGATGTTTTTCTGTACTCTTCAAATCAACGTTTACACGATCATTTTCATAAATACTTTCAAGAATATCACTAATATCCC
>CACFAO010000005.1 GCA_902564295.1 uncultured Pelagibacteraceae bacterium
AGCAGGTGTTGGTTCGGGGATTGAGGCCCCTAAACTTACAAAACGTATTAAAGAGTGGACAGAACAAACTTTAAAAAGAGGATTATTTGTTGGAGAGTTCAGTGAACATGACTCAAAATATTTTAGAATTGCAGAGCGCACACCTTTACCTGAAGGGATTGCATCAGAAACAATGGATGGCAGTTATTCTTGTTCAACATTGATGGGTGATTTTAGGGAGATTGGTGCTGACAATGGTTATACTGCAATTGGTTTCAGCCCATTTAACAGCTTTGTTGCAAATAATGAATTTGTGATACTTTTTTTATTCTCACCAATTAGTCAAAATAAAACAGTAGTGACCCAATATTGGGTAACTCATCAAGATGCGGAAGTTGATGTTGATAAAATGATTTTTTTGTGGGACCAAACTTCTACTGAAGACTCCCAGTTATGTGAAATGAATCAAAAGGGAATTGAAAGCAGGTCCTATCAGCCTGGCAAATATGGGGATTTAGAGACGAGCCTAGTTCAATATCAGAAATTTTACCTTAATCATTTACAGACACACCTGAACGACTTAGTCTAATCTTAATTCGATACCTATATGGAGCTTGCAACACAATCAGAATTTGATGAAGTGCTTAATCGTCATCATAATATCCAATATGTAGACGCAATATTTACTGACCTCTGTGGATATGTGAGGGGAAAAAGATTTCCAGTACTAGAGGCAGATAAAATTTTTTCAGAAGGTGTATTGTTACCGTTTTCAGCATTTTATTTAGATGTCCTCGGTGGCGTAACCAACACGATGAATCTTGGTTGGACTGACGGAGATCCAGATGGGGTTTTAATGCCCGTTAAAAATTCCATAAAGCCCGTCCCTTGGGACAGCAAGGTTCTTCAAGTACTAATTTCTATGAGAAAAGAACAAGAAAAATGGGGTGTAATAGAAAATCCGGCGGAAGTTGACCCAAGAAATATTTTAGAAAAAGTAATGAATAAATTCAAAGGCATCGGATTTAATCCAGTAGTGGCTTTTGAATTAGAGTTTTATTTGTTGGATAAGAAAAGAAATGAGGAAGGCAAGCCAGTTCCTGCATTAGGTGCAAGTAAAACTCATGTATATGGAATTCCTGATCTTGATATGTTTGGGGATTTATTTAATGAAATTAACGAGAACTGTAAAATTCAAGATATCCCTGCAACAACAGCTTCAAGTGAATTTGCTGCTGGCCAGTATGAAATTAATTTAAAGCATACCGGTGATCTGCTTAAAGCAGCGGATGATGCAGCAATGTTAAGAAGAATAATAAAAGAAACAACTGCAAAGCATGGGTTTGAAGCAACATTTATGGCAAAACCATTTCTTGAGGAGACTGGAAATGGAATGCACCTGCATATTTCAGTGTACGATGATGATGGAAAAAATATTTTTGCAACTAAGAATCGTTATGGAAATGATAAGTTAAAAAATGCTTTAGCTGGTTTCCAAGAAACTTTTTATGACTCATTTCCAATATTTATTCCAAATAGAAATGGTTATCGAAGAATACAAACCCGAAATTTTGTTCCTGTAAATAAAAGTTGGTCTTGGAATCGAAGAGATGTTTCATTGAGAATACCTGCTGGATCAGATAGCGCAAAAAGAATTGAACACCGGGTAGCATCAGCCGATGCAAATCCATATCTTGTTTTAGCCTGTATCCTTTCTGGACTTCATCATGGACTTACAAAAAAACTGTCACCAACTGACCAAGTAAGTTTTGATAACACTGAAGGCGCTGATAAGACAGCTGATCCTGAAATGCCAAAAAATATGGAGTCTGCACTAAATCTTTTTAAAGAATCAAAAATTTTATCTAAGTATTTAGGAAAAGAGTATCTTGATTTATACGTATCAGCCAAAGAAGGTGAATTTGAACATATGGATAACAGTTTTATACCTTCAGAAGAATACAATTTTTATTTATAGATTTATGACTGACCTTCTTTTCAATCAAGATAGTTACTTAAAAGAAACAGAAGCCAGTATTATTGGAGTTGAAGAAAATATAATAAAATTGGATAGAACAATTTTTTATGCAGAGTCAGGTGGACAACCTGGAGATCAAGGCGAGATTGTATTAAAGGACCAAGTTCTCAAAGTTGTAGACACAAAAAAAGGATCAAATCCGAATGAAATTTTGCATATTGTTGATGGTCCCATCGATCAAAGCTTAATTAATCAATCCGCCGAACTTAAGATCAATTGGGAACTTAGATATGCTCATATGAAAATGCATTCGAGTTGCCATATTTTGTGTAGCTTAGTTGATGCCCTTATAACAGGCGCGTCGGTTGGAAGTGCTAAATCAAGAATAGATTTTGATGTTGATCCATCAATGCTAAATAAAGAAGAGTTAAATGAGAAGATTAGGGATATTATTAGTAAAGACTATCCCATAATCATAAATCAAATTACAGGAGATGAACTAAAATCAAATCCTCACTTAGCTAAAGGGGCTGCCGTTTCACCTCCAGTTATAGATAATAAAGTACAAACAGTTCAAATTGGTGAGGGAGAAAACATTATCGATCTTCAATGTTGTGGAGGAACGCACTGTCAATCTACGAAAGAAATTGGACCACTTGAGATTGGAAAGATTGAAAATAAAGGTAAGAGAAATAGGCGAATTAATATAAGGTTTAGTTCATGACGGATATTTTAGTCAGTAAAGATGATGGACAAGTTGTAACGCTCACTCTTAATGATGCACCAGCAAATTGCCTGACCATGGAAATGATGTCAGCAATTAAAATGGAGATAGATCGCGTTAATAAATCCAAAGATCACAAACTTGTTATATTTGAAAGTTCAAATGAAA
Source organism: uncultured Pelagibacteraceae bacterium (assembly GCA_902564295.1). Lineage (GTDB taxonomy): Bacteria > Pseudomonadota > Alphaproteobacteria > Pelagibacterales > AG-422-B15 > CACNXQ01. The sequence goes on from CACFAO010000005.1 coordinate 2,850, forward strand.
AAATCTTTTGTAGCGGACATAGTTTTAATGAAGTTCAAGAGATGATTAAGAATAATGATAAAAAATCACAAGAACTTCTATTTGCGGAGTGCTCTGAAATGTTAATGAAAATTAGAACAAGTCCAAAGATTTTTGTTGCTAAAGTAAGAGGTATTGCAACGGCTGGCGGGCTGGGATTAGTCAGTATAATGGATTGTGTTTTTAGTTCTAAATCAGCAAGATTTGCACTTGGTGGTATAAACTTTAATTTTGGTTGTCATCAACCGTCAGTATCTGTAGCCCGTGCAATATCCTCAAAAAATGTCATGGAATTATTAGTGAGCGGTCAGCCTCTAAATGCTCAAAGAGCACAAGAAGCAGGACTCATCAACGAATATTTAGAAGATGAAGAATTAGATAAAAGGGTCGAACAATTTTCTCAACAAGTTTGTGATCACACGCCCGAAGTGCTCGCGCTCACGAAAGAAACATTATACAAACAGTCAGCAATGAAAATTTCTGATGCCTACGACTTTGCAAGTAAAGCAATGGTTGAAAATCTACAAATGCCTGAAACCAAAAAAGGTATAGACACTTTTTTAAATAAAACTTAACGCTGAATTGAGAATTTTTCTGGTTGGATCTTTTTTTTTAGAGCAGTCTCACGTCTAAGAATAAATATTGCTGATAAGATAATAAATCCAGCACCGACATAAGTATTCCACGCAGGTATCTCATTCCAAATCATATAACCAAATATTATTCCATAAATTAAACTTAGATATTTCAAAGGTGTAACCAGAGAGACTTCAGCATGCTTAAATGCTGAGGTCAGAGCAAGGTTTCCAATTCCTCCAAAAATTCCAACGGCTGTTAATATTCCAAGGTCAAACCAAGATACTGGTATTTTCCATCCTCCAAAAGGAATTGTAAATAAAGATGCTATGAAACCAAATAAAGTAAAATACCAAGCAATCAAATAGGATGGTTCGGTCTTACTTAATAAACGGATTGAAATCGACACCATCGCAAAGAATACGCAAAATAAAATTGGTAATAACATGTAGACACTAAACTCACTGGATGTTGGATTGATTATGATCAAGACTCCAGCAAAACCAATCACAATTGCAATCCATCTTCTTACTCTTACAAGTTCACCGAGTATTAATATTGACAGAAGTGTACTAAAAATTGGCGAGGCAAACGTGAGACTTACAGTTGTTGCAAGGGGTAAATAATGAAGACTTGCATAAACACAAAAAAGTGCAGCTGTTCCAGTGAATGCTCTAATAAACATCAGGCCGGGTTTAGTAGTATGAAAAAAATTACCCCATCTCTCTTTTGGCACAACAAGAAAAAGAGGGATCAAGCCTCCAATCATTCGTGCTGCAATGACCATACCTATAGAATATTCTGCAGTCGTCCATTTTACCGCTATATCCATGACGCTGAAACCTGTAACAGATATCAGCATATAGAAAGCGCCCAACTTAATATTATTTCTGTTCATATAGATTTTATTAAAATTTAGATTATCATTAATCAAATTTTAAACCTATGAACATTTGGAAATATTTAATAGCAGCTTCTTTAGGGAATATGATAGCGGGCCCCTTAGGCGCACTTGCATTCACTGCAGGTGCATTCTTTCTTGGAAAGAAAACAAACTTTAGAAATCCTGGAGCTAACTTTAATAGTAATCAAGGTGTTTATGCTTTAGGGCTCGTCGTGCTCTGTGCAAAGTTAGCGAAAGCAGATGGAAGAGTCACTGACGACGAAATAAAGAAATTTAAAAAAATATTTAAAATACCTCATGAAAATATGAAACAGGTCGGAGTAATATGGAAAGAAGCTGCACAAACCAGTGCAGGATTTGAACCTTACGCTCAACAATTAAGAGATACGTTTTACCGAACTCCACAAATGTTAGAGCAAGTCATCTTAGGCCTCTTTGAAATTGGATATGCTGATCATGATTTATCGGCTCCAGAACTAAAATATATAAAAAAAGTAAGCCAGATTTTTGGAATTGATCAAGCAACGTTCAATAGATTAAGAAATTCTCGACCTGAATTTGTCAAAGAAGACCCGTACAAGGTGCTTGGTGTTTCAAAGTCTCAAACGTCTGCAGAAATTAAAAAAGTTTACAGAAATTTAGCTCGCAAAAACCATCCAGATATCGTTCGGGCAAAAGGCATTACTGATAAAAGCCTTATCCAAAAAGCAAAAGAGAACTTTCAAAGAATTAATGATGCATACGAACAAATTTTAAAAATTAGAGGTGAAAAGTAGGCAAAATTCCTATTCTTTTTTATCATTTTTAAATATGCATTTAGAGCTATAATAACAGCATGGAATTTTTAACATTCATTGCTGTTTGTGTATTAATTTATCTTGTTTATTTAATTCGACAGGACTTTAAGGATCATTCTGTAAGGATTGAAAGTCAAATGCAGCGTGTTACTGAAGTTGTTATCAAGAACCAAGAAAAGCAAGAATAATCACTTCTTTTTACTCCAATTATTACGTTTTCTATTTCTAATTAAAGGTGGATATACACCTGTTGATAGATAAATTTTAACGAATCTGAGTTGTAAAAACCAAATTTTTTTTAACACTTCAATCATTATTTTTGATAATGCATCTCATTCGCTCTTATTTCAATTCAATTTTTTTACAATTTGACTATAAGTAACCTAATGAGCAATGATATTTCTAATTACAACAACTGGTTAGATGCGTGGAATGATTTTTACGAAAAAGAAAAGGAATCAGTAGAACTTGATCCTAATGCCGCGCTTGTTTCCTCAGTCGATGCAGAAGGCAATCCAAATGCGCGAGTTATACTCATAAAAGATGTATCAAACAAAGGCTTTGTTTTTTATACAAACTATCAGTCTCAAAAAGGTAAGGAACTTTTCCATAATAATAAAGGACACCTCACGTGGTATAGTAGAGCACAAGGAGTTTCTATTCGTATTCAAGGTGAAGTGCAAAAGATTGACGCTTCAATTTCAGATAATTATTTTGCATCTAGAGATCGTAATGCTCAAATTTCAGCAAATATTTCTAAACAGTCAGAAGGGGTTGAAAGCAGAGAAGTGCTTGATGCTGAATTTAAAAAATTTGCAGATGATTATGAAGGTAAAGAGATACCCAGACCTGATCATTGGGGAGGAGTTATAATACTTCCTGAAAAAGTAGAAGTCTGGAAAAGTAGAGACGATTATAAAACAAGACTTCACGATAGGATTGTCTTTACATTATCAAATGATCAATGGATTAAATCAAGACTTTATCCTTAATGACTTACGTAAATATTTCTCAAAATGAGTATGGAGAAAAAATAAAAAAATCTTATTTGATCACTCTCGGAGTTGTTCTTTTCTTAATTATCATCAAAGCGTTTGCGTATTTTGCTACTGGCTCAATTATAATTTTGTCATTACTTGCAGACAGCTTTTTTGATCTCATTATCACTGTAACAACATTTACTTTAGTTAGAATATCATTAAAGAAAAATACTAATGAATACCGTTTTGGTTATGGTAAAGCTGAAGCATTGTCTGCTTTTATAGAGGGAATTGTTATTTTACTAATTTCAATATTTATACTGTATATGGCTTACCAAAACTTTATTGATCCTGAAATTACAATTATTAATTCTGAAATAGCACTTATTGTTATTGCAATCTCAATATTTGCCACTCTTATGTTGGTGAGGTTTCAAACAAGAATAATGAAAGACACTGCTTCATTAAGCGTAGAGTCGGAAAAGCTTCATTACCTTAGTGATTTATTAACTAATATTGCAGCCTTTGTTGGAATTATAATCGTAATGTTTGATGATTTCTCAAGAGCGGATCCATTAATTGCCGCTTTAATTGCGATCTATATGATCTATACAACAATCGCTATTTTTCAAAAATCAATTGCTGTATTAATTGACCGTGAAATTGATGATGATCTCAAGTCTGAGATTTTTGACATTGTAAAAAGCCATAATAAAGTTCTTGGATTTCATGATGTTCGTACTCGTCAAAGTGGGTCGAGTAAAGGAAAGTTTTTTATGCAAATGCACATTGAGGTATCAGAGCATGTAAGCCTAGAAGAATCGCACAATATTGCTGATCAAGTAGAAGAAAACATACTTAATCAATTTCCAGATGCAGAAATAATATTACATGTCGATCCAAGTAATGTTATTGAGGAAAAAGAGTTTGTTGATGCATAAAATACTGATACCAATATTTCTTCTACTTTTTACAACATTATCAACGTCTTCATCTGACCTTCCTGTTCCTAGATGGGTTTCATTAAAAGGTGATGCAAACTTAAGAAAAGGCCCATTCCCTGAGGCCACAATTATTTATCGCTATCAACTTAAAGGTTATCCTATGGAGATTATTAGGGATATTGAAGGTTGGCGACAGGTGCGTGACCCAAAAGATGGAGTAACTGGTTGGATGTCTCATATTCTTTTTTCAGGTAAAAGATATGCGCTTACATCAAAAGAACCTTTCAGTTATGGATATGATAAGCCAAACAAAAACAAGATACTTGCTAAAATAGATCCTTTTGTTCATGCAAAAATTAATAAGTGTGACTCAAGTTGGTGTAGGATTACGATCACAGATGATGAGAAGGAAATTAAAGTCTGGATTGAAAAAAATAATTTACTAGGAGTATACCCTCACGAAATTATCAATTAATATTCATTAATGATAAGAATTTTCTCTGTTCTAATTTTATTTATCTCTAATTCATTTGCAGATATACAAATAAGAAAACAAAATGACCTGTTTTGTTACGATGGCGATACATGCTATGTAATATATGAAGGAAAGAAAGATAAAATTAGACTGCTTGATCTAGATACTCCTGAAATTTCAAATCCTAAATATGAGAAAGAGTATATACTTGGGATCGAAGCTCGTGAGTACATTAACCAATTAATTTCAGAAGGAAAAAGAATTGAATTTGAAACTGAATACAATAGAGACTTTTTCGGTAGAATCCTGTCTTATATAATTGTAGATGGTGAAAATGTTTCAAAATTGATGGTCTCACACAGTCTAGGAGTTTTGTATGATAAAAATAATAAGAAAGACTGGTGTGAATGAGTGAGGATAATAGCCTAGAGCAAGATATAGGAAAACTCAGTTATCTGTTAAATCAAATCAAAGAGCCAATTGTTTGCGTTAAGTGTTCTGATGAATTTATGACTGGCCAGACAGATGCAAAATCACTTCAGGATTACTCAAGAATCGATGTAGGTTTTACTGAGAGAGGCATACAATTATGGTGCCAAAGACACCAAATAAATATTTGTCATATAAATTTTAATGGGCAAAAACCAGAGGTTGATTTTAGATGCTTGGAGAAGAAGAAAATTAAATGAAATATATTTTTTGGGATCTCGAAACATCAACCTTGAATGCTGCTTATGGATCAATAATACAAGCAGCCGCAATTTGTACTGACCAAGATTTTAATATTTTGGACCAATTTGATTTTAGAGGTCGGATGAAGAAGGAATATCCTGTTCCTTCAGCAAAAGCATTATTAGTAAATGGGGTTTCCATAGATCAATTAAAAAATCATGAAAACTCTAATTTTAGTTTGATTTCCCAAATGCAAGGTAAATTTCTCTCCTGGGGCGAGTCGTTATTTATCGGATACAATTCCATATCATTTGATGACATGCACTTAAGACAATCTCTTTATCAATCAGCACTTCCACCTTACATTACAAATACAAATGGAAATAAAAGAGGTGATGCAATGAAACTGCTTCACTCTGCTGCTGCCGTGTATCCAAATGCTTTTGTAAGACCTCTTGATGATGAAACAGGAAAAATAACTTTCAGACTTGAAAAATTTGCTGCAGCAAATGGCATAGAACATTCTAAAGCTCACGATGCTCTTTCAGATGTTGAAGCAACACTTGGTGTGTGCAAGCTTGTTAAAGAAAAATGTAATGATATTTGGGAGAGTGCTCTTCAAACAGCTTCAAAGCAAGATGTATATACATATGTGAATCAAGATAAAGTATTTTGCGCAAGTCGATTTTTCAGAGGAAAAGAATATACGCATGGTCTTGCCTATTTAACAAAAGATCCATCTTATGAAAACCATGTCTATTGTTATGACTTAACTGTCGATCCAGATTATATTTTTGATCTAGATCGATCAGAACTAAAAAAATTATTTAAAGGAAAAAATAAATGTTTTCATATGATCAAAGCAAATGAGCAGCCGATACTTTTAAATGAAGAATATTTGTATCGATCAGAAAACTATAAAGACCTTACGCCAGAAATTGTAAATGAGAGAATGAAAAAAGTTAGGGGCAATAAGAATTTTATTGAGAAATTTACAAACCTACTTCTTGATAAAGGGGAAGATAGAGAATTAACGCAAGATCAAACCGAAAAGCCAGTTGAAGAGCAGATATACAATGGTTTTCCAAGTTCCAAAGACAATTATTTGATGTCAGACTTTCACGCGGCAGAATGGGATAAAAAATACGAAATTGCAGAAAAAATCACTGATATTAGATCAAAAGAATTCGCAAAAAGGGTAATTTACAATGAAAAACCAGAATATTTACCAAAGAAAGAAATTCAAAAAAGGGATAAGGAAGTGGCTGAAAAAATATTATCAATGGATAAATGTACATGGAATACTATTCCAGCGGCAATGACAGAAATTGATGATTTAAGAGAAAGTGATGATGAAATTGACATGAATCGTCTAGAAGAAATAGATACCTACATTCAGGAGCTAGATGAATATCATAGAGGTAAACTAAATGGATAGTATTATTACAATCATAATATTTGTAATCGGGGCAATAATTGGCGGATTAACTGTTCATTTATTTAAAAGAAATTCGAATAATATCGAAGAGAGTGAAAGTTTAAACGATGTAAAAGATCTAGTTAAAGATCTAAGTAATAAAATTTCTCTTAAAGAAGGTAAAGATGAAGAACGTTATGAAATGGTCAATAGATTAACCTCTGCATTTACAGGTGGAATAAAAAAACAAGGTACAGCTGGTGAAATTTTATTGATTAATATTTTGCAACAATCAGGGTTAAGGGAAGGAAAGGATTTTGAAGTACAAAAAAAATTTGATGATGATGTGAATGGTGAGCTAAAAAGAAAATTTCCCGATATTATTTTACATTTACCAGACAGCAGGGATATAATAATTGACTCAAAAGTCTCACTCAGTGCTTGGCAAGAATATTGCAATAGTGAAGATCAATTAATAAAAGAAGATGCTCATAAGAGGCATATTCAATCGATACGCAGTCACTTAAAAAAACTCAGTGAAGCTAATTATCAAAAGATATATGAAATTAAAACATTAGATGCAGTCATAATGTTCATGCCGTATGAAAGTGCCTTTGACTCAATGCTAGATAAAACTGAGGAAATCATACTTGAGGCAAATAAATATAAGATAATTTTAGCAAGCCCATCTACTTTGATATCTGTACTAAAAATAATTGATAACATGTGGTCAATTAACGAAAGAAATAAAAATGCCGATCTAATAGCAGGCACAGCACTTGAAATTTATTCTCAGGTTGAAAAGGTATATAGTGCTTTTGAAAATGCAGGATATGAACTGAGTAAATCAATGGGATCAATTGAAACTGCAAAGAGCAGATTAAGAGATGGAAAAGGAAGCTTGGTATCGCGAGTCAAAAAAATGATTAAACTGGGGGGTTTAAAACCTGATAAAGAAATCCCAGAAACAGAAGAAATTTCGTCCACAAAAATAAAAAAAATTAAGTAATATCAGTTATTTAGGATCAAATTATCTTGTATTTAGCCTTGACTTTAGCCCCCCTCATACATAAATTACAGACAACTTTAGGGAAGGAATCATTATGGCAACTATTAATGTAACAGACGCATCTTTTGAAGAAGAAGTATTGAAATCAGATAAGCCTGTTGTGCTTGATTTTTGGGCACCTTGGTGTGGACCTTGTAAACAAATTGGCCCATCTCTTGAAGAGATATCAGATGAAATGGCTGATAAAATCACCGTTGCTAAAATTAATATTGATGAAAACCCTAATACACCCACACAGTTTGGTGTTAGAGGAATCCCAACTATGTTAGTTTTTAAGAATGGTGAGGCTGCTGCAACGAAAGTTGGAGCGGTATCTAAAACTGCAATCGTTGAGTGGATTGAAGACTCAATCGCTTAATTCATTTCTAAAACTTTTCCGGCTAAATATAAAGATCCACATATTAGGATACGTGCATCTTGGTAATTATTATTTAAATTAGCTAATGCTTCCTGAATTGAATCGGCTCTATTTACATTTTCATAATGCTTTCTAAGCCCAGTATATAATTCATTTGAATCAATTGCACTCTCTTCATTTGGTATCGTAATAACAGTTAGAGCATCAATTTTATCAAACTTGCTTAAATAACTAATTGGATCTTTTGTATTGATCATTCCAAAAATTATACACAACTTTTTATTAGTAAGCTGATTAATTGTTTCATTTAGATTACTCGCAGCGTCATCATTATGAGAACCATCTAAATACAATTCATTTGTTGAAGCTATAGTAGATCCTAATTTGCCATCAGATATCTTTTCCATTCTTCCTGGAAAGTAAGTTTTATTGTGAAGATTTTTAGCGACAAAAGACTTTATATCAATATTGGTTAGTTTTGAAGCTGCAGCCAATGCAAGTCCAAGGTTCTTTTTCTGAAATACATTATGTGTATATAGGTTATCAAATTCAATTTTATTTTGGCTGTCTTCATATATTAACTTGTCATTATGTTCCGTTAAGTTCCACTGAATTCCATGGGCAAATATAGGAGCTTTTTTATATTCCGCCTGATCCATAAGCATTTCTCTCGCTTCTGGGTAAGGCTGATAACCAATAATAGCTGGGACATCACTTTTAATTATTCCAGACTTTTCAAACGCTATCATCTCAATGCTATCTCCTAAAAAATCCTGATGATCCCTAGAAATTGAGGTAATAACTGAGATTGCAGGAGTTATTACATTGCTGCTATCCAGTCTTCCACCTAAACCTACTTCAAGAAGTGTATAATCAGCCGGGCAATTTGAGGCTGCTTCAAAAAAAGCGGAACTAGTTATTTCAAAGAAAGTGATCGGATCGCTGTGATTAAAATCTTTCACTTTATTTAAGACGGAATACAGCTCCTCATTTGATATTTCTTTACCCATAAGCTGAAACCTCTCATTAAATCTAATTAGGTGAGGCGAGATATAGGCATTCGTCGATTTACTATTACTTTTTAAGATGTCCTGAATAAATTTCAGTGTAGAAAATTTTCCATTGGTTCCAGCAATATGAACAATATTATTTATTTTATTCTGAGGGTTATCTAATTTTTCTAATAGGTTCCAAACTCTATCAAGTGATAAATCTATTCTTTTTGGATGAAGTTCAAGAAGCTCGTCTAAAAGCTTATCAATTTGTGTATTTGATATTTTCAATTAGGCTACTCTTTTAAGTAATAATGAAATTATTTGAGATAATTTATCTTTAAGTTCTTTTCTATGAACCACTTGATCTATAAACCCATGCTCTAATAGATATTCTGATCTTTGGAACCCATCAGGCAGAGTCTCACCCACAGTATTTGAAATTACCCTAGGACCTGCAAAACAAATTAATGCGTTTGGTTCAGCCAATGTAATTGATCCCAATGATCCAAAAGACGCAGACACACCTCCACTTGTTGGATTTGTATTAACAACTATATAGGGTAACTTAGCATCTTTAACCATTTGACAAGCTATTGTTGTTTTTGGAAGTGATTGAAGAGAATGTTGATTTTCATCCATTCTTGCACCTCCCGAACAAGTGAATACAATTAATGGAGTATGATTTGTAACAGAGTGTTCTGCCGCTTTAATCATTGCCTCTGCAGCTGAAGCTCCCACAGAACCCCCCATGAAATGAAAATTTTGAGCAGCAATAGTTACATTGATATTATTAATTTGCCCGTAACCAATTAGAAAACAGTCATCCATGTCTGTTTTTTGGCGAGCATCATTAAATCGCTCTTTGTAAGTTTTTAAAGCTTTAAAATTAAGTGGATCAGTAAATCCAGAGGGATATTTTATTTCTTCAAATACACCACCATCAAATAGATTTTTAAATCTAATACGAGGATGAATTTGTAAGTGTTCATCACAATTAGGGCATACGAAAAGAGTTTTTTCTAGATCACTCGAATAGAGCATTGTTTGGCATTGAGAGCATTTAATCCAAGCATTTTCTGCGATATCTAAACTTTTTTTCTTTCTAGGAAATACTTTTGAAATAGTTCTTGTTAACCAATTCATGAGCTTAGCTTTTGTTTTAAATCACTTACCATATTGCCTACATTTGTGGCAGGATTGAGTTCTTCATTAATTGACCTTGTTATTTCTCTGCATAAAGCTGATCCTACAACGCATGCATCAGTATCCTTAAAATCATTTATTGTATCTGCTGTAATTCCAAAGCCAATTATGCATTTTTTATCAGGAGATATCTTTTTAATTAAATTAAATCTTTTCTTAATTTCATCTGAACTTACTTTCAATTTTTGACCTGTAGTTGAAAGCATTGAAATATAGTAAACAACCTCATGAGCATCATTTAATATATTTTTTAGTCGGTCTTCATTTGTAGTAGGGCAAAGCAATTGTATGAATACAATACTATTTTCTTTACATTTTTTTGCAAAATCAAGATTAAGTGGCCATGGCCAATCAACACATATTATGCCTGAAACTTTACTACTGATGCATTTCTTAATAAAATCTTCTTCCCCGTAAGCCATAATTTTATTCTGGTATGTCATTATGATTACATCTGTCTCATAATCTTTTTTGAAATCTTCAATGATTTCAAAAATATCATCTGTTTTAATCCCACCAGATAGTGCTCTGTAAGTACTGTCTTGAATTGCGCCACCATCACCAATATTTGCTCCGTGTCCCAGTCCACATTCAATGATATCAGCACCTGACTCTGCAATTGATTTAAATATATTCAGTGAGGTTTTTTTATCTGGGTCTCCTCCAACTGTATAAGTTAATAGCGCAGCTCTATTATCTTCTTTTACTCGTTCAAAAGATTTAATTAAAGAAGATGATGTCATATTTTGTAACCAAGTCTCTCAGCAATAATTTTTGAGTCTTTTGCAGAGTCTCCGCAAGAATCTACAACGATAATTGTATCTTTACTTAATTTAGGTGCAATTTTGATTGCTTCTGCGAATGCATGTGAAGGTTCAAGTGAGGGACTCACAAAACCTTCATTTTTACTTACTAATTGAAAAGCTTCCAATGCCTCCTCGTCACTAGCAGAAGTGTATCTTGCTCTTCCAGTTTCTTTTAAAAAACAATGAAGCGGACTCACACCTGGGTAATCAAGTCCAGCACTTATTGACTCTGTTTCCTCAATTTCTCCCTGATCGTCTTGAATAACATATTGAGTTGCTCCATGAAGAACCCCGATGGGTGATTCATTTGTTAGAGGTGCGGCATGTTTTGAAGATCCTTCGGGCCCCCCAGCTTCTACCCCTATGAGTTCAATATTATCATAATCAATCCATTCGTTCCAAAAACCTGCAGCTGACGATCCACCGCCAACGCAATTAATTAATTTCATATCTTTTGGAACTTCACCAAATTCATCCATTACTTGTTTTCTCATTTCTCTGGATATTTGAGCGGTAGACCAAGCACATATTTTGACAAAAATAGTAGGGCCAACAGTGCTTCCAACACACATATGAGCTTCTTCATTCTCACTTGTCCACCATCTCATGCATTCTGATACAGCATCCACTAAAGTTTGTGAGCCAGAGTTTACAGGAACAACTTCAGCGCCATAACTTCGCATAGAAAAGACATTTATAGACTGTCTTTCTACGTCCTTTGTGCCCATGAATATTTTGCATTTTAAATTAAATTTTGCCGCTGCCATACTGAGCATCTTTCCTGCGTATCCAGCACCAGTGTCACCCCCTATATAAGTTTTACCTAATCGCTTACATATTAAACTGTGAACTACTGCATTATAAGCTTTGTGTGCTCCACCGGTTGCTTTCGAAACCAGTTTGCAATAAATTTGAGCGCCGCCAAGGTGCTTCGTAAGGTTCTCCAATTTTATAAATGGGGTTGGCGCTCCAACAAAATTTTTAAAATAATAATCTCTCTCAGCGATAAATGTCTCATCGTTTCTTAATTTTTCAAATTCACGAGTTAATTCTTCAATTGGATAATTAAGACTTTCAGCTATTTGGTTTCCACCAAATTTACCGCCCCAGTATCCATTTTCGTCATGTTGGTCAATGAGAGGAATTCCTTTTTCTAGTTTCATTTTACAGCTTTGTTTGCCTTTGATATAAATTCAGATATTAATTTTTCATCTTTTATACCCTCTGAATTCTCAACGCCAGAGCTAACATCAAAATATTCAGTTTTTTTTAAATTTAATGCTTCTGATATATTGTTAGTGTTGAGACCCCCTGATAGAAAAAATGACTTATTAGGGCAAAAATTTTTGATAATCTTCCAATCAAATGTCTGGCCAGTCCCTCCAGGCATATCTTTCTTTTGTTTTGAGTCTAATAGAATATGGTCAATGAAAGGACAATATTCTTTTATTTTATCTAAATCAGACTCTGTTGATATGCTAAATGATTTTATTATTTTAAGATTATAGGCTTCATTGATTTTTCTTACTTCATTTAAACTTTCATTTCCGTGCAATTGAATGTGTGTAAACTTCATTTCTGAGTAAGCTTTTAAATCACTATGAGTTGGATTTACAGTTACTGCAACAGTATTCACTTTGCCATTTATTTCATCTAAAATTTTCGCGCATCTATTGATTGATATGTTTCTGCTTGAATTTTTAAAAAAAACAAAGCCCAAAAAAGATGCACCACAATTGATTGCATGTTTAGCAATTTTAATATCTTTTACTCCACAAATTTTAATGTACGCTTTAGTCACTTTATGCTTTGATGAAAAATTTCAGCAGCTTTTCCAGGCGAGTCAGCAGAAGTTATTGGTCTTCCCACAACAATAACATCCGCACCAAACTCAATTGCTTTTTTAGCTGAAAGAGTTCTCTTTTGATCATTATTATTGTCTGTTTGATTTCTTATTCCAGGCACAATAACTTTTAATTTAGATCCGAACGTTTCTTTGACTTTTCTTATCTCCATTGGGCTACAAACTATACCATCCATTCCACAATCAAATGCCAACGCAGATAGATTATCTACATTCTTATTAACTGTACCGCTCATACCAATTTCATTGATTGAGCCATCATCAAAACTTGTTAGCATTGTGACGCCAACTAAATTTGTATTACTATTTAATTCTTTTTTTAAATCGACACATTCTTTTAACATGCGGGAACCTCCCGAAACATGAAGTGTTGTATATGTAGGATTGTAAGATAGAATATTTTGAAGTGATTTTTTCACTGTATTTGGTATGTCATATAGTTTGAAGTCTAGAAATAATGGGAGTTCATATTTTGAAATTTTTTCAATACCTTTGACCCCACAAGATGTAAAAAATTCGAGACCTAATTTGATCCCGCCAATATGAGGTAAGATTTCATTAATAATTCTATCTGCATCATTAATACAACTTGTATCAATAGCACAGTAAATTGGATTTTTAGTCAAAATTTTTGTTTTATGAAATCTTTCTAACTCTCGTTAGAAGAGTTTTCTTGTTTATTTAGTTTTAATCTAAGTTCTTTTCCAGTCTTAAAGCGCGGGATATACTTCTCCTCAACATTTACAGCTTCCCCAGTTCTTGGGTTTCGACCAGTGCGCTGCTTCCTGTGCTGCACGCTGAAGGCGCCAAACCCTCTGAGCTCTACTCTTTTGCCATCAGCTAGAGACTGAGTTATTTCGTTGAAAATTGTATTAACAATTCTCTCAACATCTCTCACAAAAAGATGAGGGTTTGCTTCAGTAATATTTTGAATAAGTTTTGATTTTATTAAACTCATATAAATAATTATATGGCATTAAATTTTATTGTAAACGATTGATTGTAAAGAATATTTAATCTTCTTTTTTGTCTCTGCCAAGAGCTTTTCCTAGAATAGCTCCTAAGGAAGCACCAGAATCTTTAGACCCATATTTTTCCATTGCTTCTTTTTCAATTTCCTCTTCCATAACTCTTATCGATAAGCTTATTTTATAGTTTGCTGTATCAAAACTTGTAATTGATGCATCTAATTTATCATTTTTTGCCCATCGGTCTGGTCGAGCATCTGGCTTTCTAAGAGCCAGTTCAGATTTTTTAATAATTGTTACAGGCCCCTTATCACCTATTTTAACTTTAACTCCATAATCACCAGTTTCAATTACACTGCAAGTTACAATATCACCTTTTGTTTTATTTTTGATTTCATCAAAAGGATTACCTTCCACTTCTCTAACTGATAAAGCTACTTTCTCATTATCATGTGAAATTATCTTTACCTTTAATGCGTCACCAATTTTATACTTTTTAATTTCCTCTTTAGGATCCGCTTCCCATGACAAGTCCTTGCTGAATATTGCTCCATCAATTTCACCATCAATGTTGCAGAATATTATTCCCTCTTTAATATTAGAAATAGAAGTATCAAATATTTTTCCAACTGGATATTCCTTACTGAATTTTTGCCATGGATTAGGGGTTAATTGCTTTATTCCAAGACTCAATCTTCTTTTTTCATGATCTATTTCAAGAATTTGGCAATCAACAGATTGTGACCTTGCAAAAAGATTTCCTGGTTTTGAGTTTTGTTTTGAACTCCAAGTCAACATATCTTTATGACATAATCCTTCAACTCCATTTTCAATTTCAATGAATATTCCGTAATCTGTAACATTAGTAACTACTCCTGTTACTTTATCATTCACATTAAACTTATCTTTAACTTTATTCCATGGATCAGCTTCAAGTTGTTTCATGCCAACAGATACACGATTTTTTTCCGGATCAACTTTAATAATTTTGACTTTTACTTGCTGATCAATTTTTAAAACTTCTGAGGGGTGTCCTATTCGTTTATATGTTATATCACTACTATGCAGCAGTGAGTCATAACTACCTAAGTCAACAAATGCGCCGTAATCTGTAATTGCCTTAATTTTACCATCAACTATATCTCCAAGCTTTAGCTGTAAAAATCTTTCTTCTCTCACTTCTTTGTGCATCTCTTCAAGAACAGCCCTTCGACTGACAACAATATTATTTCTTTTAAGGTCCATTTTTAAAATTTTGAATTTTTGAGGCACATCAATCAAATGACTGACATCTCTAACTGGCCTTGTGTCGATTTGACTGCCAGGTAAAAAAGCTGTTACTCCTATTTCACAAGATAATCCACCTTTAACTTTTCCAGTTATCACTCCTTCTACAAGCTCACCTGCCTCAAAAGATTTCTCAACCTCACTCCATATTTCTTTTGATTTAGCTTTTGATCTTGAAAGTATGCAATCTCCATTATGATTTTCAATTTTATCTAAATATACGTCGATTGTATCTCCGATTGACAGTTCCTTTTGGTCTTTTTGAAATGCAAACTCACGTTTAGATATTCTTCCTTCAACTTTAGCTCCAATATCAACTATGATTGCATCGTCTTCAATTTCAGCAATTGTACCTTTAATTATTGTACCTTCTTTTAATTTATTTTTATTTATGGATTCTGCTAGTAATGAGTCAAATTCTGTTGAATGGATTTCATTTAAAGACTCTTGTTTCATATATTATCTTTTTTTTATTATCTTATTTATTGCATTAAAAACCTGTTCTATATCAAGATAACTTGTATCTAGCAATACCGAATTTACTGCAGGCTTAAGTGGGGCTGTTTTTCTATTTAGATCACGTAAATCTCTAGCAACTATTTCTTTATATACATAATTTAAGCTTACTTTTCCGCCCTTTTTTAAAATTTGATCACACCTTCTTTTTGCCCTGATCATTGCATCAGCCCATAAGAAAAATTTATAATTTGCACCTGGAAATATTTCTGTACCTATATCTCTTCCCTCGATAATTGCATATTTGTTACCTTTTGCATATTTTTTTGGGTATTCTTTTTGGAATTTCATTAATTGGTTTCTAAGATACTTTTTAGCAGATATTTTTGATGCTATTTTATCTATTTCACTCGAGTATAGTTCTCTAGAATTTAAATCTATTTCTTTGATAGCTCGAGCACACCTGAGTATTTTTTGCTTATTCGAAAGATTAATGTTTTTAATTTTAATCTGGAAGGCAATTGCACGATATAATTTTCCGCTGTTTAGATAAGGCGAATTGTAATAATCTGATATTTTTTCTGCAATCGTAGATTTTCCTACTGATGCTGGCCCGTCAATTGCTATAATCATAACCATCAGTAGTTTATAACAAATAGTTTAAATGTTTTTCAAAGTCAGGGTAACTAATAGAAATACATTTCTTATTGTCTATTGTTAATTTTTGACCACAAAGAATATTTAAAATAGAGAATGACATTGCAATCCTGTGGTCATCGAATGATTTTATTTTTATTCTTTTATCTATATTTAGTTTTCCTCCATAGATTGTTAAGTTATTATCTTTTTCTCTAATCTCTATTCCAACTTTTTTAAGATTGTAAATTATACTTTTTATTCTATCACTTTCTTTGTGTCTTAGCTCTTCTACTCCCTTCATAATAGTTTTGCCTTTCGCTTGAGATGCAGCAATTGATAAAATCGGGTATTCATCTATTAGAAATGCTGATTTGGAAGATGGAACGTTCACTCCTTTCAATACACTGTATTTAACTTGGATATTACCAACATCTTCTCCACATATTTTTTTTGTTTTTTT
The DNA here is from genome assembly GCA_902564295.1 of uncultured Pelagibacteraceae bacterium. Classification (GTDB taxonomy): domain Bacteria; phylum Pseudomonadota; class Alphaproteobacteria; order Pelagibacterales; family AG-422-B15; genus CACNXQ01. Next base: position 19,738 of record CACFAO010000005.1, read on the forward strand.
AACTTTTATTTTTCCTCCCATATTTTTTAATACATCTAGGAATGCGATCCTTGTGGGATTTAACATTACATTTTTTACAGTAATACTTGATCTTGGTATTATTAAAGCTCCTACAATGAAGAAGGATGCACTTGAAGGATCACCAGCAACCTCAATATCTTTAGCTTTTATTTCATACGGCCCATTTAATTCAATTTGTTTAACTTTATTGCTGAGTCTTCTTATTTTAAAGTTGACATCTAAATATCTTAGAAGCTTTTCAGTATGATCTCTTGTTGGAGTATTCTCAATAATTTTTGTTTTTCCATGAACATTAAGTGCTGCTAGAATTAGAGCTGATTTTATCTGTGCAGAGGCTTTTAGCACATTTAGTTTCATTGGTAATAATTGTTCTGTTCCTGAGATTAGTAACGGTAGATAATTTTTATTTGTAAGATGAACATCAGCCCCCATCTTTTCCAAGTATTTAGTCACTCTTGACATAGATCTTTTACTAAGGGAGCTATCACCAATAAAAGTGCATGTAATAGGATTTGATGAAACAGCACCAATCATAAGTCTCGCTGTTGTTCCGCTATTACCGCAATTTAGTGAACTATCTGGCTCAATAAACCCATTAGTACCATTACCATAAACTATCCAATTATTTTCTTCTTTTATAATTTTTACACCTAAGGCTTCTAATATTTTAAGTGTTCGCATCACATCATCAGACTCTAATAGATTGGAAATTTTTGCCTTGCCAGTAGACATAGCAGATAATATTAGAGCTCTGTGCGAAATAGACTTATCGCCAGAGATCTTTAATGTACCTTTCAATTTTAACACTTTTATATTGTCAATTTATCTTGTTAGTCTAAAGTTATATATTATTTATTTTTGAGTTGTATCAAAATTTTATATCATAAATATTAAAGGACCGATTATGCCGAAAGTTGAGTGGGGGAAAAAAGTAGTTTGCTCTAATTGTGAAACAAAGTTTTATGATTTAAATAGAAAGCCTGCAATCTGTCCAAGCTGTGGAACTGAGTATATCGATCTTACCATGGACACGGTCACTGCAAACCCAAAACAAGTTTTTATTGATGAAGTGGACACAGCTTCTGATAATAACTTAGTTGGAAGTGATGCCTCAGAGTCTATTGCTGAAGTTGAGGATATTGAAATGGAAGACGCGATCGATGAAGATACTATTAGTCTTGAAGATTCTGAAAGTGATGTTCAAGTAATATCAGATGAAGTTGATGACTTAGATATTGTCGAGAATAATCCTGAAGATATTGAAGAACAGTAGCTGGGGCTATAGCTCATCTGGGAGAGCGCGTCGCTGGCAGTGACGAGGTGGTCGGTTCGAGTCCGACTAGCTCCACCATTAGTATTTAAAGGAGTCCCCTAAATAAAATTTCCTTGCATCTTTGTTACCAAGTATCTTATCACTTTCACCTTCCGCAATTATTTCTCCTGAGTGCATCACGTACGAATAATCACAAATATCTAATACTTCTCTGACATTATGATCAGTTATTAAAACTCCTATGTTCTTATTCATTAATTGCTTAATTAGTGCTTTTATATCGTCAATACCAATAGGATCGACGCCTGCCGTTGGTTCATCCATTAATATAATACTTGGATCTGAGCATAAACATCTGGCAATTTCAGTTCTTCTTCTTTCACCACCACTTAACATATGAGGCATCGCTCTCCTAAGATGGGTAAGAGAAAACTCTGTAAGTAATTCCTCTAATATATTTTGTTTTTGGTCCTTTGGATGACTTTGCGTTTCAAGTATCGAAAGTAAATTATCTTCTACTGAAAGACCTCTAAAAATTGATGGTTGCTGAGGTAAAAATCCAATTCCTAATTTTGCTCTTTTGTACATTGGTAGAGATGTAAGGTGCTTATCATCAAGTAATATTTCACCGCCATCACAATCAATTAATCCCATTATCATATAAAATATTGTTGTTTTACCAGCACCATTTGGTCCTAATAATCCTATTGTTTCTCCCCTTCGAAGCTTAAGACTCACATCCCTCACTATTTGTTTTTGTGATAGAGATTTTCTAAGATTATTAACTATAAGGCCATTATTCGTTGAGACTAATTTAGGTTTAGATTTCATAACAGTTATTTGCTTATTATGTATGCTTCAACTTTATTACTTGCATTGCTTTTCATTATACTCGTAGAGTTTTTTATATCTAGGAATAATTCGTCGCATCGAACAAGATTATTATCTTCAAAGACTTCAACGTTACCAGATAAAACAACTTCAGCTAAAACTGGAGAGTATTCCCCACTTTCTCCTGTTGCTGTAATTCCCTGATTAATTATTTTGACATTTTTTTCAGCAATCATTTGTTCTATCTCATTTTTGCTATCATTAATTTTTATAATCAATTCATCAGCCCATAATTCTAAATCCAGATTATGTGCATAAACATTTCCTGAAAATTTAGAAATATTTTTTTCTCTATCAATCTCTAGATTATCAGAAGTAATTTTAATATTATTCGAATAACTATTTGCAATAAATAATAAATTAAAAAAAAATATATATATTAAGTCTTTAAGCATTTATTTATTATTTACAATAACAGACAAAACATTACCTAAATATTTAATATTATTAAAATTATCAGTTATAATAGAACTATCTGCGTGTATTAATCCTTCACTACTTTCATGACTAACATTATTACTTAACATTATAATACCGTTTCTCATGTCGAACGTCGCATGATCCGACTTAATCTTTTCTCCTTCATCAGTATAAAAATAAATATTTTCTTCTAACTCGATAAATTTTTTTATTTGAGAGAATTTTCCCTTATCAGCTTCCAAATAAATCCATTTTCCGTTTTCATTAGACTTAAATTTACCCTCTACTACAAAAAGCTCTAAATACTCATCAGATTTAAGTCCTTTTTTTGCCTTAATTTCATATATCCTATCATTTAGTCCTTTTTCTGAGAACTTTGGATTATCTATTTCAACAATTAATTCATCACTAATTGAAATAAAAGTTGTTAAACATAAAACAAAAATGACTGAGAAATAAAGATTTATATTATAAAGTTTAATTAACATACCTTAAGCAATCGTGAATGTGAATAATTCCAACAGGAGATTTCTTTTTTTTTGCATCAATTACAAATAAACAAGTAATTTTATTTTTATTCATTGTATTCAAAGCATCTATAACAAGTAAATCTTTTACAATTAATTTTGGTTTAGATGTCATAATCATTTTTGCCTTTAGATCAAAAAAATATTTATTAATATTTCTTCTCAAATCACCGTCAGTAATTATTCCAATAAGTTCATTTTTCTTATTTTTAACCCCAACGTGGCCGAATGATTTTCTTGTCATTTCAATTAAAATGGATTTCATATTCGCATTTTCAGAGACAATAGGCATTTTTTTATTTGAATGCATAATTTCTTTTACCTGTAGCATCTGAAGTCCTAATGATCCACCGGGATGCAATTTTTTATAATCTGACATTTTGAAATTCTTTAATTTCATTAAGGAAACACACAAAGCATCACCAATAATCAGAGCCATTGTTGTTGATGTTGTTGGAGCTAACCCAATAGAGCAAGCTTCTGCAGCATTTGGAATAATTAAGCTTATATTTGAAGCTTTTATTAACTCACTTTCGGAGTTAGAGGAAATTCCAATTATTGAAATTGAATTTTTTTTTGCAAAACTAAGAATATTAGACAACTCATTGCTATTTCCCGAATTCGATATTACAATTAGTGCATCTTTATTTGATATTACTCCCAAATCGCCATGACTCATATCGGTAGGAGAACAATATTGAGATGGCGTTCCAGTCGAACTCATTGTGCTTGATATCTTACTTGCAATATGACCAGATTTTCCTACGCCTGTAATAATAACCCTACCTTTCACCTTTGCGAGGGCTTTTACTGCTCTATCAAAATTCTTATCAATTGTTTTATTTAGTTTTCTTATACCTTTGAGTTCGGTGTTTATAACCTCTATCCCATTATTTATAATTCTACTTCTTTTCATTTTTAACTTGAATGTGAAAATATGTCATTGTTCCAGCCTCTCAAATCTAACTCAACTCGTGTTGGTAAAAATTCAATACAAGCTTGAACAAGTTGTTTTCTATTCTGTCTTTCAAGTATTTCGTCTAATTTGTTCTTAATGTCATGTAAATAAATAACATCTGTTGCAGCATAATTAATTTGTTCTTTTGACAATTGCGGATTTGACCAATCACTTGATTGTTGTTTTTTTGAAATATCTATGTTTAATAATTCTTTACATAAATCTTTATATCCATGTCCTTGAGCATAAGTTCTTGCTATCTTAGAACTGATTTTAGTGCAATAAACATTTTTTATCATAATATTTAAGTCGTGTTTTATAGCCGCTAGATCGTGCCGCGCATAATGAAAGATAAACGTTTTATCACTTCCTAATAGTTTTTTTAGATTAGGAGCATGAAAGTTTTTGTCGACAAATTGAACTAAATGACAATCGCTTTCTCCATCAAAGAGTTGTATTAAGCAAAGAGGATCTCGGTTTGGTTGAAGCCCCATCATTTCACAATCTGCAGCGACAATATTTGAAAAGTCAATGTCGTCACTTAAATCATTTTTATGTAAAATAGTTTGCATTGTTTAAGATTTACTCTATTTCAAAACTGTACATAAAGGTATATTTTAAAAATATGAAGAAAAAAACGATCACACTAATTGGCGGATCTGGGTTTTTGGCTAAATATTGTATTTCCGAACTTCTGAAGGAGGGTCACAATCTAAAAATTGTATGCAGAAACCCCCATTTGGCCGGTCACTTGAGAATGATGGCGCCAATAGAACAATTAGATATTGTAAAAGGCAACATTATGCTTAAGCATACAATTGAGTCATATATAAAAAACTCTGATATCGTCATTAATTTTGTAGGTGTTCTAAATGATAGTTCTGGTGGTCAGTCTTTTAGAAATTGTCATTCTTTAGGACCTAAAAATATCGCAGATTTATGTGCAAAACATAAGGTTGAGAAATTCATCCATTTTTCATCCATTGGAGCCGATATCAAAAGTGACTCAAAATACCAACAATCAAAAGGTTTAGGAGAGCAAAACATTCAAAAGATTTATCCCAACTCAATCATAATCAGACCATCAATAGTTTTTGGACCTGGTGACGGTTTCTTTTCAGTTCAAGCCAAATTATTAAAAAGTTTACCTGTTGTCCCGTTATTTGCTAATAACAAATACCAATGTGTTTATGTTAAAGATATCGCTACAGCTATAAATATACTTATTTTGGATGAAAAATATAACGGCAAGATTTTTGAATTTGGTGGACCAGAAAAAATGAGTCTAAAAGAAATATACCAATTAATTTTAGACACTTTAAAAATTAAAAGACTGATAGTTCCGATCCCTTTGTCTTTTGCAAACTTTATTGCATTTATGATGTTGCCCTTACCTTCCCCACTTATAACGTTTGATCAAGTAAAACTTCTTAGAAAAGACAATGTCATCTCTAAAACTGAATATAATTTAGAAAAATTAGGAATTGAACCAAGTTCACCAAGCAGTATTATAAGTACATATATTTTATAGTTTAAGTGAAATAAATCAAAATTATCGACCCAAGTATTATTCGATAAATTACAAACGGTATCATCGAGTTATTTTTTACCCAGTTCAATAATATACTTATTGATAAGTATGCAGTAATGAAAGAAATAATAAAACCAGATAATAAATACAAAAAATTTATTGCAATCGAGTCACTCACTATTTCAATAGCAGGAATTGAAGCTGATATTAGTATTACTGGTATAGATAAGAGCATTGAAAATTTTGCAGCCTCGACTCTGTTTAAACCAACTACTCGTGAACCCGTATAAACTACACCTGCTCTTGAAGCACCCGGAATAATTGCAAATATTTGGAAAAAACCAACAAGAAGAGATTTCTTATAGGATAGATTATCCACTTTAAGACTTTCCTCGGGAGATTTAATGTCCGCAAAATAAAGAGCTAAACCAAAGACTATAGTTGATAGACCTATAAAATGTAGATTTCTAAAGATTTCAGCAAAACCAGATATATAAGCTAAGCCACCAAAAAAAATTATCGGTAATGATGCAACGATCAAATTTTGATTTATCTTTGTTTTAGATATTTTGTTCGACGTAAGGAAAGGCATCATAAATTTAAAGAAGTTAAGTGCCTCAGTTCTAAAATAGATCAATACAGCCATCAAAGTGCCTAAATGAAGGCTTATATCGAGAGATAAATTTTCTCTTATATTCATCATTTCTGCAGTAATAAGTAAGTGAGCTGAACTTGAAATTGGTAGGAATTCAGTAATTCCTTGAATAATTGCTAAAATAACTACTGGAAAAATATGCATAACAGATATGAAAAAAATAGAGTTTTACGCCAAATAGGCAAGCAAAAGTTCTACTTATGTCATAATGTATGACTATTAATATATTAATAGACTGATATAAAACTATTCAAATTATTAATGAGATTCTATATATGTCAATAATTATGACATAATTAAAATTTATGCTAAAATTTACTGATCTAAATCAAGAGTATCCTGATAAGAGATTATCAAAAGATAGAAAAAAAGACTTTCGAGAAATCTATGATAATTTCATTAAAAATAGCGCAAAAGAGCAGTCTAGCAGATGCTCTCAATGTGGCGTTCCATATTGCACAGTCCACTGTCCACTTCATAACCATATACCTGATTGGCTAAAGCTGGCCGCAGAGGACAGGTTGGAAGAGGCTTATGAAATCTCATCAAGTACAAATAATATGCCTGAGATATGTGGTAGGATCTGTCCTCAAGATAGATTATGTGAAGGTAATTGCGTAATAGAGCAATCAGGACATGGATCCGTAACAATTGGCTCAGTAGAGAAATATTTAACAGATAACGCATTTGAGAATGGATGGATTACCCCTCTTAAGGTTGAAAAGAACATAGAAAAAGATGATAGCATAGGTGTAATTGGTGCAGGACCCGCAGGACTAGCAGCGGCAGAAGAGCTTAGAAAAAAAGGTTACAAGGTTCATGTTTACGATCGTTACGATAGAGCCGGTGGATTGTTAATTTACGGTATCCCAAATTTTAAATTAGAAAAAGATATCGTTCAAAGGAGAATGCAATACTTAAAAGATTCTGGAATTAATATTCATCTTAATGTTGAAATTGGAAAAGATATAAAATTTGAAGATCTTCAAAAAAAACATGATTCAGTTTTAATAGCTACAGGTGTTTATAAAGCTAAAGAAATTAACCTGGGTGAAAGTACAAGTAACATAATTCCAGCATTAGAATACTTAACTGCATCTAATCGAAAAGGACTTGGAGATGAAGTTAAGAAATTTGATGAAGGTGAGTTGGATGCAAAAGGTAAAGACATTGTGGTCATTGGTGGCGGTGACACGGCAATGGACTGTGTACGAACTGCTGTAAGACAAAAGGCTAAATCTGTGAAATGTTTATATCGTAGAGATAAAGAAAATATGCCTGGTTCTGCAAGAGAGGTAAATAACGCTGAAGAAGAAGGTGTCGAATTCATGTGGCAATCTCTCCCAATTAATATGAATGTTTTAAAAAATGGTTATCAAATTGATTGTATCAAAATGAGATTGAGTGAGCCTGATGCCGATGGCAGAAGAACACCTCAACAAATAGATGGATCTGATTTTAATTTGAAAGCTGATATGGTCATAGCTGCTCTAGGTTTTTCTCCTGAAAATTTACCCACACTTTTCAATGTTAAAGACTTACCAGTGACAAAGTGGGGCACAGTAAGAGTTGGTTTCAATACTATGATGACTGATATTGATGGAGTCTTTGCTGCAGGAGATATTGTTCGAGGGGCTTCATTAGTAGTTTGGGGAATAAGGGATGGTCGAGATGTGGCTAATTCAATACACAGTTATATTGAAGCAAAAAAACTGACAGAGGCTAGTAAGGTTAAAGCATCATGAGTTCAGATTTCAATAGATACAGAAAAAATAAGCAAGTCTTGGAAGAAGGGCACCTTTATAGTCCTAAACAAGAGCACGACGCATGTGGTGTTGGCTTCGTAGCATCAGTTGACGGTAAGCAAAGAAGAGAAGTTGTCGAAGGTGGTATTGATGCGCTAAAAGCTGTATGGCATAGAGGCGCAGTAGATGCTGATGGCAAAACAGGAGATGGCGCCGGTATACTGACACAAATACCTATAAACTTCTTTGATGATGAAATTGCCAAAACGGGCCATGAAAAAAGAGATGAGCCTCTAGGCATTGGTATGATGTTTTTGCCAAGAAACGACTATGCAGCATTAGAAAAATGTCGAACAATAATCGAGTCAGAACTTCTTGATCATGGATACTACATATATGGCTGGAGACAAGTGCCTATTAACAATAGCGTTATTGGTGAAAAAGCAAACTCAACTAGACCTGAGATTGAGCAAGTTATGTTTGTTAACAACATTGAAAGAGAAAGTAATTTTGATTATTCAAAAGAATTATATCTTGTGAGACGTCGACTTGAAAAGAGAATAGCAAAACAGCAAATTAATGGATTTTATGTATGCTCTTTAAGTTTTGAGTCAATCATTTACAAGGGGTTATTTTTAGCTGAACAACTTTCCATATTCTATCCTGATTTAGCTAATCATAATTTTGTGTCTTCATATGCAGTGTTTCATCAAAGATATTCTACAAATACCTTTCCATCCTGGGGTTTGGCACAGCCATTTAGAATGTTGGCTCACAATGGAGAGATAAATACAATTTCAGGAAATACAAATTGGATGAGAAATCACCAAACAAGAATTACATCAGAAATTTTTGGTGATGATAGTGAACAAGTTAAACCAATTATAGAAAAAAATGTTTCCGACTCTGCTGCCTTAGATGCTGCATTTGAATTATATGTTAGAGCTGGAAGATCAGTTCCTCTTGTTAAAACGCTTCTAATACCTGAGGCATGGTCAAAAAGAAGTGAACTGATGCCAATTGAGCATAGAAATATGTATGAATTTTCCAATGCTATTGTAGAACCATGGGATGGACCCGCCGCCATAGCTGCAGTTGACGGAAATTGGATTATTGGTGGTATGGATCGAAATGGCTTGAGGCCAATGAGGTACTCTGTATCAAATGATAAAATAATATACGTTGGTTCTGAAACAGGAATGGTCAGAGTTGATGAATCAAAGATAGTTGAAAAAGGGAGACTGGGCCCTGGAGATATAATTGGAATAAATTTAAAGGAAGCTAAGATTTATCGTAACTCTGATTTAAAAGACTACCTTGCGAAAGAAGCTCCTTATGAAGAGTATGTCAAAAAAATAATTCGATTAGATAAAAGAGTAACAGTTTCAAGGGAGTCGACAGTCGTAGAAACTGAAAAATTAAGAAAGAGAATGATCGCGGCTGGCTTCACAATGGAAGAACTAGAACTTATTCTTCATCCAATGGTGAGTGATGCCAAGGAATCTACTGGAAGCATGGGTGATGATACTCCTGTTGCTGTATTATCGGACAAGTATCGGCCATTATCTCATTTTTTTAGACAAAAGTTTAGTCAGGTAACAAACCCTCCAATTGATAGTCTAAGAGAGCAAAGCAGAATGAGTTTAAAAACTCGATTTGGAAATTTGCAAGATATACTATCTCCTAATCCGTATGAAGAAAATGTTTTTGTAATTGATAGTCCATTTATAACAAATGGATTGTTCAAAAAGATTTCTGCTCGAGGACAAGAATCTACAACTGTGATTGATTGTACAGTTCATAAGGATAATTTTAATTTAAAAAAGGAAATAAAGCGTATTCAATTCGAGTCAGAGACTGCAGTTTTAAGTGGAAAGTCTCATATCGTGCTGTCTGATATTAGTGCGGACCACGACAAATTATCTTTACCAATGATATTGATCACCGCTGCAGTTCACACAGATTTGACACGTAAAGGTATAAGATCTTTTGTATCATTGCACATAAGGTCTGCAGAGTGTCTGGATACTCATTACTTTGCTGTTCTCATTGGTGTTGGTGCCACGACAGTAAACCCATACTTAGCATTAGACTGTATTTATGAAAGACAACAAAAGGGACTTTTTGGAAATCTATCTTACGAGGAATGTGTTGAGCGATATAAAAAAGCAGTAGACCAAGGCTTACTTAAAGTTATGTCTAAGCTTGGAATTTCAGTTATTAGTGCTTACAGGGGCGGATTTAATTTTGAAGCTGTTGGCTTAAGCCGCTCAATGGTCAATGAATATTTCCTTGGTGTACAAAGTCGTATGTCAGGCATTGGTCTATCTGGAATTGAAAAAAAACTAACCGATCTTCATAATTATGCGTATTCAGATAGTATACAAACATTGCCTATCGGTGGCATTTATCGGTACAGAAACGGTGGCGAAACTCATGCTTATGAAGGCAAGTTGATACATCTTCTGCAAACAGCGGTTGCGGATGACTCTTATGAGATGTTTAAAAAATATTCAAACTCCATGAGCAATTTTGCTCCAATCAATATTAGAGATTTGCTCGAGTTTAAAGAAAGTGAAAGTTCAATTGAATTAAGCGAAGTCGAGTCAATAACTTCTATCAGAAAGCGCTTTGGTACAGGAAGTATGTCACATGGAGCACTTTCAAAAGAAGCCCATGAAACACTAGCAATAGCAATGAACCGGATTGGTGGCGCTTCTTGTTCAGGTGAAGGTGGTGAGTCAATTGAAAGATCAAAACCTCTTAATAATGGAGACAGTGCCAATTCAAGAGTGAAACAAGTAGCTTCAGCTAGGTTTGGCGTAACAACTGAATATTTGAATAACTGTGAGGAAATAGAAATTAAGATAGCACAAGGAGCTAAGCCTGGTGAGGGTGGACAGCTTCCCGGATTTAAAGTAACTGCTGAAATAGCCAAGCTTCGCCACTCAACAGAAGGTGTTACACTAATAAGCCCTCCACCACATCATGACATCTATTCAATAGAAGACCTTGCTCAACTTATTTATGACTTAAAACAGGCAAACCCAGACGCTAGAGTTTGTGTGAAGCTTGTTGCGTCTTCTGGAATTGGAACTATAGCAGCAGGCGTTGCGAAGGCTAAAGCTGACGTCATTTTAATTTCAGGGCACAATGGTGGAACTGGAGCTAGTCCCCAAACGAGTATTAAATACGCGGGTATCCCATGGGAAATGGGCTTAACAGAAGTGAATCAAGTTTTAACACTCAACGGATTAAGGCAAAATGTTGTACTCAGAACTGATGGAGGCATCAAAACTGGTCGTGACGTTGTAATTGCTGCAATTATGGGTGCCGAGGAGTTTGGGGTTGGCACAACTTCACTCGTTGCAATGGGTTGTATTATGGTACGGCAATGTCACTCAAACACATGTCCAGTTGGAGTTTGCACTCAAGATGAGGACTTAAGAGCGAGATTTTCAGGTAGCCCTGAAAAAGTGGTTAATCTTTTTAGTTATATAGCTGAAGAGGTAAGAGAAATTTTAGCAAGTCTTGGATTCAAAAGCCTAAATGAAATCATTGGAAGAACTGACCTATTGTATCAAATATCAAGGGGATCAACTCATCTAGATGACTTAGACCTTAATTCATTGCTTATTCAGGCGGAAAAGGATCCAAACGTAGAATACTTTAACCACGCTATTATCAATGATGTTGGGTCAACACTTGATCAAAAAATTATTGAGGATGCATCTAAATTTTTACAAACTGGACAAAAAACTGAATTAAACTACCCCATTAGAAATACCGATAGAGCAGTTGGTACAAGATTATCTTCGACTATCTACAGAACTTTCAAAGATAAAGAAGTTAATAAAGAGCATCTAACAATTAATCTGACTGGATCAGCGGGCCAGTCGCTAGGAGCTTTTGCAATTAAGGGGCTAAAAATAAATCTTTATGGAGATTCAAATGATTACGTTGGTAAAGGTTTATCTGGTGCAACTATTTCAATTCGACCTCATAAGAATAGTAATTTAGTTACAAATGAAAATACAATAATCGGAAACACAGTTCTGTACGGTGCTACATCAGGAGAATTATATGCCGCTGGGCAAGCAGGTGAGAGATTTGCCGTTAGGAATTCAGGAGCGATAACAGTTGTAGAAGGATGCGGCTCTAACGGCTGTGAGTACATGACTGGCGGTACTGTTGTTGTGCTTGGAAAAACTGGAGATAATTTCGGAGCAGGAATGACTGGAGGCATGGCCTTTATTTATGATGAAGACAAAAAATTTAGTCAAAGAGTTAATAATGAAACTCTAATTTTTGACACTATAGCATCTGATTATTGGACAAATGAACTTAACCAAATTATTCTTTCACATTATAAAAATACAGGAAGTCCCCATGCGAAAAGCATATTAGACAACTGGGAAACTGAAATAAAAAAATTTATTCACGTATGTCCAAAAGAGATAGTAAACATTCTTCCTCAGCCATTAGGCTTCAAAGATCAGTTGAAGAAAGTCAACTAGACAAGAGCAATAAACTTAAAAAATTAATAGAGCAGCATGGCTTTGATACTTTTGGTATTGTAGATATAAACCCAAATTTGGATTTTAAAAAAGAACTAGAGGAGTTCCTGGAAAAAAATCATCACGGTGAAATGACATGGATGGAGAAAAGATCTGATTATAGGTCAAATCCAAACATTTTATGGGATGAAGCTCAGTCAATAATTGTTCTTGGGATCAACTATCATTTTGAATGCAATTCACTCGAGTTATTGTCTGAAAAAAATAAGGGTATAATTTCTGTTTATTCAAGAAATTCTGATTATCATAAAATAATTAAAAAAAAATTAAAAAGTCTTTCAATTGAAATTTCAAAGTTGCTTGATTGCAGTTTTAAATACTTTGTGGATACAGCACCTGTTATGGAAAAGCCTATTTCTATGAAAGGGGGCATTGGTTGGCAAGGCAAGCATACAAATCTTGTTTCAAAAGACTTTGGGTCGTGGTTATTTCTCTCTTCAATTTTTGTTGATAAAAAAATTAATAATACTCGCCCAGAAATTGATCATTGTGGTTCATGTTCAAGCTGTATTGATATATGCCCAACTAATGCAATTGTTGAGCCTTATAAATTAGATGCTACTAAATGTATTTCATATCTAACAATAGAACATAAAGGAATTATAGATAAAAATTTGAGAAAATTAATTGGAAATAGGATTTATGGTTGTGATGATTGTTTAGCAGTTTGTCCGTGGAATAAATTTGCAAAAAAATCTAGCGAAATTAGTTTTTATCCAAGAGATGATCTTATCAAACCTGATTTAGGTGATTTTTTGAGTTTAACAGATGAAGACTTCAGAAAAAAGTTTTCTAAATCGAGTATTAAAAGGATCGGCAGAAATAGATTTTTAAGAAATGTATTGATAGCAGTAGGAAATAGTAAAGAAAAAAAATACAAGAAAGATATCGAGGCGCTTTTAGAAGATGAATCTTCCACTGTAAGAGCAATGGCTGTTTGGTCATTAAAGCAATTGATTGATAGAAATCATATTGAAATTTATAAGAAAAAATATTTTGCTTTTGAAAAAAATGAAAATGTCATAGAAGAGTGGTTAAATTAAACTTATGATTTTTATATTTGGTTATGGATATACAGCCAAACATCTTTCTAGCAAAATAAACGATAAAGCAATTATTGCTACATCTCGCAGTCTAAATAGTTTACAAATTAATCAAAAAAATATTGAAATTATTGATCCTTTAAAGACTCCTCAAATTCTCATAAAATATAGAAATGAAATAACTCATTTAGTTATATCTGTACCACCAGATCAAAGTGGTGATATTTTTTTAAAAAACATAAATATTAATTTACATGAATTAATCAATCTTAAATGGATTGGCTACTTATCTGCAACAAGTGTTTATGGCGATCATGACGGTCAATTTGTGAGTGAAACCTCAAGATTACTTACAAAGTCCAAAAGAGGAATTAGCCGCCAGCTTGCAGAGGATCAGTGGAGTCAGTTATCTAAAAAATATAATCTACCCTTACATATCTTTAGAATTGCTGGCATATATGGACCAGAAAGAAATATTCTTGGGCGAATTCAATCTCGAAATTTCACAAGAATAATAAAAAAGGGACATTTTTTTTCAAGAATATACATCAACGATTTAACAAATATGATTTTAGCTTCAATGAACAAACCAAACCCTATTTCAATATACAATATTGCTGATGATTGTCCGTCTACTCTTGATGATGTAATTGACTATATATCAAAAAAAATTTCAATTACTATTCCTAACGAAATACTTTATGAATCGTTAAGTAAAAAAGAACAAATAGAAAGTTTTTTTTCTGAAAATAAAAAAGTGAGTAACAGGCTTATCAAAGAAGAACTTGGTATTATTTTAGAATATCCCTCATATAAAGAAGGTTATAGTAAAATCCTTAATTCAAATAATTAAATTCCTGTATTCGACTCGACTTGTAATCTACTAATTGCGATCCCAATTACTACTAGTACAACTCCAATTAATAATGAAAATTTCAGTGGTTCATTCATTAATGCCCAACCATAAAATATTCCAAATACAGGAATTAAATAGGCTACCTGCATCATGAAAGTAGTTCCTGCAGTTCTAATCAATATTTGTCTCAAACTAAATGCCAGACCAGTAGGAATTATACCTAAATAAAACAATGCAGAAATCGCAGTAAGATTCATTTCATAATTTATTGGTTCAGCAAATAATAGCATTAATGGAATAAGCCATATACTTCCCCACGCAAGCGTATTCATAGTAACCATATCGGAAGGTAAGCTTGAAACTTTTCGAATAATTAAATTTGATACTACGTATGAACAACCCGCCAAATAAATTGCAAGAGCACCGATAAAACTTGATATATCTGTAACAAAAACCTGCACTCCCACAGCGAATACAACTCCAGAAAAACCAATTATAGTTCCTATCATTTTTCTAAGGTTTAATTTTTCATCATCTGTAAAATAATGTGCCAATATTAATGCAAGAAAAGGATTAGCAGACATTATGATTACGCCTATGTTGCTAGGCAGGGTTAATAATCCGTAAGGAATTAAAGTAAAAGGAATTGCAGCGTTAAATAATCCAATGATTGCATAAGTATAAGTATTTTCTTGAAAAAGTTGAAGTTTACCTGCTCTATACATAACTGCAATTAGAAGAAAAATCGCGCCAATAAATGTTCTAAAAAAACCTATTTCAATTGGATTAAACATAAAGTTGCAAAACTTTATAGCTACGAAGGATGCTCCCCAAACAGCGCCAAGAAATATCAAAAGTGAATAATTATTAAGAGTTGAATTCATTACAGTAATTCTTCAATATTCTTGTATAAAGTATTTAGATCAGATTCTCTTGAAAGACTATGATCTCCATCTTCAATAATTGTTAGTTTTTTATTTTTGCTATCCAATAATTCAATAATTTTCTCAGAGGTTGTAAAATGAACTACCTGATCTTTCCTTCCATGAAGAAGCCTCACAGGACAAGAGATATTTATTGGCTTCGTTAAAAGCATATTTTTTTTTCCATCTTCAAGAAATTTATAAGTTATGGTGTAATCTTCAGAGTACTTATCCCAATTAATTATAATTTTACCCTCAGACTTAATTTGTTTTTTTTGTTCAGCACTAAGTCTATCCCATTCTCCTACAACAAAATCTGGTGCGGATGCAATGCCAACTAGACCATGCACAAAATTTGATTCTTGCTTAGATACGATTAAAGAAATCCATCCACCCATACTTGAGCCGACAATAATATTTTTATCTGTTTTAAATTTTTTAAATATTTCACCTGCTTCTATTGACCACTTACTAATACCACCGTCTTCAAATCTGCCCTTTGAAACACCATGACCTGAATAGTCAAATCTCAAAAAATTAAATTTATTTTCAATGCACCATTTACTCAAAGCAGTTGCCTTAGTTCCATCCATGCTTGAGCTATATCCTCCAAAAAAGAAAATTGTTGTTTGAGATTTTTGATCATCTTTTAAATACGCGATTTGTTCATCAAAAGAAGAATTAATGTAACTAATTTTATTTTGCATAATGATTTACTATTCATCATTTAACTATTAGAAATACTATATGCAATCAAAAATTTGCGTATTACAAGTAATACCTAATCTTGATGTAAGTGGTGCTTCTCAAGGATGTGTAGATGTTGCAAATTTTTTATCAGAGAAGAACTATAATTCTTATATTCTAACTCATTCAGGGCCTAAAACATCAGAAGTAAAAGACTATAATGAAAAAGTTTTCTATGCTTCTGTTAACTCTAAAAATCCAATTAAAATCTTTTTTAATATAATTAAAATTATAAAACTTATCAAAAAACTAAATATTACAATTGTTCACGCAAGAAGTAGAGCACCTGCATGGAGCTCATATTTTGCATGCGCTGTAACTGGCACAAAATTTATTACTACATTTCATGGTACATACAATTTTAGTAACCCACTAAAAAAATACTATAACTCCATTATGTTAAAAACAAATGGAACAATAGCAATTTCAGAGTTTATTAATGATCATATAAATAATTGTTACCCAACTAAAAATTATAATATTAGAACTATTGCTAGAGGCATAGACCTCAATTTTTTTGATCCAAATAAGGTTAAAGCTCAGCAGGTAGAATTAATTATAAAAGAACTCAATATTGATTATGATGCAATTAAGATCCTTCTTGCCGGAAGAATAACGGGGTGGAAGGGACATAAACTTCTTCTTCAAGCGATTTCTACTATTATTAAAAAAACAAATCATAAATTCGAGATAATTTTTGTTGGTCCCGATGAAAATTATAAATTGAAGAATTCATTAAAAAATTTTGCAAATGAACACAACCTCTCAAAATCTCTGCATTTTGTGGGCTCAAGAACTGATCTGAATAATTTTTATAGTTTGGCTGATTTAGTAATATCTGCGTCAACAGATCCAGAAGCTTTTGGTAGGGTTTCTGTCGAGGCCCAAGCAATGGGTAAATTTGTAATAGCGTCAAATCATGGAGGATCTATCGAGACATTGAATGACGGCGAAACAGGCTACTTATTTGAAAATAATAACGTTGAGGATCTATGCAAAAAAATTATTGATGCCATTTCTAATGAAAAATATAAATCAGAAAAAACTTCAGAAGCGTGCATTTCAAATGTTAGAGAAAAATATTCAAAAATTAAAATGTGTGAGGAGACAATAAATTTTTACAAAGAAGTTATAATTTAAATGGTTAAAAATATTTTGATAATTAAGCACGGCTCTTTTGGAGATATTATTCAAATAAATGGATGTTTAAAAGATATTCGAGAGCATTACTCAAAACATAAAATATATATCTTAACTACACCGGCATTTAATAATTATTTTGGTAAGTGCCCTTTTATTGATGAAGTAATTTTAGATAAGAGGAAGTCTCGATGGAATTTAATCTATCTATATCAATTGAAGAAATTTTTCACCAAATATAAGTTTGAAAGAATTTTTGACTTACAAAATTCCCATCGAACCGAATTTTATAGAAAGTATCTATCTTCTTCTGAATGGATCTCTTCAAGGACAATGTTAAGATTTAATGAAACAAAAGAAGAATTTGATAAAAAAAGTATTTTAGAAAGATTTAAATTACAATTATCAAGATCAAAAATAGATACACAGTTCGCAGAAAAACCCCAAGTTTCTTGGATGATAGATGATGATTTTCATATTTCTTCAGAAATTAAAAAAAATTACATAGTTTTATTTCCTTTTTGTTCTCCAAAACATCATCAAAAAATCTGGCCTTATTATGAAGAGCTTATTTCAAAGCTTAAATCAAAGTTATTTGAAATGGATATTGTTATTGCTCCAGGACCAGGAGAAATAAATGCAGCAAGAAAATACAATGTAAAGTTATGTTTACATAACAATCAGCCAACAAATTTTTTTCAATTAGCGAAATTGCTTATTGGCGCAAAATATGTAATTTCAAATGATACAGGACCTGCACACTTAGCTGCTCACTTAGGATGCAGAGGTTTAGCATTATTTGGTGGTCACACTACACCGGAGAAGGTAAGTATTGAAACAGGCAGTTTTTTATCAATTTCTTCCAAAAATATAAGCAATATTAGTATAGAAGAAGTCTTCGATAAAATAGATTCTCATTTATAGATAGATGATATAATACTTAAGCCTTATGAGTAACGACGAACCATTTATAAATACTTTAAGACATGATACTGCCCATGTTTTAGCCATGGCTGTACAGGAGTTGTTTCCTGATACGCAAGTTACGATTGGTCCAGTAATTGAAAATGGTTTTTATTATGATTTTGATAGAAAAGAGCCGTTTACCGAAAAAGATCTTGGAACTATTGAAAAGAAAATGAAAGAGATTGTTAATCGTGACGAAAAGACTTCATTCAAGGTAATGAGCAGGGAAGATGCGATTAAGCTATTTTCTGATAAGGGAGAGAACTATAAGGTAGAGATTATTCAGGACTTACCTGAAAGTGAAGAACTTAAAGTATACTATCACGGTGACTGGTTTGATCTTTGCAAGGGGCCTCACCTAGAATCAACAGGTAAAATTGGAAAAGCATTTAAATTGACTAAAGTAGCAGGTGCTTATTGGCGTGGAGACTCAAACAACCCTATGCTTCAAAGAATTTATGGAACTGCATGGGAGTCTCAGGAAGAACTAGATAATCATCTAAACATACTTAAAGAAGCTGAAAAAAGAGACCACAGGAAACTTGGAAGAGAATTAGATTTATTTCATTTTCAAGAGGAAGCTCAAGGTTCGGTTTTCTGGCATAACAATGGTTGGACGTTATTTAGGACACTTATTGATTATATGCGTCAGCGACAAGAAGAGGCTGGGTATGAAGAAATTAATACACCAGATATAATGGATAAGTCCTTATGGGTAAAATCAGGGCATCTCGAAAAATTTGGCGACAACATGTTTACTACTGAACCAAGAGAAGATCGAGTATATGCTCTCAAGCCAATGAATTGTCCTGGTGGGGTACAAGTTTATAAACAAGGACTTAAAAGTTACAGAGATCTTCCCTTGAGAGTTGCTGAGTTTGGAAAAGTTCACAGATATGAGCCGTCAGGTGCCCTTCATGGTTTAATGCGAGTAAGGGCATTCACACAAGATGATGCACATATATTTTGTACTGAAGACCAAATTACCGAAGAAAGCAAAAAGGTATGCGATCTAGTTTTAAGTATTTATAAAGATTTCGGATTTGAAAATGTATCAATTAAATTTTCTGACCGTCCTGAAAAAAGAGTCGGCAATGATGATGTATGGGACAAATCTGAGGCTGCTCTTCGTGAGGCAATGGAAGCTACAGGATTAGAATATACTTTAAATCCAGGTGAAGGAGCATTTTATGGTCCGAAATTAGAATTTATTCTCAAAGATGCAATTGGAAGAGAATGGCAGTGTGGAACGTTGCAAGTAGATCTAAATTTACCTGAAAGACTTGATGCTACTTATGTAGGCGAAGACGGTTTAAAGCACAATCCGGTTATGTTACACAGAGCATTATTTGGATCTTTAGAGCGTTTTATTGGAATTTTGATAGAACATTATGCTGGCAATTTACCACTTTGGTTAGCGCCAATACAAGCTGTGGTTGCTCCAATTACATCTGACATAAACGAATACGCAGAGAGAGTATTTTTATCTCTTAAAAACAAAGGTATTAGAGTTGAAAAGGACTTAAGAAATGAGAAGATAAGCTACAAAATAAGAGAAAACTCTCTAAAAAAAATACCTTATCAATTGATCCTAGGTAAGAACGAAATGGAAGACAATACTGTAACATTGAGGGAGTTTGGTAATGATAAACAAGAAAAAATTAAATTTGAAAAATTAAATGATTTTTTTCAAAAAAAATGTATGATGCCGTCTCATCAATAGATAAAGGAGATTAAAATAGCACTTCAAAGAAAAAATAATAGAGCCCAGCTATCTACTAAAGGTCCAAAGTTTCGCATAAACGAATTTATAACTTCTTCCACTGTAAGATTAATTGATGAAAAAGGTAACAACTTAGGGGTTGTTAACACTGATGAGGCGATGCAAAAAGCTTCAGATGCAGGCCTTGATTTAGTTGAAGTTTCACCACAAGTTGACCCCCCTGTATGCAAAATTCTTGATTTTGGAAAATTTAAATATGAGGCCCAAAAAAAAGCTAGTACGTCCAAGAAAAAACAAAAAGAAATTACAATTAAAGAAATTAAGATGAGACCTGGAATTGATGTTCACGATTACGACTTCAAGGTAAAGGCTGCTCAAAAATTTATCGCTGCAGGCGATAAAGTAAAATTTACTATCCGATTTAAAGGTAGAGAGTTCGAACATCATGATATTGCTGAAAATTTGATGGAAAGAATTCGAGAAACAATGGGTACGACAAGTAAAATCGAGCAAGAGCCAAAACTTGAAGGTCGCCAATTTACCATGATTTTCACTGCAAATTAGCAGCAGTAGTTAATTCTTATCATTAATAAAAAACTTTTGATTTTTTCTTACCTAGGGTCTATAAACCGTTCATCCAATATGAGTAAATTAAAAACAAAAAAAGGCGCTAATAAGAGATTTAGGCTTACAGCTTCAGGTAAAGTTAAATCATATCAAAGTGGAAAAAGACACGGTATGATTAAAAGAACGAATAATCAGATAAGAAACCAAAGAGGTTCTACAATTTTATCTGACCAAGATGCCCGAATAGTTAAAAAGTTTTTACCCTACGCTTAATAAATAGGAAGATATAATGGCAAGAGTTAAAAGAGGAGTTACTGCACACGCAAGACATAAAAAAGTAATTAAGCAAGCCAAAGGATATAGAGGCAGAAGAAAGAATACTTTTAAAGTCGCAAAGCAAGCTGTAGAAAAATCAATGCAGTATGCCTATCGTGATCGAAGAGTGAAAAAAAGAGAGTTTAGATCACTTTGGACCCAAAGAATAAATGCTGGAGCTAGATTGCATGGAATTTCTTATTCAGTTTTCATGAATGGTCTTAAAAAATTAAACATCGAATTAGATCGTAAAATTTTAGCTGATCTTGCTATGAATGAACCTACTTCTTTTGAGCATTTAGCAAAACAGGTTCAGTCCTCAGCCAAATAATTCAGTTGTCATCATATTCTCAAGCATATTATTATTACAGAAAAAACTAAATCTGATATTGTTGTTCTACGATGAAAGATTTTAGAGAGCTAGAAACTGAAATTAAAAAAGCTTCAGATAAATTTACAAATATCGAAAGCATTAATGAATTTAGGATAAAATTTCTTGGTAAGAAAGGTATTATTTCTCTCGAAATGAAAGAGCTAGCCAGTCTTTCTGGAGATGAAAGAAAGCAGCATGCTGAAAAATTAAATAAAATTAAAGACTCTGTTCTCGAAATAATAGCTTCAAAGACCGAAGAGTTAAATAGCGAGGAATTAGAAAAAAAACTTAACTCTGAAACTTTAGATATCACTCTATCTACTTCAAAGTCATACGGAACTATTCACCCAATCAGTCAGGTTATAGAGGAAGTTATAACTATATTTGGCGACTTAGATTTTTTTGTTGCCGAAGGACCTGAAGTTGAAACTGATTACAATAATTTTACTGCTTTAAATACTTCTGAACACCACCCTGCACGACAAATGCATGATACTTTTTATGTTGAAACTGAGACTGATGGAATGCCAAATGTTCTGCGAACTCACACCTCGCCAGTTCAAATAAGAAGTATGTTAGAGCAAAAACCACCAATTCGATTAATTGCTCCAGGAAAAACGTTTAGATGTGATAATGATCAAACGCACTCTCCTATGTTCCATCAAGTTGAGGGTTTAGTAATAGATCAAGAAAGCAACATGAGCCACCTCAAAGGATGTTTAGAAATATTCCTCAAGACTTTTTTTGAGACTGATAAATTAAATATGAGATTTCGACCTAGTCATTTCCCCTTTACTGAACCATCTGCAGAAGTTGATATTGGATACACTAAGAAAGGAAATCAATTAATTATTGGAGAGGGTGAGGATTGGTTGGAAATTTTAGGGTGTGGAATGGTTCATCCAAACGTGCTTGAAAATGTAAATATCAATTCAAACGAATATCAAGGTTATGCATTTGGTATGGGCATAGAGAGGCTTGCAATGCTCAAATATGGAATTAGTGATTTAAGAACTTTCTTTGATAGTGATCTTAGATGGAATAAGCACTATGGCTTTTCACCTTTGAACATACCTTCGATCATAGGAGACTTAAGTTAGATGAAATTTAGTTATTCGTGGTTAACTGAGCATCTTAAGACAAATGTTCATTTCGAAGAAATTGAAAAGAAGCTCACTTCTATTGGCCTTGAAGTTGAAGATATTCAAGACATAGGAAAAGCATACCAAGATTTTATTGTTGGACAGGTACTTGAAGAAAAAAAACACCCAAATGCGGATAAATTAAAACTATGCAAAGTTGATATTGGCAAGGAAAAGGTTGATGTAGTTTGTGGTGCGCCAAATGTAGAGAAAGGCATGAAGGTAGTTTATGCGCCGGTTGGTTCAATTATTCCGGTTAATCAAATGAAAATTAAAGCTGCCAAGATTAGGGGAGTTGAGTCCTATGGAATGATGTGTTCAGAATACGAGCTTGGTATCTCAAATGAGCATGACGGAATAATTCGACTTGAGGAAAAAGAAACTATTGGAACATCTTTTTCAGAGATTTATGGCCTTAATGATATTGTAATAGAAATTGGCATCACTCCAAATCGACAAGATTGTCTTGGTGTAAAAGGAATAGCTCGAGATCTTGCTTCAGCTGGCATGGGGGAATTGTTAGAGAGAAAAATATCTAGAGAAAAAGGTTCCTTTAAATCACCAATTAAAATTGAAATACAAGATAATAAAATCTGCTCAGCCTTCGCTGGAAGATATTTTAGAAATGTAAAGAATACTGAAAGCCCGGAATGGCTTAAAAATAAACTTAAGTCAATAGGTTTAAGGCCAATATCTGCGCTAGTCGATATAACTAATTTTGTAATGTATGACGAGAACCGACCACTTCACGTTTACGATGCAGATAAAATAGATGGCAAAATTATAGTGCGTTCAGCAAATGATGGAGAAAGCTTCCTAGCGCTCGATGAAAAAGATTATCAGCTAAAAAATGGTATGTGCGTAATAGCGGATGAAAAAAAAGTACTAGGCTTAGGGGGGATCATGGGGGGCGAAAGTACAGGTTGCAGCACTAAGACAAAGAACGTTTTACTTGAATCAGCCTTATTTGATGAGATTAATACAGCCAAGACGGGAAGAAACTTGTCAATTCTAAGTGATGCGAGATATCGTTTTGAAAGAGGCATTGATCCAAATTCAACTTTAAAAGGGATAGACCTTGCAACACAATTAATTCTTGAAATATGTGGTGGTGAGTGCAGTGAGGTTGAGTTGGCTGGAAATATAAAAGAAAATAAAAATGAAGTTTCAACTTCTAGTAGTTATATTTCAAGAAGACTTGGTTTTGAAGTTTCTGATAAAGAATTGATATCAATACTTAGTTCTTTAGGAATTGAAACGAACCAAACAGGTGATGTTATCAAATGTTCAATACCTTCTTGGAGACAAGATATTCACGGAGAAGCCGACATAAGTGAAGAAGTTATTCGTATTAAAGGATATGAAAATATTCCGACAAGTAATATTAGACTAAAAAGTAAAATTAATAAAAATATCTTAAATTACGCACAAAAGAAGTTGATGAAAGCTAGACACTTCATTGCTTCAATTGAATATGATGAATTAGTAACATTTTCATTCACAGACTCAAAAAATTGTGAAGTATTTGGCGATATAAATAAATTAAAAATTGTAAATCCCATCTCAGAGGACCTGGATATATTAAGACCTAATCTTCTACCTAATCTTCTTCAAGCAATTAAAAAAAACAAGAATAGAAACTTTGACTCATTCTCTATCTTTGAGATAGGTAGCCAGTACAGATCAACATCTCCCGAGGATCAATTGAACGTCGCATGTGGAATTAAATCAGGAATTAAGACCGAAAAGTCTTGGAAGAATATGCAGACAGAATTTGATATATATGATGTAAAACAAGATTTAACTTCCTTAATTGACTATTTAATACCAGGTAACAAAAAAATATCTGTCTCTAATGACTGTCCCTCCTGGTATCACCCTGGAAGATCTGGTTCGATAAAAATTAATAATTCCGTAATTGCTGGATATTTTGGAGAGTTGCATCCAAGAGTTGCAAATCAATTTAAGATTAAGAATAAAACAAATATATTTGAGTTATACCTTGATGAACTGCCAAACACAGAAAAGAAAACTACCAACAAGCCTGTGCTTAACTTAAGTGATTTTCAGATTGTCACAAGAGACTTTGCCTTTGTTATTGATAAAAAAGTAAAAAGTGAAGAAGTTGTTACTTCAGCCTTTAAGGCAGATAAGGAATTAATTAGAAATGTTGAAATCTTTGATTTATTTGAAGATGATAGTCTGGGAAAAGACAAAAAGTCTATTGCTATTAAGGTTACATTACAATCTAATGAAAAAACTCTTGCCGAAAATGACATTTCTGAAATAAGTTCAAAAATAATTGAATCTGTTGAAAAATCTACTTCCGGAACTGTTAGATCCTAAATTAAAAATATTATGACTGGCACTAAAAACATAAGAAATTTTTCTATTATCGCTCATATTGATCATGGAAAATCGACTTTAGCTGACAGATTGATTCAATTTTGTGGAGGGCTTTCTGAAAGAGAAATGAAAGCACAGGTGCTTGACTCTATGGATATTGAGAGAGAACGTGGAATAACAATCAAGGCTCAAACTGTGCAATTAAAATACAAAGCAAAAAATGATGAAACGTACACACTAAATATTATTGATACACCTGGCCATGTTGATTTCAGCTATGAAGTTAACAGATCATTATCTGCTTGCGAGGGATCGCTATTGGTTGTTGATGCGAGTCAGGGCGTTGAAGCTCAAACATTAGCTAATTTATATCAAGCAGTAGAAAATGATCACGTAATTATACCTGTTTTAAATAAAATAGATTTACCGGCGGCTGACCCCGAGCGAGTAAAAAAACAGATAGAAGATATTTTAGGCATTGATACAAGTAACGTACTTGAAATTTCTGCTAAATCAGGCCTTGGCATTGAAGATGTATTAGAAAATATTGTAAACGAATTACCATCTCCTGTAGGTGATCAAAGTAAACAATTAAAAGCAATGTTAGTAGATAGTTGGTATGATGCCTATCTAGGTGTTGTTATATTGGTTCGTGTGATAGATGGAATTCTAAAAAAAGGTATGGAGGTTCGTTTCCATCAAACTAATACAAAACATTTAATAGAGAGAATTGGCTGTTTCACTCCAAAAATGATCGATAACGAGTATATCAATACTGGTGAATTAGGTTTTATAACTGCCGCAATTAAAGAAGTAGCCCAAACTAAGGTTGGGGATACAATATTGCTGGCGAATGACAAACAGACAGAGCCTTTACCTGGCTTCAAGCCAAGTCAGCCTGTAGTATTTTGTGGTTTATTTCCAACAAATGCAGCTGATTTTAAATTTTTAAAAGACGCCTTAGCAAAGTTAAAGCTTAACGACTCCAGTTTTCATTTCGAACAAGAAACCTCAGCGGCTCTTGGAATGGGTTTTAGATGTGGTTTTCTTGGATTATTACATCTAGAAATTATTGTTGAAAGGCTCGATAGAGAATTCAATTTAGATTTAATAACTACAGCTCCGAGCGTTATTTATAATTTAGTTTTAAATGACGGAGGCTCACTTGAATTACATAATCCTGCAGACATGCCTGATGTTATGAAAATTAAAAGTATCTCTGAGCCTTGGATTAAAGCAACAATTATATGTCCTGATGAATACTTAGGCAGTATCATATCTCTCTGTGAAGACAAGAGAGGAATGCAAACAGAATTATCTTATTCAGGATCAAGAGTAATTCTAAATTATAAATTACCTTTAAATGAAATTGTTTTTGATTTTTACGATCGCTTGAAGTCGATTTCTAGTGGATATGCAAGTTTTGATTATGAAATTGATGCGTATGTTGAAAGTGATTTGGTAAGACTAAGCATATTGGTAAATGATGAATCAGTAGATGCACTATCTATCATTGTTCACCGAAGCTTTTCTGAAAAAAAAGGTCGAGCTGTTTGTGAAAAATTAAAGGAATTAATTCCTCGTCATCAATTCCATATTCCTATCCAGGCAGCAATTGGTGGAAAAATTATTGCTCGCGAAACTGTCAGAGGATATCGAAAAAATGTTATTGAGAGAATACATGGAGGAGGAGCTACTGATAGAAAAAGAAAATTACTTGATAAGCAGAAAAAAGGAAAACAAAGACTTAGAACTTACGGTAAGGTCGATATTCCACAAGAAGCCTTTATCGCTGCTTTAAAAGTTGAATAAGGAAAGGTGGCCGA
The DNA here is from genome assembly GCA_902564295.1 of uncultured Pelagibacteraceae bacterium. GTDB lineage: Bacteria > Pseudomonadota > Alphaproteobacteria > Pelagibacterales > AG-422-B15 > CACNXQ01. The sequence continues at coordinate 46,303 of CACFAO010000005.1, forward strand.
GTGGTTGAAGGCGCACGCTTGGAAAGCGTGTATGCGGGTGACCGTATCGTGGGTTCGAATCCCATCCTTTCCGCCAAAAAAAGGATTGAAAATCATTATTAAAAGACTATCTAACAAAGGTATGAAAAAAATCTTCATCTTGGTTTCGCTTCTGTTTTTTACTTTTGTAGCATACGCCTCTGCTGAGAAAAAAGGGTGTGGATGTGGTGCTGGAAATGGAGGGATGCCTGTCAATGAAGTAGCTAATATATATGACAAGGAGTTAAGAGAGATAGTTACATTAGTAAGGAATAAAGACTACATATCTGCATTAAATTCAATTGAAGATTATATTGAAATAGTGCCAGAAAACTATAAGGCATGGGAACTAAGAGCATTATCATCATTTGAAGTTGGTGATCTTCATAATGCTGAACTATACGGCTTGGTGGGTCTATCAAAAAAACCAGATAATGAGTATTTATTAAGTCTTTTAGGACAGGTATATATTGCTACTGACAGGACTCATTTAGCAATAGAAAATTTAAATGCTCTGGATGAAATGTGTGTCTATAATTGCATGGATAGAAACACTCTAAAGAAGTCGCTATCAGAAAAAGAAGTTTCTTAATCATTTATTTAATTAATTAAATAAGTTTCAAGCACTCATTTGCTATATTTAGAAACTTCAACTAATTTCCTAAGGCTATACCTTCTCGCCTTGGATCTGAACCCCCCATAATCTCATTATTTATTAGAATTCCATTCAGACCTGAGAAATAATTTCTGAAACTAATCTCATATCCCATTTCTTCTAATGATGATGCAAGTTTTGCTGAATAAGGAGAATTTTCAATTTCGAACTTTCCCCATTTATTGATTGCATGAGGATGAGAAACAGCTTCTTGAATATTCATATCCCATTCCATTAACGCAACTAATGCATTGACCACAAAGCTAATAATATTACTACCTCCAGGAGTGCCAATAATAATGACAGGTTTACCATCTTTTAACACTATAGTTGGAGCCATTGATGACCTAGGTCTTTTACCAGGCTCTAACCTATTTGCAATCAGTCTACCATCAACTTCTTTATTAAATGAAAAATCAGTAAGTTGATTATTGAGTAAGAATCCGCTTTCAGTCATCAGTCTCGATCCAAATGCATTTTCAATAGATGATGTCATCGAGAGTGCATTTCCATACTGATCTAAAATTGAGATATGTGTTGTTGATTGAAGTTCAATCGAATTATCAATACCGTAATCATAAACAATATCATCTAATGGTTTACCCGAGACGATATTTTCAGTCTTAATTCCCGCTTTAATTTGATTTGATCTTCCAATTAGATAGTTTTCATTTAAAAGACCAGATAGTGGTATACTAACAAAATCACTATCTGCTAAGTATCGATCGCGATCAGCAAATGCTAAACGAGTTGCATCTCCAATTATTTGCCACGTTACGGGATTTGAAAAGCTAAGAGACCTGAGGTCATAAGGTTCTATAATTTTTAATATTTGTGCCACGGCTACACCCCCTGAGGAAGGTGGACCCATACCACATACATCGTATACCTTATAATTTACACATACAGGATCTCTTTCGATTACATTATAGTTATTCAAATCCTCAATTTTTAAGAAGCCAGGATTTAAGGTGTAATTGCTTACTGTGTTAATAATGTCCTGGGCTACAGATCCTCTGTAGAAATTATCAATACCATTATTAGCAATATTTTGCATTGTATTTGCATAGGCACGATTTTTCAATAAATGCTTATGTCTTAAACTCTTTCCGTTTGGTAAAAAATATTCTTTTGTTTTTTTTATTTTACTAAGTCTATCTTTATCTCTTTCAATTGATGAGGATAATTTTTTCGAAACTAAAAAACCATTTTTACCTAGGAAAATTGCATCTTCAAAAAGTTTTGACCAGTTTTGATTGCCCCATCTCTTTTGAGCTTCGTACATTAATGCTAGAGTTCCTGGTGTACCTACTGAGAGACCACCAATGACAGCATCAAAAAACTTCATTTTAGTTCCATCACTATTTTGAAATTGATTTGACGTTGAATTTTGTGGTGCAGTTTCACGACCATCTAGAGTAATTGTTTTTCCAGTTAGGCCGTCATACCATAATAAAAAACTGCCCCCACCAATTCCTGAGGACTCTGGCTCAACTAAGCCTAATACAGATTGAGCTGCGACCATTGCATCTGCCGCTGTACCTCCAGATTGTAATATTTTTGCCCCTGCAGCTGAAGCGTAGGCATTAGCCGTAACAATCATCCAATTTTTACTTGATACGAATTTTCCATTTTCTTTTAGGTTAAGCGATTTTTGAATTTCTAACCTATCAAGTTCAACAGAGGTTCCAGTGAATATTTCTGGAGGCTTATCTTCAATACTGTCGTCGGAATATGAAGGTTGTATGAAGAAAAACAATGCGAAAAATACAAGCAAGATTTTTTTTCTCATAAGTACCCAATCAAAATATCAATGTAATAAAAGTTTATACGTTATAGCCCTCCAGTTATAAGTCCAACCATTCCAAGCACAAGCCATAAAATTAACATTGTTCTTTCATTAAATGCTCTAGTACTTTCCATTTTCTTCACCTGCTTATAAATCACCATGGATAGAAGCATTACCAAGACAAGAAGGTATATAATTGTAAATATCATGAGATTTATAGTATCAATTCGACGTTGGAAGTATATAAATTAAAATATGCAGTTATTCAGACACTCTTATTCAACATTAGTAATTATTGGAGGCTGCATACTATTGCTTGTTTCATTCGGTATAAGGCATTCTTCTGGACTTTATTTGATCCCGATTTCTGAACATATACAAGCTGGTAGAGAAGTATTTGGGTTTGCCATTGCAATACAATTTCTTATGATTGGTATCGGATCACCAATTTTTGGTGCCATAGCAGATAAATATAGCTCATCAGTAGCTGGCCTATTAGGAGTAATTTTCTTTTTAATTGGGCTTTATTTAATGTCACTTGTTGAAGGTTCATTACTTCTTATCGTTTCACAAGTAATTTTTGGATTTGGATGTGCTGGATGCGGCACTGCTGTAATATTAGGGGCTGTTGGTAAAGCTGTAACAGGCAAATACCAAACATTATCTCTAGGTGTCGTAATGGCCGCAGGTTCGCTAGGTCAATTTTTAATTGTTCCTCTTACAGGCTTCTTAATTGAAATGAGTGATTGGCAAAGATCAATCTTATATCTTTGTTTTATTTCACTTATCATGATTTTATTCTCACTAGTATTAACAAAGCATTCATCCAAAAGTGGAATAGATGAAGAAGTTAATAGATCTTTAGCTTCTGTTTTAAATGAAGCTTTTGTAAATAAGAGCTATGTCTTACTGACAATTGGTTTTTTTGTTTGCGGTTTCCATATTTCTTTTATAGCAACTCATCTACCCGCATACCTTGATGATTTATCTTTACCTGTGTGGATCGGTTCCTGGTCTTTAGCACTAATCGGTTTATTTAATGTAATAGGCACGCTTGTTTTCGGTCACTTAGGTGACCTAAGGTCTAAAAAAAATCTCCTGGTAATCTTATATACTTTACGTGCCTTACTATTTTTAATTTTTATTTTTTTGCCTAAAACTGAAATTACAGTTTTGATTTTTGCATCACTTCTTGGAATACTATGGCTATCTACAGTGCCTCTTACCAGTGGAATAATATCAGTTATTTTTGGATCCAAGTATATGTCTATGCTTTATGGTTTTACTTTCTTATCTCACCAAGTCGGTTCGTTTGTAGGGTCATGGTTTGGTGGCAGATTTTATGATTATTATGGTTCTTATGATATTATGTGGTGGGCTTGTGTTATTTTAGGGTTTGCTTCTGCAATCGTCCATTTTCCAATAAAAGAAACACCAGTAGTCAAAATGGCAAATTAAATCAATAGTTTAATTTTTTAAAATTAATATAAAAAGCTACTATTTGAAAAGTTTTATTAGATAACTAATTAAATATTGTGCTTAAAAGTTCAAAAAAAAGATCATTAGTAAAGGCTCTTACCTAGAGAGTAACGGCAACAGCAGATACATTCTTAATCAGTTACTTGGTAATTTTAAAATCAGATTTTTCAGTTCTTGAAACTGCTGGTTTAATTGCTGCTTTTGAAGTTATTACAAAGGTAACTATTTATTATTTTCATGAGAGAATATGGAATTCTTTATCTTGGGGAATAGAGTCTTAATTAAGTATTTTTAATTATGTATTGATTCTTTTGGTAAAAACTATTTATCCACTTATCCACATCGTATAAAGAGTTTTTTTAATAAAACTGATTTAAAATATTTTTTCTATTTGCTAATATGAATTTATCGGACGAACAAAGAACGAAAGCCCTTCGGGGAGTTTGTCGGCGGGAGGCCGAGTTTCGGGGCGGAACAGAGACCTTTATGGGTTTGTGTTGCGCCCCGTTTTTTTTGTCCCCTTAAATACTACTGCTCGTTCTTATGATCTTCGATTTCTCATTACTTTATTTTTTCATACCAGTTTTTTTTCATAATATCTATTACACCAGGTTTATGCATGACACTTGCTTTAACAATGGGAATTACTTTAGGTGTAAAAAATACAATGAAAATGATGGTTGGAGAATTAATCGGAGTTTTAATTGTGGCAGGGACAGCTGTGGTAGGAGGTGGAACGATCATCTCATCTTTTCCAATTGCATTTACCGTTTTCAAATATGGAGGAGGCCTTTATTTGATGTTTGTTGGTTATCAAATGATTAACTCAAGGGGATCACTTGCATTAAATTTGGATGGTTCACATTCATTTGAAATAAATTTTTTTAAATTAGCAATGCAAGGTTTTATAACTCCTGTTGCGAATCCAAAAGGTTGGGCATTTTTTATTGCAATGGTACCTGCATTTATTAATTACGAAGCAAATTTAATCCCACAAATGTCAGCACTGGTAATAATTATTCTTATAATTGAGTTCATTTCACTTATGATTTACGCAACAGGAGGTCAAGCTTTAGGCATTATGTTAAAAAAACAAAATAATATCAGACTTATTAATGGGTTAGCAGGTTTCTTAATGATGGGTGTTGGTGTTTGGTTAGCTCTTAGCTAATGTTTTGAAAAAAGAATTCCTGGGCCAGCAGTACTATTAATTCCAGCCTCTCTTAACATTTGCCAGCTAATCGCCTGATTTGATGAGATTACTGGTTTATCCAATACTTTCTCTGCTTCATTGATAATCTTAAATGTTTTAAGATTTGTACATGAAATAAATACAGCTTCACAATCCTGTTTACCAACTTCTATTATAGCTTCAAGGCTGTCTTTATCTGAAATCCTTGCAACATTTTTATCATCGGATTCATTAAAAGAAATTTGATTTTGAATTACAAAATTATTAGCATGTAAATGATCACGTAAAGATTTTGTTACCGATTCCTGATAAGGTGATACAAAATTTATTTTTCTACAGCCTAAGGTACTCATAGCTTTTTTCACAGCTTTTATTGGATCAGTTACAAATGCCGATTTATGTTTTTTATTTATAAGACTCTCAATTTTATTTGAGCCAATAACTGTTGCACCTGATGTACAGGCATATCCAATACTATTATACTGAATATCAGGCAATAACGCAGATGCTGCTGGCAATTCTTTTTCCATTAGTCCAAGATTTTCATTACTTACAATATTGTCACAGTAAATGCGTGAGTGATTGATTGATATACTTTGATCAAGAATAGTTCTGAATTCTTGCTCGATAGTTTCATCGCTCTGAAGAACGATCAACCCTAATCTCGCTTTGTAATATCTGTTGTCATCCAATTCATAATTTCTCATACAAAGGCCTTTTGTGATTTTAAGATTACACTTCGTGTTTCAGATGGATTAATTACCGCATCGATTTCAAGGTGAGCAGCAGCTTCTATGGCTTTTCCTTTATCATAGAGTTTTTCAACTAGACTATTGAATAATTCCTCTCTTTTTGAATTATCTTTAATCTTTTCTAGCTCTTTTTTAAACCCAAGTTTTACAGCTCCTTCTAACCCCATTGCTCCAAACTCACCTGTTGGCCAGGCGGCCGTATATACCGGCTCATGAAGACTACCACCAACCATTGCCTGAGCTCCAAGTCCATAACCTTTTCTTAAAAAAATTGCAGTTAAAGGTACTTTTACTTTCGACCCTATCTTAAAAAGATTTGACATTCTTCTAACAGACCCCTCTTTCTCACTATCTGGCCCCACCATAAATCCAGGCGTATCAACTAGTGAAATAATCGGCAAACTATATTCACTACAAATTTCAATAAAAGAAGATGCTTTATCAGCTCCTTCGGAGTCAATTGCGCCCCCTAAATGTTGACTATCATTTGCCAATAACCCAAAAGGCTTTCCCTCTATTCTAATAAAGCACGTAACAATTCCTTTTCCATATTCAGGTTTTATTTCGGTATATTCTTCAATATCAGAAATAATTTTTATAATATCTCTTACTGGATAAGACCATCTTCTATCTTTGGGCATAATATTACTTAGTTGAGTCTGATCATCAGCTTTCCAATCTTTTATGTCTCCTTGAAAGTATGAGAGTATTTTTTTAGCAATAATAGTTGCCTCTTTTTCGTCTTCAGCAACATAGTCAATTACTCCGTTATTTTTTTGAATGTCTGATGGTCCTATTTCCTTTGGATCAAACTTTCCAAGTCCACCGCCTTCAATCATTGCAGGACCCGCCATTCCTATCCAGGAATTTTTTGTAGCAATCCTGATGTCAGCACTTCCAAAAAGAGTTGCATTACCAGCAAAACAAAATCCATTATTTATAGCAATCCGCAAACATCTACCGTACAAACTTGCCCAGAGAGCGAAAGATGGGACATGCAAACCAGCAACAGATGTTGTTACATCTGTATCTCCAGGCCTTCCACCTCCACCTTCAGTATAGATGACTATTGGAAGTTTAAACTCTTTTGCTTTTTCACAGATGCGATCAAGTTTCATATGATGAAAAAAACCTTGAGTACCTGCTAATACTGAATAGTCGTAAACAATACTGACTGCATCAGACTTTTCCTCACCAATAAGATCAGAATTGATTTTACAAAATCCAGTAATGATACCATCTGCCGCAGTATCAATTTGAAGATCTTCGTATTTTCTTCTGTTTCTTTGTGCTGCTACCGCGAAAGCACCGTATTCTAAAAAACTTTGATCATCAACTAAGTGATCGAGGTTTTCTCTTGCTGTTCTTAATTCAAGTTTATGCCTTTTGTTTTTTGCTTTAGTTCGAGTTTCGTCACTTAATTTTTCCAGCCTATCGAGAAATTGAGACAAATTAGGATTATCGGTCATATTTGATCACAGCATTTTTTTTAAAATTGGGTCTTTTTGTATGAGATGATGATACACAACAGCTCCTAAATGAATAGTGAAAAGAAGTATCAAAAAATATGCTGAAATAACATGAACAGTTTGGAATCGGTCTGCAAGCTCGTAGTTAAAATAGTCAATGTATACAGTGGAAATAATCAAATTAACTTCCTCGCCAGAAAGCAAAAGTTTTAAGACTCCGCTGATTGTAATTAAAAGAATAGTAATATAAAAAAGTCCATGTACTGCCTTTGATGCTATTAATTGTAATTTATTCACAGCTGAAGTTATTGGCTTTGGATTCAAAAATTTCCAAATCATTCTAAATAATGTTATGTAAAAAATACTCATACCAATCATGATGTGTGTATTTTCAACAGTTAATTTAAATTCAGAAAACTCCAAATTGTCCAAATAAAGTCCTAGAGGTAATTGAATTAATAGGATTAGAAAAGTGAGCCAATGAAAGAGTCGAGCAAGAACCCCATAAGTACTATTGTCATTTTTAATTTTCATAATATATATTTAAATTATGAAAATAATTTTGCAAATACTGCTTTCGTCAATCTTAGCATCTTTATTTTTTGTCTTTATTGGTTTTGCTGACGACCATGGAAAAATTATAAAAGAAAGAAAATCATTATTTAAGCAAAATTATAGCCATGCAAAAAGAATGTCTGCAGAAATAGCAAAAGGTAATAATGATAAAGTCATAGAGCTTTCTGAAAAAATGAGCGCAAATTACGATAAACTCATTGATCTTTTTCCTGAAAATTCAAAAACAGGTTATGATACAGAAGCTTTGCCCACTATTTGGCTTCAAAAAGATGAATTTAATGCTTTGATGATTGAAACTTCAGACAAAGTTAAAAAATTTACCCAGATTGCTGCTAGCCTTACAGGAGATGAATTAAAAGAGGCTCAGAAGAATTTAATTTGGTCGAGTTGCAAAGCTTGCCACGATAAATTTAGAATGCCTCATTAAGCAATCACTGTCATTGAAATAATTCTTTTTATTCCAAGATCATTATTCTTATATCGGTGCTCAAATAAATACACTCCCTGCCATATTCCAAGCTCAATTTTTTTTTCTTTAATTGGAATACTTAGCGTTGTGTTTGTCAAAGAAGATTTAATATGTGCAGGCATATCATCCGGACCTTCCTCACTATGTAAATAATTATCGTTTTCGGGTACTATTTTGTCGTAGTAATTTTCTAAATCTTTAAGGACGTTAGGGTCAGCGTTTTCCTGAATAATTAGAGATGCGGATGTATGTTTGATAAAAATAGTGCAGATACCTTTTGATATTCTATGTTTGCTAATAGCTTGATTTATAATATCTGTAATATTATAGAGCCCTTTTCCTTCAACTACTATTTCAAGTTCTTTTTGAATTAACATTTTGATATAAATATATGTAAAATTAAATTAAGTTTACAACAACAATGAAGAATAATGTATCCCTTTCTGATCCAGGATGGAACTTACAAAACAGTTATACCCAAATATCTGACAAACTGTTCTCAGAATTAAAACCAGACGCAGTTAATAATCCAAGCACCGTAATTATTAATTATAAGCTGGCTAAAAAACTTGGTCTAAATTTAAAAGGGATCTCGGAAAAAGACCTATCAAATTTATTTTCAGGAAATCAATTACCCCATGGAGCAAAGCCATTCGCACAGGCTTATGCTGGGCATCAATTTGGACAATTCACAATTCTTGGTGACGGTAGAGCTCATGTTGTTGGTGAACAAATGACCCCAGAGGGTGAAATATTTGATATTCAGTATAAAGGTTCTGGACGAACACCTTATTCAAGGGGTGGAGATGGTAAGGCTGCATTGGGACCAATGTTACGTGAATATTTAATTAGTGAAGCAATGTATTATTTAGGTATTCCAACTACAAGAAGTTTAGCAGTTGTTGAGACCGGTGAAAAAGTCTATCGAGAAGTTCCATTAAAAGGATCTATATTAACACGAGTAGCAAGCAGCCACATAAGAATTGGTACTTTTCAGTTTTTAGCAGCACACAAAGATTATCAAAGTATGAAATCTCTTCTAGATTTCTCAATAAAAAGACATTTTAGTGATGTAAAATTCTCCGAAAATATAGCGATTGAATTCATAAAAGCTGTCATGCAAAAACAGATAAACTTAATTGTTGAATGGATGCGTGTTGGATTTATTCATGGAGTCATGAATACTGATAACTCAACAATATCAGGAGAGACGATTGATTATGGGCCTTGTGCTTTCATGGATCATTATGATGCCAATACAGTTTTTAGCTCTATTGATTCGCAAGGAAGATATTCTTTTGCCAATCAACCCTCAATAATACAATGGAATTTAGTTAGATTAGCAGAGTGCTTATTACCACTCATCGACAAAAGCGAGAAAAAATCTATTGAAATTGCTCAAAATCTTTTAAACACTTTTAGTTCATTATTTAAGGACAAATGGCTCCAAATGATGAAAAAAAAACTAGGCATTAAAGATCAAAGCGAAGATGATGAAGAACTCATCAACAACTTAATCAAATGGATGCAACAAAAAAAACCAGATTTTACAAATACATTTTGTAATCTAATGTATTATGATCATGCAGGCGATAAAGAGTTTGAAGATGATGAGTTTAATAATTGGAAAAAAGAATGGAAAGAAAGAGTTAAAAGTAAGGAATATTTAGATGTGATGATGAGTTGTAATCCAATTTTAATTCCAAGAAATTATTTGGTTGAAGAGGCGCTCAGTGAAGCCGAAATAGATGGAAAGCTTGATAAGTTTAATGAGCTTAACAAAATAATTTCTTCACCTTACCAGTTAAAAAAAGTAAACATCAAATATTTGGAAACACCAACTAAAACAAATATTCCCTATAAAACTTTTTGCGGGACTTAATAAACCTTCAGTTTTTTCTCAAGACGTCTTACTAAAAAAGAAACTACTAAAATGAGGACTAAATATTCTAATACTAAAAATGTATAAATTTCCAAAGGTCGATATTGACTAACTACGAGCTCATTAGCTTTTCTTGTTAACTCGTTCAGACCAATGATTGATACGAGGGATGACATCTTGAGCATGTAAACAAATTGATTGCCTAATGCAGGTAAAATTATTCGAATTGCTTGAGGTAATGTGATGTGATAGAAAATTTGAAAAAAATTCATACCCATAGATGAACCGGCCTCTTTTTGACCCTTAGGCACAGCTTGTATACCAGATCTAAAAATTTCCGCTATAAATGGGCTTTCACAGATACTTAATGCGATGATTCCTGCAGTAAATGCAGTAAAATTTAAGTTTAGTAAAACAGGTAATCCATAGTACACCCATAAAATCATGACTAAAACTGGTATTGCTCGAACTATCTCCGTATAGCCAACATTTATATAGTTAAGAGCTCTGTTTCTTGAAATACTTGCAACAGAGACAATTAAGCCCAAAAATATTGCTATTATAATTGAAATTACCGATAGAATTATGGTGTAACCCAAACCACCAATTAAAAACTCTATATTCGATAGTCCAATCTTATTATTAGGCAGAATTACATACCAACCCCATTGATAATTTGATGAACATCCTGCTAAAACTAATAAAGACAAAAGCATCAGGAAGACATTGATTTTTCCAGCTATGTTGAAATTCATGATAAAAAATATAATTATATTATTTAAATATAAACGTATAATTTTTTAAAAATATTAAAAAGAGGAAAATCATATGAAGCTCATTCAAGCATTATTAATTTCTACTGCATTATTTATCTCATCTTTATCATATGCATCCACACTAGATGAAATTATGAAAACTGGCGTACTTAAAGTCGGAACAACTGGCGATTTTCCTGGCTGGAGCTTTATGAATCCTGAAACAAATGAATACGAAGGTTACGATATTGATGTAGCAAAAAAACTCGCTGAAGATATGGGTGTTGATATTGAGTTTGTTGCAACAGATTGGAAAAATCTTGTTTCAGGTGTGGTAGCCTCTAAATACCATATGACATCCAGCGCTTCAATAACGACTAAGAGAGCACTTACCGCTGGTTATTCGAATTCATATTACGGTACTGGAACGGTAGCAATGACACTGGCTAAAAATTTAGAAAATATTGGAAGCTGGGATAACATCAATAATGCCAATACAACAGTTGCTGTTACGCTCGGAACAGTCTTTGAAAATGAAGCTAAAAAATCTTTTCCAGATTCTAAAATTGTAATGGTTGAGGCTCCTGCACGTGAATATCAGGAAGTGTTGTCAGGTAGAGCTGATGTATCATTAACAAGCAAAGTTGATGCATTGAAGCTTATCAATTTATATCCAGAGCTATCAATCATAAATATTGATGAGCCTAAAAATGCAAAACTATTCGCAATTTTGTTACCGAGAGGTGACCAAGAATGGATAAACTTTATAAATCATTGGATTTCAGATCAAAAAAATAAAGGATTTTTTAATCAAACGGCATCAAAGTTTGGATTATAGTTTTTTTGCATAAAGCTGATTTGGTAAGTCGAAAATTTGTAGACTGCAGCTGCAAATATGTAGTTGATCATCAATATCACTAAAAACATTGTAGTAAAATCAACTTTTAAATAGAGAACTGCAACGGAAAGTCCGCAAACTGGTAATATCACCATTCTCATTAAATTAATTATCATTTGATAATTTGGTTTTTTAAGTCCTTGAAGCAATGCTGACGATATAAAGAAAATTGGATAGCAAGGTCCGGCAAATGCAGCGATCTTCAAGTAAGTCGATCCATAATAAATAATTTCTTTGTTATCGCTAAAAAAGAACATGATGTAGTCTGATAAAAAGAAAATAAATAGTCCACATATAGCCATAAAGAAAGTTCCATAAAAAATTGATCTATTATAGGTCTCATGAATTCTGCTAAAATTCATAGCGCCAAAATTCTGACCAACTAAAGCGAGAGTAGAAGCATTTAAGCCTAAAACAGGTAATAGAAAAAGTTGTTCAAAGCGGATCGCTGTACCATACCCGCCTGCTGAATAATCCCCATAGGTTGAAACATAAAACAATAAGACAAAAACTCCCAAACCAATAAACATCATTGAAATTGTAGCGGGAACGGCTTGAGTTAAAATTTCCTTTTGTAAATTATATTTTGGCACAAAGCATTCTGGGTAAAGAAATTTTTTTAAATTTGTCTTATTTACCTTCATAGCAATATAAATTAATCCAAACAGTTGTGAACTTAATGTTGCTAAGGCTATACCTTTCACTCCCATTGCAGGAATAAAATATATTCCATAAATAAATGTGGGATTCAAAACTAGATTAAGAAAGAATGAAATAATTAGGACATTCCTTAGAGACTTTGTATCCCCTTTAGAAGCTAGAAATGAGTTAATAGTCAATTGTAAGAAAAACAATGAGGCACCAATGAAAATTATATCCATATAGTCTTTCGCATAGAATATAATTTCAGGATCTGTTTTCAAAAATATAAGAATAGGTTCTGTTCCATAAATTCCAACTAACGAAATTAGAACAGATACAATTAAACTAGTAAGAATAGCCTGAGCAAGAAGGAGCGATGCTTTTTTTTCATCATTTTTTCCAAGAGCGTTTGAAATTAGTGCTGTAACTCCAATAGATAAACCTGCGGTAAACCCAATGATTATGAAGTAAATTGGAAATGATTTTGCAATTGCAGTGATAGCATCAGGTGATATTAATCCAGCAAACTTAACATCAACGATGTTATAGAGTGTTTGAAAAAGAGTACCAACACTTGAAGGAATTGCAATTTGCCTTATTAAAGTTGAAATATTATCTTTAGTGAGATCCATAAAATCAGTTATACCTTCTATTTAGATACGAGTATTTTGCAAATTTAAACGTAAAGTTAATTCAATTATTATCATTAAAACAATTTACTTTTAGTCTATATATAGCTATAAGATCCGTCTAAAGATTACGTTTTTGTTCCTTTTTTATGGAGTAATACGAAGTCTAAATTAAATAAAAAAGGAATAACAACTATGGCTACTGGTACTGTTAAATGGTTTAACCCAAAAAAAGGATATGGATTTATTGCTCCTGAAGAAGGTGATAAAGATATATTTGTTCACATCACAGCTGTTCAAGCTGCGGGTATGAAAAAATTGGATGAAGGCCAAAAGCTATCATATGACGCTGAGGAAAAAGATGGAAAAGTCTCAGCAGTAAATCTACAAGCAGCAGAATAATTAAGCTGCTTTATCTATCATATCTAGCCACATTGTGAATTCATCAATTAATTCACTTGCTGGCTGGATTATCTTAACCCTCTTATCTTTTGAGCTAACTTGAGTAACAAGTGATCCTTTACTTATTTCATCGTTAATAAAATTAATTATAGTAGCTCTCGAAGCAAGATCTGACATGTTTTTTGTTAGATATTCTTTAGTGCACTCAATTTTATTAACATTTGAATCAAAATATAGTCTCATTATCTCATAGCATATTCTAATACCATAAACTGATCGGCGAAAATGACTTAATCGGCTAAAGACTTTTCTGTCACCAGCACTTTCAAAAACTTTAATTTGTTTTACAACTTGCTCAAAAATTTTTTCGGCTTTCATAAAGCACCTCAATAATAATTTCAGAAACTATTATTAAATAGTATGGATAATTATTAATAATAATTATTTGCCAGATTGGCGGCATATATTAGAATAATAAATATTAACTAACTGTTTTTATTTATTTTTATATTTCAGCTACATATGAATGAAGATAATAAAAAAAAAATTTGGAAATTAATCCAGAAAACTGGTGATGAACTTATAGGTAGGTTACCCGACCATCCTTCACACCCAAAAGGTCGAAATCCTTATGCTCATATTGCACTTGAAATAAAAAATCATTTTGGAATGTCATATAAAGACATTGAAGACGACAAAATACCCGAGCTTGTGAAATATATTGAATTTATCCAGAATAATCCAAGATAATCATGGCTTCCACTCAGGCTTACCAAAGAATGAGAGGAATCTTTCCTTTTGGTTTTTCGAATTTTTAAAATCCGAAATCATTTGTTGCCAAAACATAAAAGTTATTTTGATAGGATTAAATGTTTTCACATTTTCTCTAATTCCAAATTTTACAGGCTCAATTTCTTCTGCAAAAGTTCCAAAAAGTCTATCCCATACGATTAGTAAGTTACCGTAATTCTTATCAATGTAGCATTCATTACTGCCATGGTGAACTCTGTGTGATGAAGGTGTAACTAAAAAGTATTCTAAAACACCCAGTCGTCTTATCCATTGTGTGTGCCCAATAACGCCCCAAAGTGTAGACGCAACTCCTGCTACAGCAGTAATAATTGGATCAAATCCTATTAATGGCATTACAATGAAAAATGGTACTTTTGTTATCGGCCCAAACCAAGCTTGCCTTAATGAAACAGTAAAGTTCATTTCCTCACTAGAATGATGGTTCATGTGAACTGCCCACATGAAACGAACTCTATGCGAAAAGCGATGATACCAGTAGTACACAAAGTCAATCATTACAAAAGTTACGATCCAAACAGCCCATGTTGGAAGCAGTTCATTCACTGTAAGTAATTTGAATTGGTAAAGATATATGTATAGAAAAAAAATTGAGCTTTTTGTTAGAAGCCCAATCATAAAATTTCCAATTAATAATCCTAGGCCCGCTATCGTATCTCTAAATTTATACAAACCTAACCCATTTACAGTAGAGTAAATTACCTCTGCTGTAATGAGTAATAGAACAATTGGTACGCCATATGCGTATATGTCGAATTCAGTCATTTTTTCTATTGAAATGTATAACATTAGAATTATCTCAGGAAAATATGAAAAATATAATCTTTATCATTCTTATCAGTATTAGCTTAGCTTTTTCTGCTTCAGCCAAGAATGACGGTGGCGGCAGCTCAGGAGGTAGTTCTGGCGGCAGCTCTGGAGGTAGTTCAGGAGGCAGCTCAGGAGGTAGTTCTGGCGGCAGCTCAGGAGGTAGCTCTGATAGCGGTGGAGGAAGTTATTCGGGAAGTACTGGGTATGATAAGGAGTTAAAACGAATTCTGTTTGAAATCGAAAAGAATGAGAATTATCAAGGTGCGCTCAAAGACTTAGAAATTTATGTCTATGAAAATCCTCAAAATGCAAACGGTTGGAATTTAATTGGCTTTGCAAGTCGCAAACTAGGCAAATTTGATGACGCAGAACTATATTATAATACAGGTTTAGAAATTGAACCGCAACATGACGATATTCTAGCTTATCAAGGCGAGCTATATCTACAAACAAATCGATATGAAATGGCCCTTGAAAACCTGGCAATACTGACAGATATCTGTATCTTCAATTGTTCGGAAAAAATCGAGTTAGCCGAGGCAATAGAGAAATATGAGTTAGAGAATAATCTTTAACCAGTTGATTTATTTTCCCAGTCAAATTAATCTTTAATAGGAAAATTTGTCATGATAAAAATTTTAGTCTTTTTTGTTCTAGGAGCAGCTACTTTATATTTTATAATTAGGGCCTTAGTCAACACTGAGCCTGGCAAATTATCCCGTGTCATAAAGATCATTATCTTTGCCGCAATTATAATTGCTGTCGTTTTTATGCTGACCAGAGGTAATTTAGGTTTTCTTGCACCTATCATTGGACTTGCAAGAAGATTGTTAGTTGGTTTTTAAAAAATGATAGCTACAAAAAAAAGTTTTATTGTCATAATCTTCTTCTTATCATCTTTGATTTTTTTTACTTCTTGCGATAATGACCCAAATCAATCAGCTGCATTTACTGGAGTGCGGGTAATTGATAACTCATACTCTCCACCAGTAGTAAGAATAAATGAAGGAGGGAAAGTTAGGTTCAATAACTGGGGCAATAATCCACATAATGTAATTGCCGTTGACGAAACCTGGGGCTCATATGAAGAGATACCTAAAGGTGATTACTTAGATATTACGTATGAAGCTGAGGGATTATATAAATATCTTTGCTCTTTTCATGCATCACCTGATGGTGAGTGGGGGATGGTTGGGTCTGTTGTTGTTGGTGATATAAATTATGAGGATTATACAAATTTCTCAAAAATGGACGTTGTTCCATCTTTCTCTGGGTCAGTGAGAAATGTACCAGATGATTATGAGACAATTCAAGATGCGGTTAATGCATCAAATCCTGGGGACTTGGTTCTGATTAAACCCGGAATTTACTATGAAGAAGTTGTTGTCAATGTTCCTTCAATAACAATTCGTGGCTGGGATAGAAATAACACAATTATCGATGGTGAATTTGAAAGAGGTAATGGCGTTCTTGTTGCAGGTGTCGATGGCGTTGTGATTGAAAACATTACTGCGCGCAATGCATTGCTCAATGGTTTTTATTGGGCAACAGTCAAGGGATATCGGGGTTCTTATTTAACAGCTTACAACAACGGTGACTATGGTGTTTATGCATTTGATGCTGTTGATGGAGTATTAGAGCATTCATACGCGTCAGGATCTCCTGATGCAGGTTTCTATATTGGACAATGCTATCCTTGCGATGCAATTGTGAATAATGTTATTTCAGAAAATAACGGACTAGGTTATTCCGGAACTAATTCTGGAGGTTCTCTCTACATTATTAGTTCAGTATTCAGAAATAATAAAGGAGGTCTAGCTCCAAATACATTAGATTCTGAATTACTACCTCCTGAAAGAGAGACATTTATTATTGGGAATTTAATTGAAAATAACAACAATAATGATGCTCCTGCTACAAAATCAACTTACTTATCTTTTGGCAACGGCGTTATCATTGCTGGTGGCAATAATAACATAATCAAAAATAATGTGATTGCTAACCATGATTTATATGGCGTCATTCTCACTGCAGCAGCTGATGTGAATTATTGGCCAGCTCATGGAAACAGAGTTGAAGATAATCTAATTTTATCATCTAACAGGGCAGACATGGCAATTAGTGGCGTATCCAATCTTGGTAATTGTTTTAAAGGAAACTATTTTAATACTTCTATACCTCCAGGATTACAGTCTTTAAATAATTGTGACGCAGGGTACATTCCACTTAGCTCAGATCTCTCAGGTATGTGGTCATCGCTTGCAAGAATTATTCATGCGAGCGACGGTGGATATCAACAAGGTGACTGGAGATCTTTTCCTAAACCTGAGAGTCAACCAAATATGCCAATTATGGAAAAGTTGTTAAATCAAGGATATGATAAGAAAAATTTACCTACCTATATGATCAGAAAGTCTGTAAAGCCAGCTGTCGAGGTTTTTCAACAATTCGAAGATGTACTGAATGATATTGAATTACCAGAAGAAGCAAGAAACTATTTGAACTAATACTTTAATTGTTTAACCTATTTATAGGAGATTCTAGATGCCAGGTGTTACTTTTTTTCCATTAAATGATGTACCGTTTTTATCATTATTTTTTAATTTTTATGGCTATTATCTTCCCATATTTTTATATGCGACATGGACGTCTACTGCATTATTTGATTTATTTCTCTCAAAATATAGAGGCACGACTGGAAAAGTAATTTGGACATTTATCGTCATGTTCATTCCTCTAATCGGCTCATTAATCTATCACCTATTTGCAGCAAGGGAGTTAGATGTCACGATTAGGGCGACAATGATCTTTGGTGGTATTGGTATTTTAATAATTGTTTTTCTGTATCTCGGTCTTGCCCTTTAGTCAATAGAAGTGATATTTGACACAAGAATTACTCCAATAAGAAGAGATTTAGCATCAACTGCATACAAAGCTATTGTAAAAAGAAAAAAATATGTTGCGGCAAAGCTGGCTACAGTTAAAAGTACATTTACTCCACTTTATTCAAATAAAGGTTCAAAATTAAGCACCCAACTATTGTATGGTGAAGAATGCGATGTCTTTGAAACTAAAAATGGGTGGTCTTGGATTCAGTCTCGAAGAGATAATTATGTTGGATATACTCCTTCTATTAATCTAACGAGAAAAACTTATAAACCTAATTCAAAAGTAATCTCCTTAAGAACAGTTATTTACACTAAACCAAATATTAAAAGTGTTACGAGAGGTTACTTAAGTTTTAACTCATTAGTTGAGGTAATTAAAATTAAGGGAAAATATTCTTTAATTAAAAATTTGGGTTGGTGTCCAAGTTTAGATCTTGTAAAGGTTAAAAGCAGCAAATTCAATCATATAGATTTGTCAAAACAATACTTAGATACCCCTTATCTATGGGGTGGAAGAGACTCAATGGGCATAGATTGTTCAGGGTTAATCCAAAATCTTCATCAGATTAATAACAGGCCTTTTCCAAGGGATACAGATATGCAAGAGATATTCGTTACTAATGAAGTTAAGTATGAAAAAGATCTCAAAGCGGGAGATCTAGTATTTTGGAAAGGGCACGTTGCAATGATGATTGATAATTTGAATATCATTCATGCAAACGCCTTTCATATGAAAACTGCGATTGAGCCACTAAGCACAGCGAAGAAAAGAATATTAAAATCAAATGGTAAGATAAAAAAGCTTGGAAGATTGTAAATTAATTGAATGAAAATTTATTTCTAATAAACCAAAGCAAAATCAATGAAGGAATTACCATGACAGCGGTAACTATAAAGAAAACACCCCAATCACCCTGCAACCAGTCGACTAATGATCCTGATGATGATGCCATTAGTGTTCTTCCAGCTGTTCCAAGCGATGCCAAGAGGGCATATTGAGTTGCGGTATATGTTCGGTCAACAAGTAGCGAAATAAAGGTAACAAATGCCACAGTTGCAAAGGCTGCAGCCAAATCATCAAGTAATACAGCGGCAGCAAAAAGTAAAACTGATTTCTCAGACCATGCCATTACACTAAACATTATGTTTGTAATCGCCATTGCAATTCCTGAAATGAATAGTGCTCTAACCACACCAGATTTTATGGAAAACCAACCGCCCAATAATGTAAATACAATTGTTGTTATCCATCCAAGTCCCTTTGAGTAAATTGCAATATCAGATTTTGAAAATCCCATTTCGTCGTAAAATATAATGGACATACGTCCCAAAAATGCTTCGCCAATTTTAAATAAAAATATGAACCCAATTATCAATAGACTGATGGTTAAACCATTTTTTTTGAAGAAACTGATTAGAGGACTTATAATAGCACTTACAAACCAGGCTGAAAATTTATTTAAATTTAAACGATCTTGATCACTTTTTTGAGCAACATGCCTTTTATTAGATAAATCTTCTGGAATAAATAAAAGTCCGACATTAAAAAGAAAAATGATTAGGCAAATGAACAGAAAAGTTAATTGCCAATAATTAGCCAAGCCTTGCTGTTCAAAATAATCAGCAACAAAAAGTGTGAGCATTCCACCTATTTTATAACCTGTCCACCAACCAACCACAGCTATTGATGCACCAGCTGCCATTGATGCTTTTTCATTCTCACCTATCTGCTCAATTCTTAAAGCATCTATTGTTATATCTTGAGATGCGGAGGAAATAGCTATCAATAATCCAAGTAAAATAATTAATTCTAAATTTGTAACAGGATTGAGTGTCGTCCAAATAAATAGACATATCAGTATTATTGCTTGTAAAGTAATGATCCACGATTTTCTGTGGCCAATTTTTTGAGTTAAGATAGGAATTTTTACACGATCAATGATTGGAGCCCAAATAAAGTTAATTGCATACACACTAAAAATTAGACCTGCCCATCCAATTGTACTTCTCGATAATTCATAATCTTTAAGCCAAAGCGAAAGAGCGCTTCCAATTATCACCCAAGGAAAGCCACTAATTGCCCCAAGCAGCAAGATGCGCAACATTCTATTATCAAAATAAATTGATAATCCTACATTTTCTCTCGTCATTAAATATTAGAATAGGTAATAGTGCCGACTGACGTCAATCAATATATTGAAGATTATTTGAACTTATTCAATGGGTGCAGGATTATCGCTGAAGCTTCTTAAATAAAGTATGACGTTCGCTCTGTCTTTTTCTTTTTTTAGACCTACAAAAGACATTTTTGTACCTTCAATATATTTTTTTGGATTTAAAAGGTAACCGTTAAGTTGCTCGTATGTCCAGTTGCCACCATAGGCCGCCATTGCGTTTGAGTATTTATAATCCTCTTTTGAACCAATATCTTTATTTACGACATCCCAGAGCGCTGGCCCAATTTTATTTGCTCCGCCTTTTTCTAAAACATGACACTGTGAACATTTCTTAAAGACCTTTGCACCTTTTTCTATATCCGCTGATGCAAGCAGAGTCTGAATTGGTATTTCAGGTTCCGCTGTAGCAGTGTCATCTGCCATTGCTGCTGATGCAGAAACCACCATATCTTCAGACCCTTCAACTTGATAGGCCGCTACCTCCGGTTTCTCAACATGATATAAAATCTCACTGAAATTTGCTAAGCCGATAAATACGAGGGCTACAACTAATACACAGGCAACTATTTTATTAATTTCGAACGAATCCATGATGTCTATTGACGTAATTAGATAATTATTTAAATAATATTCCAATTTATGCAAGTTTTTATGCGTCTTCTAGTCGCATAATTTATTTATGATAAGCCAAGAAAATACAGCGATAATCATCCCGGTCAGATTACAAGCGAGCAGGCTACCAAATAAGCCTTTGCTCGACATATCTGGCAAACCAATGATCCAACATGTTTGGGAGTCAGCCATTGCTTCTGATTTGGGTCGAGTAGTGGTTGCTACAGACAGTGATGAAATTGCCAAGTGTATTGAAAGTCTTGGAGGTGATGTATGCATGACTGCTGAAAATCATCAGACAGGTACTGATCGTATGTATGAAGCACTTCGAAAAATTGATCCAGGTAAAATGATTCATTACATCATAAATTTACAAGGCGATTTGCCTACAATTAATTCGTTTGCTTTAAAGAAGGTTATTAATTTATTATCTTCTGAACAAGATGAAATTGGTACATTGGTCACCCAGTTTGAGAGTGCGGAAGATATAAAGAAAGAGCAATTTGTGAAAGCAATTTGTAATTTATCGGGTACTGAAACAGAATCTTATGCAGAGAATTTTGTAAGAAAACAGGGAGATTATGATGAAAAGAATCTTTATCATCACATAGGTATTTATGCTTTTAAAAGAGATGCTTTAGAAAAATTTGTCACTTTGTCTCAAACTGAGAGAGAAAAAAATGAAAAATTAGAGCAATTAAGAGCCATTGATAACAAAATGAAAATAAAAATTGGTTTAATTGACTTTTTGCCTCTCGGAGTTGATACTCCGGATGACTTAGAAGAAATTAGAAAAATATTAAGTAAATGAAAAAAATAGCTTTCCAAGGTGAACTCGGAGCTTATTCACATCTTGCGTGTAATGAGGCTACACCTGATCATAATCCTGTTGCGTGCAGAACATTTGAGTCTGCTATGGAGCAAGTCAATGCATCAGATTGTGATTTAGCCATGATACCGATTGAAAACTCAGTCGCAGGTAGGGTAGCGGATATTCACTATTTACTTGGCGGGTACGATCTAAAAATATATTCAGAACATTTCCAAGAGATCAATCATCAATTAATGGTAAAACCAGGTGCGTCCTTAGATACAATTAAAAATGTGCGTAGTCATTCTATGGCTATTGGACAATGTAATGCTGCTATAAAAAAATATAATTTAGATGTCATTATAATGGCAGACACGGCAGGCTCTGCTAAATTTATTAGTGAGTATGGGACAACTGAAGACTCGGCGATTGCCTCAACATTAGCGGCTGATATTTATGGATTAGATATAATCGACACAAATATTCAGGATATGAAAAATAATACAACTCGCTTTTTGATAATGTCAAAAGAACTTCAGCAAGAAAGAAACGAAAATCTATCATACCTTACTAGTTGTATATTTGAAGTAAAGAGTGTGCCTTCAGCTCTTTATAAAGCACTTGGTGGTTTTGCAACTAACGGTGTCAATTTAACTAAATTAGAGAGCTTTATTGTTGATGGTGATTTTAATAAAGCTCAATTCTATATTGATTTAGATGGTCATGCCGAAGATCAATCAGTAAAAGGAGCCTTAGAAGAATTATCCTTTTATACTGAAAAACTAAAAGTCTTAGGTGTTTATCCAAAACATTCATATAGAAATAATTAGTTTACTTATTGTGCATCCATGCAACAATTAATTGATGAGCTACAGCCATTGCAGGAGGTATCCATATCCTGTTAGGGCTTTTACCGACAAATATACGATTTAAATCTTCTCGAGATAACCATACTGCATCTTCAATTTCATCCTGATCTAAATCTGTTGTGTCGCCATCTGTCTGGCAGAAACATGCGATCATTAATTGAGAGGGGAATGGCCATGGTTGGGTGAATTTATAGTCAACGCTTGTTACATTTAGCCCTACTTCTTCTTTAACCTCTCTCACAACTGCATCTTCGATGGTTTCACCTGGTTCTAAAAAACCTGCCAGTGCTGAAAACATTCTGGGAGGAAATATTTTTTGGCGACCGAGTAAACATTTGTCTTTAAAAATAGGAAGCATTATTACGACAGGGTCAACGCGAGGAAATAGTTCCATATTGCAATTTTTGCAAATCTTTTTACAACCTGCATCTACAGTTTCAAGTCGGGAACTTTCACATCTGGTGCAAAAAATATTAGATGAATTCCATTCGACCATCGACTTAGCCTGAGCAAGAATACCTGTGTCTTCTGGGGAAATACTCTGCGCTATGGATCTTAGATCAATAAATTTACAGTTAGGAAATGCAGTTTTGTCTAAGTCTTTCTCAATTTTTGATAAATCTATTGCGTAGTAGCTTTTATCTTTTAACTTACCCAGGAAAAGATAATAAGCATCTTTAATAAAATTTTTTATTTGATCATATGTAGCTAAAAAAATTGTTGAATTTGAGCCAGGTTCACTACTCACGTGTATTAATGGTTTCCCTGAGCGAAAAACAACAAAACGTGTTTCATTGTCTAATAAATTTGCTTTTTGCCAGTCTTTATTGCTTCTAAAACCTGACATTCTATCTAGAGGATTATTCGCAAATATTATTTTGTTCATTAATTTATTATTTATTAAACAACATTTTAATTTCGTTATGATACAATATTTTGGGAGATTGAGTAGACAAGTTATTCGCCAATCCGGTCAGGTCTGAAAAGAAGCAGCCGTAACGAAGATATTTGGGTTACGTTGATCTCCCACTGAAGATTAGTGATTTTTTATGTCCGAAACAACCAATATACCTATTCCATTAAAATATAGGCCACTAAAATTTAGTGAACTTATTGGTCAAGATCTCATGTCTAAGACCATACAAAATGCAATCGAGATGAATAGAATTGCCAACGCTTATTTGCTCACAGGGGTTAGAGGTGTAGGGAAAACAACAACAGCTAGAATTATTGCAAAATCACTAAATTGTTTAAACATAACAGAGCAAGACAACAACGAGCCATGTGGGGTTTGTGACAATTGTAAAGCGATAACAGAGTCAAGAAGTGTTGATGTTTATGAAATGGATGCAGCATCGCGCACCGGAATAGCTGATATAAGAGAGCTGATTGAAGGTGTTCAATACTCGCCTGTGTCATCAAAGTATAAAGTTTATATTATAGATGAAGTTCACATGTTATCGACCGCAGCCTTTAATGGATTACTTAAAACATTGGAAGAGCCACCGCCTCATGTGAAATTTATTTTTGCAACTACTGAGGTAAGAAAAATACCTACAACTATACTATCAAGATGCCAAAGATATGATTTAAAAAGGGTTGAACCTGATGATTTAGTTATTTTTTTAAAATCTATATGTGAAAAGGAGTCAGTTGACTTTGAAGAAGGTGCATTAAAAATTATCGCAAGAGCTTCAGATGGATCTGTTAGAGATGGCCTGTCTATACTCGATCAATCTATTGCATTTTCAGGTAAGCATATTTCTGAAGAGCAAGTGAAAGAAATGATCGGTCTAAACGATCCAACCAAAATTTTAGAATTAATTAAATTCATTACTGCTGGTCAAACTCAACAGTCACTTGAAAAAATAAACGAACTTTATGACAACGGAGCTGATCCATCAATGATTGTAAAAGATCTGATAGAAACTGTTCATAGTTTAACTATGATTAACATTGATGCAGCTGAGGGAGTTAAAAACTCACTTACAGACAGTGAATATAATGCAGTGCAAGAGGTAGCAGGTAATCTTGATGTATCCACTCTCTCAATGATCTGGCAAATGCTTAATAAGGGATTGCATGAAGTTACAGACTCATTTTCTCCTATAACTTCTCTTGAAATGTTGATCATTAGGATCATTTATTTAAATGATATACCAAAACCTAATGAATTAATAAGTGAACTAAATAATATGGTTGAAAAAAATGATAATAAAATACAGGATAAATCAGGAGAAACATCCTTAGAAATGGATCCAAAAGTAAAAGAAATTATTGATTTCTTTCCTGGAACTGAAGTTGAACAAATTGAAGAGAAATAAATATGAATAATTTTAACAATATGATTAAGCAGGCCCAAGACTTGCAAAAAAAAATGGCTGAGGCTCAGGAAAAAGTAGAAACACTGGAAGCCGAGGGTATCTCAGGCGGAGGAATAGTTAAAATAACTATAAATGGAAAAAATAATGTAACTTCTGTAAACATTGACGAAACAGCAATAGATAAAAATGAGAAAGAAATTTTAGAAGATTTGATACTTGCAGCTTTTAATGATGCGCGAGATAAAATTCAAAGAAAAATTGCGGATGAAATGAGTTCGCTTACCGGTGGTATAAAACTTCCTCCAGGAATGAAACTGCCTTTCTAGCATGAAATCTCGTATATCTAATCCAGAAATTGACAAGTTAATACTTTTAATCAGTAAACTGCCTGGTTTTGGACCCAAATCTGCGAGCAGAGCAGCACTTCATTTAATAAAGAACAAAGAACAGTTAATGGTCCCACTAGCTGAGTCGCTTTTATCATCGAGTGAAAATATTGTTACATGTGAAATTTGTGGAAACATTGATGTAAATTCTCCATGCATGATCTGCACAGATGAAGGTCGATCTAAAAATCAAATCTGTGTTGTTGAAAATATCGCAGATTTATGGGCACTTGAGAAATCTGAAGTATTTAATGGATTGTATCATGTGCTGGGTGGCAACCTATCTGCCATAAACAGCATTGGGCCAGATGATTTAAATTTAAAAAAACTGATTGATCGAATTGAAGGCGAGAAAATTGATGAAGTCATATTGGCTTTGAGTGCAACAGTTGATGGTCAAACAACCGCTCATTATGTAGCAGATACATTGTCAAAACACAGTGTTGAAGTAAGTCGCTTAGGTCACGGTGTACCCGTTGGCGGTGAGTTGGATTACATGGATGAAGGAACTATTGCCGCTGCTCTCAGTGCACGACAAAAAATTTAGTTTTATTGTATTTTCTCAATTTTTTCATTCAATCTTGACCTTATATCTAACTTAGCCTATCTAAAGATTATGACAGTAAAAAAGATTTTAACTGCTCCAGATCCGTTTTTAAAACAGATTTCAAAACCAGTTGATGAAGTAACTAAAGAGATCCAGGATCTAATGGACGACATGTTGGATACCATGTATGATGCACCTGGAATAGGTTTAGCGGCAGTTCAAATCGGTGTTCCTTTGCGTGTAATTGTGATGGACATAAGCTGGAGAAATGAAGAGGGTATAAAAGAACCCCTTTATTTTGTTAACCCTGAAATTATAGTAAAAACAAAAAATCTTTCAACGTATGAAGAGGGATGTTTATCGGTCCCAGATCAATACGCAGAAATTGATCGTCCAGAAGAATGTGAAATAAACTTTCTTGATTATAATGGAAAAAGGTCAACTCTAAACGCTAAAGGATTATTAGCGACCTGCATCCAACATGAAATGGATCATCTTGAGGGAATTCTTTTTATTGATCATTTATCAAATATGAAACGCAATATGATTGTAAAGAAGCTAATCAAAACAAGAAAGCAATCAAAAAAAGAACGAATCGTCGCTTAGATAAAATGAAAAATTATCGCATCCTATTCATGGGCACAGCCCCATTCGCAGTGCCATCTTTAAAAAAAATTATTTCTTTAAACAGTCATTTGGTAGGTGTATATACATCTCCCGCAAAAAAGGCTAACCGAGGAATGAAATTATCAATTTCACCAGTGGCAGAATTTGCTGAAGCTGAAAATATTGAAATTAGCTCACCTCCATCGATTAGTTCAGCAGAGGAATTAAAAAAACTACAAGAAATGAATTTGGATATGATAATTGTTGTTGCTTATGGACTGATATTACCTGAAGAAGTAATCAACTTACCTAAACTTGGTTGTTTTAATGTACATGCTTCTTTACTCCCTCGGTGGAGGGGTGCTGCACCAATTCAGAGAGCAATGATTGAAGGCGATCAGACTACGGGCGTTACAATTATGAAAATGGATAAAGGCCTTGATACAGGAGATATTGGGATACAAAAAGAAATAAAAATAGAACAACAAAACTACAGTGAGTTAGAAAAAGAACTCGCAAATGAAGGGGCTGAATTGCTTATAAACTTTATCAATAGATTGGATGGCTCTATTCAGTTTACTAAACAAAATGACACGCAGGCTTGTTATGCCAAGAAAATACAAAAACAAGAAGCTTTAATTGACTGGACCGAAAATGCCGAGAAAATAAATAGACGTATAAATGCTTATAATCCTAATCCATGTGCTTGGTTTTCACTAAATAATAAAAGAATTAAAATACTGAAGGCTGAAGTAATACATGAGAAAGGCGAGGCCGGAAAGATTATGAATGAAGAATTTTTAATTGGTTGTGGCATTAATTCAATTAGACCGTTGCTTCTAAGAGTTGAAGGTAAACAAGATTGTACAATTAATGACTTTCTCTTAGGACATAAAATTGAAGTTGGCTCTTATATTCAATGAACAGGTACAAAATAAAAATTGAGTATGATGGCACTCCGTTTGTAGGATGGCAAAGACAAGAAAATGGACAATCAGTTCAAGGGTGTATTGAAAAAGCAATAAATAATATATTCGAGGAAAACATAACTATCTTTGGGGCTGGTAGAACAGATGCAGGTGTTCACGCAATGGGGCAGATTGCTCATTTTGATGTTACAGACAAATTACTTGAACCATATGTAATTAAGAACGCATTAAACGATCACTTGAGGCCATTTCCAATTTCCATATTAGAAGTAGAGAAAGCACATAATGATTTTCATGCAAGATTTGATGCAACTCAAAGAAAATACCTTTATAGGATAGTAAATAGAAAGTCACCACTCACTATTGAGAAGGGAAGAGCTTGGCAAGTTCATAAAGACATTGATGTTGATTTGATGAAGGAATGCATTTCTTCAATTGAGGGTCAGCATGACTTTACAACATTCCGTTCAGCTCATTGTCAATCTGATAGTCCAATAAAAACTTTAGACAGCCTAAAAATTAGCCAATCAGAAGAAAATATCTATTTTGGTTTCACTGCAAAATCATTTCTGCATCATCAAGTTAGATCAATTGTTGGTAGTTTAAAGTTAGTTGGAGAAAAAAGTTGGTCACTTGGCGACTTTGAAAAAGCGTTTAATTCAAGAGATCGCTCTAAATGTGGAGCACTTGCTCCTCCTGAGGGATTATATTTTATGGAGGTTAAATACTAATTATTGTGAGCAGTTTTCAATTGTTTGAACATCTATATCTAATTTTTCTGCGGTGTTACCATAAAAGATCCCTCTGATTGGCGCTGCATAACTAGCATCTAAGCCGCACGAAACTCGAATATATCTCTCATCAGGACAACATTGATTTGTAGGATCAAAGCCAACCCAACCAAGTTGATCTATGTAAAGTTCAGCCCATGCGTGTGTAGCTTGAAATTCAGAGTCATTTCTATTTTTATGCATGTAGCCATTTACATATCTTGAGGGAATGCCCAAGTATCTAGCAGCGGAAATCATTATATGTGCTTGATCTTGGCAAACGCCCTTCTCTTGATCTATTGACATAGCTGCAGTTGTGTTTGTATTGGTGGTATAAGGTTCATATTTAATTTTTTTTGCAATTAAGAGCATTAAATCATGAGCAATAGTTACAGTGTCTTCATTTGAGCTATCTTTTGAGGCAATAGAAGCTAGCTCTTTTATTTTATCATTTGGCAGTGTTAAAATTGTACTTCTTAAATAGACATATGGATCGATTTTATCATTCAAACTTTCATACACCCCATTTGTATCAATTGTTTCAACTTCTCCTTTAACTACAAATTTAATTTCCTTTTCTGATGGCTCGCCTTTGAAGTTAATTATATTATTTCCCTCTCCATCTCTAAATATTTCACCACCAGATTTGTTATTTCTTTTTACAGTCCAATTCAATATTTTAAGACCATTGTAGGGTGATGGAGTCAACTTTGTTGTTTGAATTAACCCTAATAGGTTATCATCATATTCATAATTTGTTGTATGATTTATTGTAAGTAACATAATCTACCTAAAAAAATGATTTTGAATTTGATTGTCTAAGAAAGATATCTTCGATACAAAATTGGTCACATACTCATGCAAACCATATTCAATAATTGACTCGACAGTTTCGTCTTTTACAGAATTATGAACTGATTTAAGGCCAGAGTAAATATCACTGATTTTATCGGGACTGCATTTCAAACAATTAAGATGATAAACAATATTATTTATACAAAAACTTAAAGAACGTGAACAATCATTATTGAGTATAAAAAAATGAGCAATTTTTGTTGAGGTCACGTCTCCATCATAAGCCCATCTAAAAGCGCGAAATGAAGATAGTGATCGTAAAAGTATAATCCATTGTAAATTATCAAGATTTCCCCCTATATAATCAGCAGTGGGAAGCAGTACAAAATATTTTACATCAAGCAATCTTGCAGAATTATCTGCTCGTTCAATGAATGTGCCAAGAAATATAAAATGATATCCGTCATTTCGTAATAATGAGTTTGCTGATCCCCGAAACATATTTACTTGTTGAATAGTCCATTCAGTAAAGTTTGGTAGATCAGCACGAGTAAATTTTTTATTTTTTAGCTCCAGTATCTCTTTGTATGACTTATTAATTGCAACCCATGCCTCAGGGGTGAATGCAGTCCGCACTAATAGGGCATTATTTCTAGCTTTGGATATACAGCTGTAAACAGAGGAAGGATTTTCTTCATCAAAAAAAATATAATCCTCAACATTTTCCTGATTTATTTCATTATATTTAGTAAAGTAACCTTGAGCAGCACCCGCAGCTGATAATACCGAGTCCCATTCATTATGATAGCCTTTAGGGTTAGGAAACAAGGACATTCTATAACCCACATCAAGAAGGCGTGCCATAGTTTCTGCTCTTTCCATATATCTACTAATCCAGTAAAGATTCTCTGCTGTTCTGCTTAGCATATTAATCTGCGAGGACCCAAGTGTCCTTTACCCCTCCCCCTTGTGATGAATTTACTACATACGATCCTTTATTTAATGCAACTCTTGTTAATCCCCCTGGGCATAATTGTACTTTTTCTCCAACAAGACAGAATGGACGTAAATCAACTCGTCTTCCTGAAACTTCATTATCTATTAAAGTTGGTGAGGATGATAAGTCTAATGTTGGTTGAGCAATATATCCTCGAGGGTTACTTTTCAGTTTAGTAGAGAACTCTGAAATTTGATCTTTAGTTGATTTAGGTCCAATTAACATTCCATAACCACCTGAACCATCAACCTCTTTCACCACAAGTTTTTCAATATTTTCTAATACATAAGTTAATTCGTCATCTCTTTCACATCTCCATGTTTCAACATTATCTAGAATAGGTGTTTCACCAAGGTAAAATTTTATCATTTCAGGGACAAATATATAAATAGCTTTGTCATCTGCGATACCAGCACCAGGAGCTGAGCATATATTCACACCACCAGTTTTATAAACTTGAGTAATCCCCGGGACACCAATGACTGAGTCCGGGTTATAACAAAGAGGATCTAAAAATTCGTCATCAATTCTTCGATATACAACATCTATTTTTTTTGGTCCATCAACTGTCTTCATGTAGAGCAAATCATTTTCAACAAAAAGATCTTGAGACTCCACCATTTCAATACCCATTTGGTCGGATAAAAAAGTATGTTCGTAATATGCACTATTTAAATGGCCTGGAGTTAATAAGACAACTGTTGGTATACTGCTATCACATTTTTTTGGGGCAAGACTCATTAGCGTCTGCAGTAATCTAGTAGGATAGTCATCAACTCGTAAAACACGATTCGTGTGAAATAAATCAGGAAACATTTTCATCATGATTTCTCTATTTTCCAACATGTATGAAACACCAGATGGTGTCCGACAGTTGTCTTCTAAAACATAAAACTCATCTTTTCCTGTTCTGACTAAGTCAACACCAATTATTGGACTATAAATCTTTCTTGGTGGTGAAAAGTTGATCATAGACTGATCATATGACGATTTTTTATAAACAATTTCTTTTGGAACAATCCCCGCCTTAAAAATTTCACCACTGTTATAAATATCGTGAAGAAAAGAATTAAGAGCTTTCGCTCTTTGTAAAACACCTTTTTCTATCTTTACCCATTCGTAGTTTGTAAGAATTCTTGGAATTAGGTCAAAAGGGATGATTCGTTCAGTCATATCATCATCTTTGACCGAAAAAGTAATACCAATTCTTTTAAAATGAGACTCAGCTTCAAAATTCTTTTGGCTAATGACTGTGGATGACATAGTTCTCAACCACGAGTTTACTTGTAAGTAGTGCTTTCTTATTTGAGCATCATCGCTATACATTTCATCAAACATGGCCACATACTAATCAAATAGCTATCAATATTAATTTTATGCCATTGCCAAATTGACATGTTATTACCCTCCCGAATTCAGCAAATAATCTGTAATAAATATTTATGAAAAAAATTTTTGAGCAATCATTTAACTACTTTCTTAGGGCTTTCCCAGTGATCTTGACTGTTTACTTTCTTTTTCAAATAGCTGGAGCAATTATTTAGGTATTTATTATGTTTGGAACTAGATGGAATTTTAATCCTTCCCCCCTTAAATTGGATATAGCCTTGACCATCATGCTAATGTTGCTAATAGTATAATACCTAAATAGCTCTAAAATTGATATATAGTTGAATTTTATTGGAAGTACTTAGTGATTATGAGGCTGTAAATTTCTTTAAGTTTAGTTATATCTTCAGTTTTTACATTTTCATCAATTTGGTGTGCGGTCTCTCCAATAAGTCCAAACTCAGCTACCTCGCAGTAGTCTTTAAAAAATCTTGCATCTGATGTTCCACCTGTTGTTGTAAGTGAAGAATTCATTCCTGTAATCTCATCAACAGAACTTTTCACTATCTCTGTAAATTTACCTTTTTCAGTTAAAAATGGTTCTGCAGAATTGTTAAAAGTTATATCAACTTTATAGTCACTATTATTGATATTTTTTGAAACAACTTCATTGATCATTGACTGAAGACTCTCTTTTGTATGATTAATATTGTAGCGAATATTAAATATTCCAGTTGAGGTTTGTGGAACAATATTAGTTGCACCTTCACTTGACTCAATTTTAACAATTTCCATATTTGATGGTGGAAAGTCTTCAGTACCCTTATCAAGCTCTAAATTACACAGTGTATTGAGTATTGATGTCAGTGGATTTATTGGGTTGAGAGTCCACTCTGGATAGGCAACATGACCTTGTTTCCCTGAAACTTTAATAGTCGTGGTGATACTGCCTCTCCGTCCAATTTTAATCATTTCGCCTAAATTACTTGGGCATGTGGGTTCCCCTACCAAGCAACTATCTATCTTCTCTCCATTTTTATAAATTTCTTCTAATACTTTTCTTGTCCCATTGATTGCAGGACCTTCTTCATCATTTGTAATTAAGAGACTTATTGTTCCTTTCATCTCATTATTCTCTAGGTATTCTCTTACTGCTGAAACAAATGCAGCTATAGCAGATTTCATGTCGCTCGCACCACGGCCATATAACTTTCCATTTTTCTCAGTGGCCTCAAATGGATTTGAATTCCATGCATTTTCATCACCAACTGGAACAACATCGGTATGACCTCCAAAACACAAATGTGGAGCACCACTGCCAATTTTTGCGAATAAATTATCTACGTCGGGTGTGTCAGTATCACTAAATAAATAACGATTGCATGTAAATCCCATGTCAGTGAGTTCCTTTTGAAGTAGGTCTAAGACCCCCTCGTTATTAGGTGTGACACTTGGACAAGAAATAAGTGATTTTGTTAGTTCAACGACTTCCATAATTTATTCTCTGAGTAGATCGTTTATCGATGTTTTCTTTCTTGTGTTTTCATCAACTGTTTTAACTATTACAACACAATATAAGCTTGGCTTTTTTGGATCTTCATTAGGAAGACTACCTGGAACTACTACAGAATAAGCAGGTACTTCCCCGTAACTTATTTCGCCCGTGGACCTGTTCACAATTTTTGTTGATGCTCCTAAATATACTCCCATTGAGAGAACCGATCCTTCTCTTACAATTACACCTTCAGCAACTTCAGCTCTTGCACCAACAAAACAATTATCTTCAATTATTACTGGATTTGCTTGTAGTGGCTCTAAAACACCACCAATACCAACACCGCCTGATAAGTGACAGTTTTTTCCAATCTGAGCACATGATCCAACTGTTGCCCATGTATCAACCATTGTGCCTTCATCAATGTAAGCGCCAATATTTACAAAAGATGGCATCAGTACCACGCCTTTACCTATGAATGATCCCTCGCGAACGGTACCATTTGGAACATGTCGATAGCCAGCTTCTTTCCATTGATCTTCATTCCAATCAACGGTTTTACCTTTTACTTTGTCATACCAAGACGTGTAAGGTCCTTTTAAAATTTTATTATCATTTATTCGAAATGATATAAGAACGGCTTTTTTTAACCACTGATTAACAATCCAGTCATTGCCATTTTTTTCTGCAATCCTAAAATGCCCGTTATCAAGTTTTTTTATAACTTCATTTACTGCATCAGCAATATCTGTATCGTCGGGAGTAATATTTGCAATATTTTCCCATGCACTTTC